>JAJYVV010000139.1 GCA_021791815.1 Bacillota bacterium | reverse complement strand
CGCCGTGTCCAGCCCCCCCTTTCCGTCCCAGCGCCTCGGATGCCGCGTCCCTACTCCCTCACACCCATCCCGAATCCCCGCCCATACCGGCTTGACCGAATACGTACCCCTTCTGCCACATAGCCTGACCCGGTCCGGCCGACGCCGCGCGGACCCCCGCGCCCGTCGGGCCCCACTCCGCCGCGTCAAGGGCCGTGCCTCGGTGAAGGGACCTCGGACGGCGTTCCGGCGCGAATGGCCGACGCGGGTCGTCGAGGCGGCCGCCGCATCGCCGGACCGGCCCCAGGGGCGGTCGGCCTATGACGAGGGCTTCAACGCCGGGTTCGACAGGGGCTTCGACGCCGGTTACGACCACGCGCACAGCATGGTGATCCGCCCGCGCTGGGACCTCTACCGGCAGGCGCCGCTGCAGGTGCCCGCGTGCGGCGGCCTGCGCGCCGTCCCCGTGGTGCCCGCGCGGAACGAGGAACGGACCCTGCGCGTCGTGTAGGAGCAGGTGCGGCGGCTGCCGCTGCAGCGGGTCTCGATGGTGGTGAACGGCTCCTCGGACGGAAGCCTCGATGTGGCCCGCTCCATGGGCTGCGCCCCCCGCTCGCGCACCCGGAGGCGGGCCAGGTGCACCAGCCGGCCGACCGCGGCCGTGGCGGGCGTCCCCCCGGGACCCGCGGGGTCCTCGGCGGCGGGGCCCGCCACGGTCTGGACGCCCCGCTCGCGCAGCCCGGCGATCTGGCGCCGGGGAGGGAGAAGAGGTGGTCCTGCGCCCGGCGCAGCCCATCGCCGTCCGCCCGGAAGCGGCACCGCTCGCAGTGGGCCACCGGGTCCGGTGCCGCCTCCGGCACCGGCTGCCGCGCCGAGCGGAGCAGTCCGCGGCGGGCGAGCTCGGCGAAGGCCGTGTAGTCGGCGGCCCGGTAGGTCACCCGCTGGCCGGTCCCGAGCCAGAGGTGCAGGTGCTGCGGGGCGCTCCCTGCGCCGCCTCCAGCAGCAGGCGATGGACGGCGCCCCGGACCAGTGCCTGGCTGCGGGCGTGGCGGCCCAGCTGGACGTCGAGGACCTCGTAAGCGAACGGGCCGAAGCGGCTCCGCCCCGGACCTTGAGCAGCGCGTCCGGCCGCCCCAGCCAGACCCCGTCCACCAGGACGCCCTGCCAGATCACGCCGGCGCCTCCGGCCATCGCCTCAGCGGTCGCCGCGGCCGCCGCGACGGGGAGGGCGACCTCGATCGCGACCGCCCCCGCGTCCGCCCGGGACAGCTCGTCCCAGGCACGCCACCCATGGAGCGCCGCCGCGCGGGCCAGCAGTTCTTGCTCGGGGTCGGGCTCCTCCGCCATCTCGGGGCGGCCCATGGCCCGCGCGCGCTCCAGGCGCGGCAGGTGGTCGCAGGCGCAGGCGTCCACCACGTCGCTGGCACTGTGCCGCTGCCCTTCCCACCGCAACGCGGGGTCCTCCTGGTTGGCCGGCCGCCGAGGCGCCCGGCTGCAAGCGCCGAGTCCGGTACGACGGTGCGGCGGGGACCACGAACGACCTCCCATCGGCCGCGAAGTGCTCGAGCACCGCCCAGCCCCGCGTCTGGTGCGGCAGGTCTGGCTACGGAGCGCCCCCTCGCCGGTGTATCGCGCCCCGCCGAGGTCCGGATGGCACGCTCGTCCCTCGCATGGCATCTCCGCAGCCGGGGCCGTCAGCGCAGGAGATGGCGCAGCTTCGCCTCCGTGTCGGACCCGGCGGACGGCGTGTAGACGCTGAAGCGCAGGTCGTTGCCGCCCTGGGTCTGCAGCGAGGTCAGGTCGAACAGCATCTTCCCGGCGCGCGCGTGGCGGAACTCGATCGAGACGTCCGGTGCCGAACGCACGTCCTGGTGGTTCCAGAAGCGGGGGAACTCGGGGTTCTCGCGGCTCAGCCGTTCGACGAAGCGCCCGTACCAGGGATCGCCGATGTAGCGCCCGTAGTAGGAGCGGAAGAGGGCGACGAAGCCGGTCACCAGCCCGGCCCAGTTGGCGGCCAGCGCCTTGAACTCCTTGCGGGTGAAGAGGAGCCAGATCAGGTTCCGGTCCTCCACCGCGACGAGGCCGAAGTCGAGGAAGACCGCGGCGGCGGCCGGGTTCCAGGCCACCACGCCGCAGCGGCGGTCGGAGACGATCGTCGGGCAGTACTGCAGCGAGGCCAGTATCCGGCCGGCCGCCGGGCCCAGCACCGGCGGGTCGGCCGCGCGCGCGGGCTCGGCCCCCTCGGAGGCGGCCAGCATCAGCAGGTAGCGGCGCTCGTCCTGGGTGAGGCGCAGGGCGGAGGCGATGCGGTCGAGGACCTGGGGGGAGGGCGTGATGTCCCGGCCCTGCTCCAGCCACGTGTACCAGGTCGTGCTCACGCCCGCGACCTGGGCGACCTCCTCGCGCCGGAGCCCCGGCGCCCGGCGGCGGCCCCCGGCCGGCAGGCCGACGGTGGCGGGCTGCAGCTTGGCCCTATGCGCCTTGAGGAACTCGGCCAGGGCCACGCGCCGGGCCTGGTCCACGGAAGCGCCCTCCCCCGGCGGACTGGCATCGCGGATACCAGTATAACCGGCACTCTGTACTAGGATATCCGGCTGTGCGTGAATGGGGCGCGGCCCGATGGGGCCGGGGAGGTGCCGGAAAGATGGCACGCGTCGCGATCACCGGCATGGGTGCGACGACGCCGCTCGGAAGCGACGTGGAGACGATGTGGCGGAACCTCCTGGCCGGTTGCTCCGGCGTGTCGACGGTCACTGCCTTCGACCCGTCGAGGCTCAGGACGCGCTTCGCCGGCGTGGTGCGCGGGTTCGACCCCGAGGTCGCGGTCGGCCGGCGCGAGGCGCGGCGCATGGACCGATACTGCCAGTTCGCGGTGGCGGCCGCCAAGCAGGCGATCGCTGCCGCCGGGCTGGACCTTCGCGAGACCGAACCCGCCCGCACGGCCGTGTACATCGGATCCGGGATCGGCGGGATCCAGACGATGCTGGAGTGCCACCGCGTCCTGCTCGAGCGGGGTCCCGACCGGGTGAGCCCCACGGTGGTGCCCATGATGATGCCCAACAGCGCCGCCGCGCAGGTCAGCATCCTCTTCGGGATCCGCGGCCGGGCGCTCACGCCGGTGACCGCGTGCGCCACCGGCAACGACGCCATCGGCGAGGCCTACCGGCTCATCCGCCGGGGAGAGGCGGACGTGGCGCTGGCCGGGGGCGCCGAGGCGGCCATCACCGAGCTCACGCTGGCGGGCTTCGGGAACGCGCAGGCGCTGTCGACGCGCAACGAGGAGCCCGCGCGCGCCAGCCGGCCGTTCGACGCCGACCGCGACGGCTTCGTGGTCGCGGAGGGCGCGGGGATCCTGGTGCTCGAGGCCTGGGACCGGGCCGCCCGCCGCGGCGCCCCGGTGCTCGCGGAGATCATCGGGTACGGCGCGACGTCGGACGCCTACCACATCGTCGCGCCCGAGCCGGAGGGAGCCGGCGCCGCCGCCGCCATGCGCCAAGCCCTGGACGACGCGGGCCTCGCCCCGGAGGACGTCGGCTGCATCAGCGCCCACGCCACCAGCACGCCGGCGGGGGACGCCGCGGAGGCGCGCGCGATCCGGCGGCTGTTCGGCGCGGCCGCCCGCCGGGTGCCCGTCACCGCCAACAAGTCGATGCTTGGACACATGCTGGGAGCCGCCGGCGCGGTGGCGGCCGTCGCCCTGGTGCGGACGGTGCAGGAGGGCATCGTCCCGCCGACCATCAACCTGGAGCATCCGGACCCCGACTGCGAACTCGACCACGTGGCCCTGCGCCCGAGGCGGGTCGATGGGGTCCTGGTCGGCGTTTCCAACTCCTTCGCCTTTGGCGGCCACAACTCCGTGCTCGTGATCCGGCGGTCCGCAGCGTGACGGGTTTTTGCCAAGCGTGGGGCCGGAACGGCCCGGTAGCAGGCCGGAGGCCTCCACGGGCGGGGCGCCGACGTAAGGCCCGGCGCCCCCGGAGGGCCCGTGGGCCGGGGTGCCGGCGGACGGTTGAGGGGTGGGATGGGTCGTGTCCGATGGAGCGGTGCTGTCCCTGATGCTGGCGGTCCCCGACGCCGCCGCGGCGGCCGCTTGGTACAAGGAGGCTCTCGGCGCGACCGAGCTCTGGAACCTCGGTACGATCGTGGGCCTGGAGGTGCGGGGCGCCGCGCTGTTTCTCGCGCAGCCCGGCGGCGGGTGGCGGCACCCCGAGGCCGCGGAATGCACGACGGTGCGCGTCGAGGTCTTCCTGGACGACCCCGACCCCTTCATCGCCCGGGCGGTGCGCGCCGGGGCGAAGGAAGGGCCGGACGGCACACGGGACCACCAGCGCCCGTGGGGCCGGCACCGGCAGGGCGGTTTCACGGATCCCTTCGGTCACATCTGGCTGGTGGGGGACAAGTCGCCGCTGGTCCGGCATCCGGCCTGAGCGGCACGGCTTGGTCGGGCGCACCCCGGAGCGGACGCCCCCGTGCTATGGCGGCGCCACGCTGCGCGCCGTCCGCCGACGGGACGGGTGCTCCACGGCACGCCTGGCCGCGCATGGCCCGCCCAGGTTCGCGCCCCGACGCGCCCCACCCCGCGGGCGCAGACGAGCCCGCACGCGCCATCCCCCGGCGACGCAGAGTGCGCCGTGCGGCGCTCGCCAGCACGACCCGCTACCCGCCAACGCCCGCCGCCTGGGACTCGAGCGATTTGGCTTCCCGGTCGCGCTCGGCGGTCTCCGGCCCGTCCGCCACGGCCCCCGCGCCCCGGATGGTGCCGGCCGCGAAGCGCCTCCCGCGCGCGCCCGGCCCATCGACCCCGGCCGGACGACCGCCCGGCCGGGCTCCCAGGGCGACCCCCTGGCAAGGGTGCAGCATCACCGGAGCCAGCGGCCGGTGATCGGGGGCGCCCTCCACGGTGGTCACTTGGGGGGGGCAGACGGCCGGCGTGGTCCCTGCGGGGCTCCACGCCCGACCTGGGAGCGCCGTCGCACGGCTTCACCGCGGGGCCAGTCCGACCCACCCTGCGTGCCTGCACGGAGAGGGAACCAGGCCGAGCGCAAGACACGCCCGCCCGGACGGACACGGAGGCGGAGTTGGGCCGAGAACGACTCCTGGGTCAGCATCGGCAGGATCGGCCGCACGAACTGCGGGTCGGGCCACGGGCCTTGCTCCAGCTCCCCGATCGTCTTGGTTTGATAGAAGGCGTAGGACGTATCCCGCCCGTCCGCACGCCCGTCCTGTTCCGGGTCGGTGCCCGCCCCCGACACCAGTTCCAACTGCCACTCAAGCGGATTCCGCGGCCCCCCAATCGAAAGCGCGGCCTCGGCCGGGCGGAACAGCCACTGGCGGTGGCCGCCCCGCATCACGACCTCGATGCGAACCACCTGCTCCCTTCTCAGCAGGGTTCCCAGTTGGGCTGCCAGGCTCGTATACTCCCAACTCGTCAGGAGCATGAGGCAGTGGATGCTTGCGTCCAGGAGGCACCGGACATACCCGACGTGCCAGTACCCCAGAGCCACGGCGACGGCCCGGAATTTCCCAGCCACCGTGGGCCAACTTTCCGGGCCTTCGCTGACGGGTTCGAGGCTGCGAGGCCCGTGAAGATCGATCCACACGTGTCCGGCCGCACCACCATCGGGCGCGCACTCGCCGACAGCGAACAGCTGGCGGCCGCGGAAATCGGCGGGCGGAGGCGTGATTTCGGGCATCCCTGCGATGACCGCCCGGTGGACCCCAAGCCAAACGACGTCATCGGTGATCAGGCGGATCAGGAACCTGCGCGCCTGTTCCTGGGACACACCTTCGACCCATTGGGTGGTTTCCAGCTCATCCAGCCGTTCGCGCAAACGGCGGGCGCGGTCTATGGCCTGTTCGGCCCGGGCTCGCAAGGTGTCGTATCTTGTGACGATCGCGTTCAGCGTCATCAACGGCTCGGTCGGCCTGAGGGCCGGTATCCAAACGGAGCCCAGGGATATCTCGCGAAGACGTTCGGGGATGGCGACGCTCCGCTCGGCGGCATTATCGCCCAAGGTCACAGACGAGGATAGGACGTCGAGGGTCACCCGTGCCTCGCGGACGGTGCGAGCCGCGCCCCGGAGCACGAGGTCGACCAGCGCATCGACGGTCTCGGTCCACACGGGCACCACCCCGCCGGAGGGAGGTCGCGCGCGCCGCGATGGAGTGGAGACGGACGCCGATGGTCCCGGCGCGGCCCAGCGTGGCGGATCTGCCGACGCTTCCCGGCTGATGATCGCCGCGGGGCCCGTCCAGACGGTGCACGATGTGTTAGGTGACGGTTAGGATTGCGTGAACAGCCCGCGACCGCACATGCGCCGCGCGGGCCGGGGGTGGGCCACACGGCCCGCGACGGAGCAGCTCAGTGAGGCGCGGGTTGCTGGGAGCGGAGGACCGGGCGCGCGTCCCGATCGGTCGCCTCCTGCCGAAGCCTGGCGGTCCTTCCGCGTTCGTCGGGCCACCGATGCCCACCACCGCCACCCAGAACTCCGGACGGGCCGCGCTGGCTCCGGGTGGGACACCCCGGGTTGGGCCCCCTGCCCGAGGCCCGGGAGGTGCTGCGACCGCTGGCCGCGAACCGCGGCCCCCGAGACCGGTCGGGAGGGAGCGGATGAAGGTGGCCCGCCAGGCCGTTTCCCAGCCGTCCGACGTCGATGCGGCGCTGGCCGCCCTGGGCGCCGACGACCTGCGCGAGGTGGTCCGCGAGGCGATGGGCCGTCTGGACGAGCGGGCGCATGAGGCCGTGGCGGGCGCGATCATCCGCCGCGCCGCCCGCGGCGCTTCTGGCTGGGCCCCCGCGGCCGTGAGCGAGCGGGAGGTCGCCGAGGCGGTGGCCTTCGCCGAAAGGGCAAGGCAGGACGGCACCGCGGACCCGTCGGAGGTCGACGAGCGCCTGGGCCGGGGCACTGCCGCCTTCCTGCGCAAGGACTACGCCGCCGCGCACCGCATCTACGGCGCCCTCCTGCCCATGCTGGCCGACGGCGACGTCGATCTGGGTCAGGACGAGCTGGTGAGCGAGGTCTTGGGGGTCGACACCGACGCATGCGCCGCCCAGTACGTCGTCGCGGCGTACATGCTCGCGGCGCCGGCCGCCAGGGCCGATGCGGTCCGCGCCGCGATCCGCGAAGTCGACGGCGTGGGGTACTTCTTCGAGCCGATCCGGGACATGGAGCGCGCGGCCGGCGAGGCCCTGCCGGGCCTGGACGACTTCCTGCCCCGGTGGCGCGCCGTCGTCGAGGGGGAGGCGGCCGGTGGCCGCCGTGCCGACCGGGACACCGAGACAGACCGGTGGCTGCGCGAAGTCGTTGGCCGCATGGAGGGTCCGGCGGGGCTGGCCGCCATCGCCCGGAGAAGCAGCCGCCCGGACGACCTGCGGGCCTGGTGCCGCAGCCTGGTCGAGGCGACCGACTGGCGGGCGGCGCTTCCGGCCTTCGAGGAGGCGGCCGAGCTCGCGCGGGAGGCCGCGCCGCGGGCCGAATTCCTGGACGGTGCGGCGTTCGCCGCCCAGCGGCTGGGCGAGGCCGACGTCTCGCCCTGGCTCGAGCGCGCCTGGCGCGCCGAACCGACCATGGCCCGGCTGCTCCGCTGGCTCGGAAGGGCGGGGGCCGCGCAGGCGATGCAGGCCCGGATCGCCGAGGCGCTCGCGGCCTGCCCGCAGGAGGCCCAGGCCCAGCTGGCGCTCCTGCGCCTCCTGCACGGCGACGTGGCCGGGAGCGCGAAGCTGCTCGCGGAGGCCCCCGGCCTGGGCTGGTCGGGCCGCGACCACCCCGGGCACCAGGTCTTCCCCCTCTTCGCGGCGCTGCTCGGCTGCCCGGCGTCCGCCGCCGGGCCCTCCGAGCCCGGGTCGGACCGCGAGCCGCCCGAGTTCGAGGACGACGAGGGTGATCGTCGGATCGCCACGCCCCCGATGGACGAGATCGTCCGCGCCGCGGGCGTCGAGGGCGTCCGCGATCCCCGGTCGCGCGCGCTGATGCTCGCCGCCATGCGGGAGGCGGCCGAAGCGCGCGTGGCCGGCGTCACGGGGCAGAAGCGCCGGCGGCACTACGGCCACGCCGCGTCGCTCGTCGCCGCCTGCGTCGCGTGCGACCGGTCGCCCGAGACGGACCGCTGGGTGGCGACCCTGCGCGGCGAGTACCGCCGCTTTCCGGCCCTGCGGGAGGAGCTCGATCGGCGGATCGGTTCCGCATGAGCGCCAGGTCGCCGTGGACGCCGGTCCCCGCCGCAGGGCGTTTCGGGCCCGCTTCCGCCGCGTCCAGGACGTGGTGGCGGAAATCCCCAAGGTGGCTGGCCACGCCCCGGCCCTCGCGGCCGAGGGCGGCGTGCCCTTCCTCGAACGGCTGGCCCCGCCGCTTGAGCGGGTGGACAGCTCGTCGGGTCCGATCGGCACTGCCGCGAACAGGGCCATCGGCGCCCTGGTGCCGATCATCGCCGGGGCGCCGGCCGACGCGGCGATGCGCGGGGTCTGGCTCGATCGGCGCTGGCCGCGGACCAGATGCCGCACGTCCAACTGCTCGCCAAACATTGGGGCGAACTGTGCGGCTTGAAGGAGATGGCGTGCGGGTGGGCCGACCGGCTGGTCGGCACCACCCGCATGGCGCTCCGCCGCGACACGTGGCGCCTACTTCCAGCACGCCGGCATGCCTCTCCGCCCACGGCGCCACGTCGAGCCCCGGGACGTGGTCCAGCGGGCGTCGTTCTGGCGCTACAAGCGTGGGGCGGTAAAGGCCGTCGCCGCGATGGGGCGGACGGGCGAGGCGATCCGCCTGGCGGAGGCGTCGCGCGGACCGGGGTCGGCGGCGCCTCGGTCGAACGCGCTCTGCGAGGAGATGCCGCTCTCGTCCAAGCTCGTCGAGGAGGCCGACCCGCGCTGGGGCCTGCGGGTCGACCGCGGCGGGATATACCCGCCCGGGCCGCCCACCGCCCGATGTCCGCCACCCGCGGCCCATCCCGTCCGCCCATGCGGCACGGATTCCAGCCCGGCCGCGGGCCGTGCCCCTGCGGGGCCGCCGCTTTCGCCCAGGCGCCGGAGACGTCGCCGCCGAAGGCCGGATGGCAGCCAAGCGCGGCGCGGAGGCACGGGACGTGCAGGGCGGCAGCGCTGGAGGACGAGGGGGCCGGGCCACTCCAGCCGCGCCCAGGATGCGGGCCGGCCCTCCGCGGGATCGCCGCGGAGCAGCCCGATGTGGATCCATCCCACCGCCGGGGTGGGGCAGTCCACGGACCCCGGCACGGCCCCCGCGCAGATGCAGGCACGGAACTCCGTCGGCGCCCGGTCGGTGAGGGCCCGGAACCGCCGGGAGAAGGTGCCGACCCTGTCGAATCCGGCGCCACGGCGATCCGTGGTGACAGCGGGCGACGGGGCCCGGTGAAAGAGGCCGAACCCGGCCTCGGCGGCCAGGCGGTCGCGGCGGCGCCCGCCAGCGCCGCAGTGCGCCCGGTGGCTGGTCTGCCCGCACATTGCCGACGGAACCCACACTTCGCGATCCGGGCGCCGGTCCCGCCGACATCCCGAAGGAGGCTGTCCGCGATGCGCCATGTCCGTCTCGGCCGGAGCGCCCTCACCGTCTCCGCCCTCGGGCTCGGCTGCATGGGCATGTCCGACGCCTACGCCCAATACCGTTCGGTTAAGCCACAATGCGGACAGCCTTCTCGGGAGGGAGGTTGGGCTGGGGACACCGTTGGGCGGGGCGCTTGACGGGAAACTTCGACATCTTGCGCTTGACTGCGCGGGGATTGGCGCGGAGACGTCGGGGAGGAAGGACCTCTGCGAGGATTTCGCGGATGATCGTTTCGTGTAGACGCTGCAAATCATCGAGGGGAAAAA
>JAJYVV010000012.1 GCA_021791815.1 Bacillota bacterium | reverse complement strand
CCGGAGGCACGCGACACCGCCCCGGGTGACGCTCCCCCTCTTGCCCAACAGTCTGGCCGGGCGGGCGCCCATGCGCCCTGGCCCGGGCTGCGTCCCGCGTGGACGGCAGCCCCGGCGAGTGCCCGCAGGCCGTGGCGACTCGCTCCACGTGCGACCGCGCGGACCGCGGCCTGACCTGGGCGCTGCGGGGCCAGGTCAGGCGAAGAGCGGGTGGACTGCCGACCCCTTTTTCCTTGTCTTGGTGAGAGGGGTGCGCGCGGCCGATCCGCCCGAAGTACGCACCTGAGCGCGCTCGACCACGTCCACGTGGACCTGCCGCTCGACCACCGTTCTGCGCCCGACGCCTTCGCGCGGGTGCGCCGGGAGTTGCCGGACCGTCCCGAGCGGGAGGACCGGGCGACCCAGGCTCCGATGCTTGTGCGCCAGAGGCTCCGGCTCGGCTCCTGCGGCCACGACGCGCTGGTCCTGGCCACACGCCCGTAGTGACGCCCCCTCCTCGGCCCGCCCACCGGAGCCATGCGCGGTCCGAACAGGCGGGGTGCGGAAGGGAGGCGCGGCCGGTCGGGCAACGCCGGCTTCGGGGGCCGCACGACCACTCCGGTGCCGATCCATGGACGTGTTTGGCGAAACGAGCATGACGTCTCGCCGCTGCCTCGCCTGCATCTCGGAGCAGTGCAAATGCGCCCTACTTTGTGCGCTCAGCGTCCCGGAACCCCCTCCTGCGTTGCCCCACGCTGTCCTGGCGAATAGGAGCGCACGCCCCGCAACGGCCACGCGGCCACACTCTCGGCCACCACATCCACAGGCCGACCGCAGAACTCGCCCAGGTCCGTCGGCAGGCGCCCGCAGCTGCGTCACTCGGGTGCGCGACGCGGTGCCGAGGTGTGCCATGCCCCGCGCGGCCGCGTCCGATGGTGAGGGTGGTCGGCCGGCGTCCGGGCCCAAGTGACCGCTTGACACCACGGCCAAGCGCCCGCAAGATATGACCATCGGTCATCATATGACCATCGGTCGTAATCTCCGAGGGGGAACCCGGGTGGGCGCGGCCGAGCGGCGGGAGCGGGAACGCCAGGCGCGGAGACAGGCCATCCTGCAAAGCGCCGCCCGGCTGTTCCGCGACCGGCCCTATGACGACGTGCGGGTCGAGGAGATCGCCGCAGCGGCCGATCTGGCCAAGGGTACGGTCTACCTCTACTTCCCGGACAAGGACGCGATCGTGGCCGAGCTGGCCTCCGCGGTCCTGGCCGAACTGCGGGCCGACGGGATCGCCCGTGCCGAGGCCGTTCGCTCGCGCGGCATCCCGGCGATCCAGGGGATCCGCCTCCTCCTCGGCGGATGGACGAAGGCGTACGAGCACGTGCCCTGGCTCTTCCGCCTGCTGGTCCTCGACCGTCCGCGCCTCCTCCTCTCCGGAACCGGCGGTGGCGGCGTCGCCGGGGGCCTCCTGGGCCCGCTCGAGGACCTGGTGGCGACCGGAAGGGACCGGGGGGAGGTGATCGACCAAGCCGATCCCCAACTGGTCAGCCGGGCCCTCTGGGCCCTGTTCGTCGGAGGCCTGCTGCTCGAGCGCCGCGGGGATGTCCTCGCGGCGGACATCCGCCGCGAGGGCATGGCGGCGCTCATGGCCCTGGTGCGGGGCTTCTGCGTCCCGGAGCCGGAGGGCCCGGAAGCGGCCGCCCAGGTGCGGCCGGCGGGAGGTTAGGAGCATGCTGCAGGTCCAGTTGAGCCGCAACGAGGGCGCGCCCGGCCAAGCGGTGGAGGCGCAGGTGCGCAGCGCGGATCCCGGTGCCATCGCCCAGGTCCGGCTGGTGGTTGACGAGGGCGGCGAAGGCTTCGACTGGGCACTGCAGCGCAGCGGGGACGTGTGGACCATCGCGACGTCGGTGCCTTACGAGTCCCCGCCCGGGACCTACTCCCTCGCGTTCCGGGCGTACGGCAAAGACGCGCGCCTGGTCGACTCGTCCCAGGTGTCCTTCACCGTCCTCTGAGAACCTCGCGGATCGGAGAGGGCCGGGGCAGCGGCGCCTCGGCCCGCTCCGTGCTGGGAGGGCATCCCCCAGCCCGGTGTGGCGCGGGTCCCGCCCGGGGGCCGCGCACGCAAAGGAGAAACGCACCGCACCCCAGCGAAGGCAGAAGCACGTGCCGGGCCGGCACCTCGCGAGGGGGCGGCGGCACGCCGCCCTCCGCCGGCCTCCCGCCCCGGCTGCCGCGGCGAGGACCTCCGCGGCCGCTCCAGCGGATTCCCTCCGGTACCCGTGCCCATGTCCCGGTCCCGTTGGCTCGTCAGGTCCCACGGCGGCGGTCCCGCCCGCGCCTGCCCCGCCAGGCCGTTGCGCGGGCGGCGCTGAGCACCGCGCGCGACCCCTTTTGCCCGTTTGGCCTCCCCGGCCGTCTATGGGGTGGATCCGCCGCGAGAGGGGACGTGCCGCCCATGGCCGGGATGGAGGTACTGGCCGTGGGACCGGACGGGTCCGACGCCGACCTGGTCAGGAGGACACGGCGGCCTTCGGGGAGTTGTACTCCCGGCACGCCCCATCGCTCGCCGTCTCCGTGCGCCGCGCCCTCCCCGGCGCCCGCCTGGACGTCGCCGACGCCGTGCAGGACGCCTTCGTGCGCCGCCTGTGGCAGCTGCGCGCCGCCGACCGCTTCGCCGCCTGGGTCCGCGCCATCGCGATCGCCGCGGCGCAGGATGCCCTCCGGAGCGCGGCCCGGGAGCTGCCCAGGGCCGAACCCTCCGAGGCGCCCGCCGCTCCCGACGAACGGGACGAGCGGCTCGCCGTCCGCCACGCCGTTTCGGCCCTGCCCACCCCCCAGCGCGTGGCCGTCTCTCTCTGCTACCTCAGCGACGTGAGCCGCCGCGAGGCCGCACGGCGCCTGGGGGTGCCGCAGACGACCGTCCGCGGGCGCCCGCCGCCAGATCCGCGAGGCGCTGGCGGCTATCCACCGACGCAACCTCGGGCAGAGCCTCGATCCGCGCGGGATGCCCGTGGTCCTCTTCTGCGGCGTCCCCATCGACGTCGAGCTCGTACCCTCGGCCGACCGGCAGCTCCGCCTGGGGGGCAGCGTCTGGGGGGTTGGCGAGGACTCGATCGCCGCCGTGGCGCTGCACCACGATGCGGTGGACGACGCGCTGGCGGTCGGGCCCCACCTGGGCGAGCTCTTCGCGGGCACGAGCGGCGGCACCCAGGGCCGGCTGGAGACGACCACCCGCGGCACCCAGGAGTGGTGGGCCTCGACCCGCTCCCAGCTCGACGCCGCCCAGGACGCCGCGGCCCGCCACCTGCGCGGGCTCCTGCAGCACCCGGCGCGGCGCATCTCGGTGGTCGCCTCTCGCGTTCACGGCGTGTGGGTCGGCGTCACGGAGGCCACCGCCTGGCGGGATCTGTCCTCGGTCCCGTGGGGCAATCACACCTCCGATCTCGGCTGGCACGGGCCGGAGTGCCGGGGCGCCCTGACCCTGGAGGTACCCGCCGGCTCGACCGTCGTGGTCGTCACGCTGGGGATGGCTGGCACCGTCACGGCCCGCTAACCGATTCGGCGACACCACCCTGCGCATCGAGACCGGGGCGGCGGAGCTGGGCGGCGACGTGGGCAGCCTGTCGGGGCGGGTCCGTCTGCAGGCGCCGCCCGGCGTGGCCTTCCCAGGGCTCCGGGGCACCAGCGCGTTTGGCGAGGTGCGACGGGGCGGCGCGCTCGGCCCGGAATGGGGACTCGACTCCTCGAACAGCCCGCGCATGATCGTGGTGCGGGGACGCCGCACCCACGGGCCGTCCCTCCGCCTGCACAGCGAGGCGGGGACGGTCGAGTTGGAACGTCTGGCGGCGACGGTGGGGAAGGCTCCACCTACGCCTTGATCCGGTAGGGCGCCGGGGAGCGGGGGCCGATCCCGTCGCTGGGAAGCACCGCTCGCGAGGGGGGTGCCAGGGGCTGAAATGGCGGGTGGCCGAGCGCGTCGTGTCCGTGCGAGGCCCACGTTTGTCCCGCCCGCCATTCGGGGCTCCACCGGTCTTTCCCATCCGCCCACCGTACCCCATCAGGCCGGGTCCAGCCCATGGCCTGATGGGGCACCTCATTCCCCTGGCACGCCCCTGGCAGCACGCGTTTGCCGGCATCTCGCGGGATGGCGGTAGGCGGCGGTGACCTGCTCGTCGGTCCCGTCGGAGGGAGCCGGGAAAAGCAGTGTCTTGCCGAAGTGTGCGTCGATCTTGGCCTGCAAGGCTTCGTCGACCCAGCGGTAGGCGCTCTTCACTCCTCCGGCGGTGGCGGCCGTGTCGTGGCACAGCATGGCCTCGATCGCGGCGCTCGATGTTCCGCGGCGGTGCCGCGTCCCCGACGCCAGGACATTTCTGCGAGGATGTCGGCCGCGGCCCGCCGAATGGCCCGACCGGAGCATTATCGGAATCGTGGAGCGTCGCCCGCGGCGGACGCAGGTGAAGCCCCGGCGGCATGCCGGAGGCGTATCGCTTGGCAAGGGGGCGTCGAGCGGCGCCGGGGTGTGCGGCCGCGAGGTCCGGCGCCGTCCTGCCGGCCCGGGGCGGGCGGGTGCGCCCGGAGGAGCGCGAGGGGGTGCGCGCCGACGCTGGAGATCCGGCTCTTCGGCTGTTGTCAGGTGCTGGAGGACGGCGTCGCGCTGCCTATTGAACGCGCGACGCGACCGATGCTCCTCCTCGCCTACCTCACGGTGCATGACGACCGCCCGGTGGCCCGCGCCGAGGCGGCTGCCGCGCTGTGGCCGGACTCCTCGGAAATCCAGGCGCGCACCAACCTGCGCGGCGCCATGCACCGGCTGCTCGGGGCGGTTCCGGCCCTCGAACACGCCGCGGCGCTGGCCGGACCGGACCTGGGGTGGCGGAGCGGCGGGGCCGTGGATGCCGACCTCTGGCGCTTCCGGCGCGCCGTGGGCACCGCGACGCAGCGATCGCTGGAGGCCGCCGTCGCGCTCTACCGCGCGGATCTCCTGCCCGGTCGCGCGGAGGAGTGGGCGGTCCGGGCGCGGCAGGAGTGCCGTGCCGCATACGGTCAGGCGCTCGAGCGTCTGGCGGACCTGGCGGAGGGGGCCCGGCGGTACGCGGAGGCCCTCCGTTACGCGGAGCGGCTGCACCGCGACGATCCCTTGAGCGAGGAGCACCTGCGTCGCTTGATGCGCGCCCATGCCCTCTGCGGCGACCCGGGCGGGGTGGAGCGGGCGTATCGCCGCGGGCACGAGAGCCTGAGCCAGGAGCTGGGTTGCGAACCCTCCCCGGCGACCCAGGAGTTGTATCGCCGCCTGCGGGCGCCGTCGGTTCGCCGCGATGGGCCGCGCCAAGGCGTGCCTGACGGCAGCCTCGGCGAGCGCCTGCGGCGGGCGGAATCCGACCTGTTCGTCGGGCGCGCAGCTGAAATGGAGAGATTCCGCCGCTGGCTGCTCTCGGACCCCGACGATCCGGCCCTGCTGGTCGTGCGTGGGCCCGGCGGCGTCGGCAAGAGCACGCTCCTGCGCGCGTGGGCGGACATGGCCCGGCGGCTCGGCAATCCGGTCCTGCTGATCGATGCGCGCCGCTTGGCCGGCTCGCCGCAGAGCCTGCTGGCCGCCCTCGGAGGGGATACCGAGCAGGCGGTGGTCGCGCGCCTGAACCGGCTGCGTCCGACGCTGGTCTTCGATACCTGCGAGGATCTTGCCGGGTTGGGCCGCTATCTGCGCGAGGGCCTGCTGCCGCGACTCGACGGCCGCATCCGCATGGTCTTCGCCGGTCGGTTCGGCGCGGAGCTGGCCTGGAGGCTCGACGCGCCGTGGCGGCGCGTCCTGACCACCGTTACGCTGCAGGGTTTCAGCACCGAAGAGAGCCAGGAGTACCTCCGGCGCCGCGGCATCGCCGACCCGTCCCTGGCGGTCGACATCGCGGCCGCGGCCGGAGGCAATCCCCTCGGGCTCTCGCTGGCGGCCGACCTGCTGGTGGACCTCGGGGTTCGAGACCTGCGGGCCGCGCTGCCCCGGTGGCGTCTGACCGTCCACGAGCTGGCCGGGTACCTGGTGCGCGACGTTCCGGACGCACACCTCCGCTCGCTGCTCGAAGCCGCGTCGGTGCTGCGCGAGTTCGATGCGTCCGCCCTGGCCCGGGTCTCGGGTCAGCCGGAGGCCCGCGCCGCCTTCGGTCAGTTGGCGCGCCTGTCCGTGGTCCGGCCGGCGGAGCATGGCCTGGCGTTGCACGACGACGTGCGCCGCATCCTCGCCGCGGACGTCGAGTGGCGGGAGCCGGACCGCTGGGCGGCCTTGCGGCGCCGCGCGCTCGACCACTATCGCGAGCGCGCCGAGCAGGTCGCCGGCCCCGAGGAACGCCAGTGGGTGTTCAACGAGCGCCTCGCGTTGTGGAGTCACGCCCTGGCGCGCCGGATGCTCGCGCACGAGCCGGAGCCGGGCCTCCTCTGGGTGGAGGCCGGGCAGCCCGAGGACTGGCCCGCCGTGCGCCGGATCTGGCGGGAGTGGGTGACGCATTCCCTGCGCGCCGAGCCGGCCGCGGGGCTGCAGCAGGCGCTGGAGTGCTCGCTGCGCTCGCGGTGCTTCCGCCTGCAGGTTGTACGCCACCGCAGCGGCGACATCCTGGGGTTCAGCGGGGCGGTCGCGGTTTGCCGGGAAAGCCTGCCGATCCTCCGGACGAGCCCCAACACGGCGGCCCTGGTGCGGGCCCGCTGGAGCCTGGCGGAGCTTCGGGATATGCCCGCCACGCCGGACGCAACCCGCTTCTACCACCTGCGCTACGCCGCCTACGGGGCGCGGGAAGCGGACGCCGTGCGCGTGGTGCTGATCCGCGAACTGCTGGCGATGCTGACGCTGGGCGGATGCTACTTCGTCACGACGGGGCACCCCGATTACCAGGCGCTGGCCGAGGCCCTGGGTTTCCGGCGGCTGGATGGCGCGCGCCACCGAAACGCGGGCGCGGCGGTCCCCGACGAGAGCTATGAACTGGACTTGACGCGGCGCGGCTTCGAGGCGTGGCTCGCCGAGTTGGTCCTCGGCAGGGTCCTGGACCCCGAATCCCGCGCAGAATCGTCGCCACGGGCGGGGGCGCGTTGATGGGCGACATGCCGGCGGTGCGCTACGGCCCGGGCGAGCGGGGGGCGATGCTGGCCTTCTCGCTCCTGGGGACGGCTTTCGACGGGGCCGACTTTGCCATCTTCATCCTCTTCCTGGCCCCGCTGGCCGGCTATTTCCACGCGTCGCTGCTGCACGTGGAGCTCATCCAGGCCAGCAGCTACGTGGCCGGGATCGGGGGCGCCCTGCTGTTCGGGCGGCTCGCCGATCGGCGGGGCCGGCGCTGGGGCCTCTCGGCGACGGTTGCCCTTTACAGCCTGGCCACGCTGGGCAGCGCCTTCAGCCCCGACTACGGCGTGCTGTTCGCCCTCCGCCTGGTTGCGGGGGTGGGCATCGGCGGCGAGGCCGGGATCGCGATCGCCTGCCTCAACGAAGTGTGGCGGCCGGCACGGCGCGGGATCGCCAGCGCGCTGCTGCAGGGCATGTTCCTCGTCGGCTCGGCCCTCGCCGCGCTGCTGTTCGGCGTCCTGGCCCCCCGCTTCGGCCCGGCGGCCTGGCGCTGGGGCTTCGGTCTCCTGGGCGCGGCGGCCCTGCTCGCCGCGGCGATCCGCGTGTGGATGCCCGAGTCGCGGGTGTGGCGGATGCGGAGGGACCTGCCGGACGGCGGGCCGGCGTCCGGCCTGTGGGCCACCCTGGCCTCCGGCGGCCTGGGGACGGACCTCCTCCGCCTCGCGGCGCTCATGACCTGCATCGCCTTCGGAGCGTATGCGGTCGAGACCTACGCCCCCGCGGCCTGGCTGTCGGTCTACCACGTCGCGCCAGCGGCCGTGAGCCGGCTGGTCTTCCTCGGTCTCGGAACCATCTTCGTCGCGTACCTGGCCGTCGGCGCGGCGTCCGACCTGTGGGGGCGCCGGCCGGCGGTCGTGGTGTCGGCCCTCCTCGGCGGCGCCGGCTTCGTGCTCTATGGCACGCTGCTGGCCGCCGGGCGCGACCTGGGCACGCGGCCCGGCAACCTGCCGCCGCTGACGCTGGCGGCGTTCCTCTGGATGCTCTGCGCGGCCGCGCCCTTCGGTGTCGCGGGGGCCTGGATGGCCGAGATCTACCCCACGGAGGTGCGGGCCATGGGCGTCAACGTCGCCTACTACCTGGGGCGTGGCATCGGTGGCGGGCTCGGGCCGCTGGCCGCCCTGGCCCTGGCGCAGCACCTGGGCGGCGACGTGCGGGCCGCGATGGCCTCCGGCCTGCTCGGCTCCCTGGGCACCGCCTGGTTCGCCTCCCGGATCGCGGAAACGCGGGCGCGCCCCCTGGTGCTCGCCACGGGTGGGCGCTCGGCCGTGGTCGTCGAGTAGCGCGGGCGGCCCACGGTCCGGGCCCCGCGGGGGGCGGCTGCCCGCCGCGGGCCCCCATCCGGTTCTTATCGACATCATTCGCCACGCCGTTGCCGCCGCGCCCGGCGGGCGCCGCCGTTCTTGGCGCGCGCGGTCCCGCGCCCCCCGGACTCCAGATCGCCTGTTCGTGCTCCGTGCAACGCCTGTGAAACGGTGGGGCCTGTACGCTGCGCCTGTGGCCTCGGCGCTGCCGCGCGGCGGTCGGCCGCGCCGGCCACCAGTCAGGGTCCGCCCGGGAGGCGCAGGTCTGGATGGGTGGCGCCTGGATTCGCCGCCTGCTGGCGTGGGTGGCGGTCTGGCTCCTGCTCTGGCCGGCCGCCGCGTCGGCGCAGGCGCCGCTGTCGCCATCCGCGGGGACGGCCGTGAGCGGCGGGGTGCCGGCGGTGTCGACGGCGCCGGCCGCCGCCGGCACCGCGGCCCCCGCCCCCGGGACCGATCCGCCCGCCACGCCCGTGTACGTGTTCGGACCAGACCCGATCGCGCCCGCCGGGAGCCTGCGCGGGGACTACACCTCCGTGACGGTGGCCCTGGGCGTCTACGACGCGGCGGGCGCGCCGCAACCGGGGGCCACGGTCTATCTGTCGTTTCAACCCGGAACGCCCAGCGGCCCCAACCAGGCCTCGGCGACCGCGAACGGGCAGCAGCTGGGGGCCACGCCCAGTCCCGTGGTCGCCGACGCCCAGGGCCAGGTGCGCATCGCCTACAGCCTCGGCGATGACATCTATTACGGCCTGCCCGAGACCGGCGTGGACGCCATCACGGCGCAGAATGCGCCGGCGGACCCGGCCGTGGTCGCCCGGGACTCGTATTCCTATTCGGTGCCGATTCCAGTCGGGGGGCAACTCGTCTGGAGTCGGACGCCGCTCGCGGTGGCGGGGAGCCTGGCCCAGGGCTCCGCCCCGGTGACGGTGACGGTGACGGCGGAGGACCCGAGCGGCCGGCCTCTGGCCGGTGCGGCCGTGTACCTGTCCCTGCAGCAGGGGAACACGAACGGGCAGGGCTCGAACGCCAGCGCGACCGGCGCCCACGGCAGCAATGGTCTGAACGGCTCGCCGCAGCTCTTCGTGGCCAATGGCCAGGGGCAGGTGGCCGTCACCTACCAGGTGGCCACCTGCTGCGGCCTGCCCGCGGCGGGCAGCGACAGCCTGGTTGCCCAGAACGCGGCCGCCACGTCGACGGTGACGGCGAGCGACAGCTACTCCTACTCGACACCCGTCCCGACGGGCGGCCAGTTCGTATGGAGCCAGGCGCCCATCGCGGCGGCGGGGAGCCTGGCGCAGGGCTCCGCCCCGGTGACGTTGACGGTGACGGCGGAGGACCCGAGCGGCCGGCCGCTGCCGGGGGCGGACGTGTACCTGTCCCTGCAGCAGGGCAACGACAACGGGGCAGGTTCCACCGCCAGCGCGACCGGCGCCCACGGCGGCAATGGCCTGAGCGGCTCGCCGCAGCTGTTCGTGGCCAACGGCCAGGGGCAGGTCACCGTCAACTACCAGGTCGCGACCTGCTGCGGCCTGCCCTCGGCCGGCACCGACGTCCTCGTGGCGCAGAACGCCGCCAAAGCCTCCGAGGTGGCGGTGACGGGCAGCGACAGCTACTCGTACTCGACCCCCGTGCCGGCGGGCGGTGCCTTCGTGTTCAGCGCGTCCCCCCTTGCGCCGGCGGGGAGCCTGGCGCAGGGCTCGGCCCCGGTGACGGTGACGGTGACGGCGGAGGACCCGAGCGGCCGGCCGCTGCCGGGGGCGGACGTGTACCTGTCCCTGCAGCAGGGCAACGACAACGGGGCAGGTTCCACCGCCAGCGCGACCGGCGCTCACGGCGGCAATGGCCTGAACGGCTCGCCGCAGCTCTTCGTGGCCAACGCCCAGGGCCAGGTCACCGTCAGCTACCAGGTCGCGACCTGCTGCGGCCTGCCCTCGGCCGGCACCGACCTCATTGTGGCCCAGAACGCCGCCTCCGGGCCCAGCGTGTCCGCAAGCGACGGCTATTCGTACTCGACGCTGATCCCCGGCACCGGACGCCTGGTCTTTTCCCGGTCGCCCATCGCCGGCCCGGGGAGCCTGGCGCAGGGTTCCGCGCCGGTCACGCTGACGGTGACGGCGGAGGACTCGAGCGGCCAACCGCTGCCGGGGGCGGCCGTGTACCTGTCCCTGCAGCAGGGCAACGGCAACGGGGCAGGTTCCACCGCCGGCGCGACCGGCGCCACCGGCGGCAATGGTCTGAACGGCTCGCCGCAGCTGTTCGTGGCCAACGGCCAGGGGCAGGTGGCCGTCACCTACCAGGTGGCCACCTGCTGCGGCCTGCCCACGGCCGGCACCGACGTCCTCGTGGCGCAGAACGCCGCAACCGGACCCACCGTGTCGGCGACCGACAGCTATTCCTACGCGGTGCCCGTGCCGACGGGCGGCCAGTTCGTGTTCGGGCCGGCTCCCATCGCGCCGGCGGGGAGCCTGGCGCAGGGCTCCGCCCCGGTGACGGTGACGGTGACGGCGGAGGACCCGAGCGGCCGGCCGCTGCCGGGGGCGGACGTGTACCTGTCCCTGCAGCAGGGCAACGGCAACGGGGCAGGTTCCAGCGCCGGGGCCACCGGCGCCACCGGCGGCAATGGTCTGACCGCCACGCCACAGTTGTTCGTAGCGAACGGCCAGGGGCAGGTGAGCGTGAGCTACCAGGTGGCCACCTGCTGCGGCCTGCCCACGGCCGGTACCGATGTCCTCGTGGCGCAGAACGCCGTGATCGCTCCGACAGTGAGCGCCAGCGACGCATACTCCTACGGCGTCCCCTTGCCGGGCACAGGCAGCATCGCCTTCTCTCTGCGACCGCTCGCGCCGGCGGGGAGCCTGGCGCAGGGTTCCGCCCCGGTGACGGTGACGGTGACGGCGAAGGACCCGAGCGGCCGGCCGCTGCCGGGGGCGGACGTGTACCTGTCCCTGCAGCAGGGCAACGACAACGGGGCAGGTTCCACCGCCAGCGCGACCGGCGCCACCGGCGGCAACGGTCTGAGCGGCACGCCGCAGTTGTTCGTAGCGAACGGCCAGGGGCAGGTGAGCGTGAGCTACCAGGTGGCCACCTGCTGCGGCCTGCCCACGGCCGGCACCGACGTCCTCGTGGCGCAGAACGCCGCAACCGGACCCACCGTGTCGGCGACCGACAGCTATTCCTACGCGGTGCCCGTGCCGACGGGCGGCCAGTTCGTGTTCGGTCCGGACCCCATCGCAGCGGCGGGGAGCCTGGCGCAGGGCTCCGCCCCGGTGACGGTGACGGTGACGGCGGAGGACCCGAGCGGCCGGCCGCTGCCGGGGGCGGACGTGTACCTGTCCCTGCAGCAGGGCAACGACAACGGGGCAAATTCCACCGCCAGCGCGACCGGCGCCACCGGCAGCAATGGTCTGACCGGCACGCCACAGTTGTTCGTAGCGAACGGCCAGGGGCAGGTGAGCGTGAGCTACCAGGTGGCCACGTGCTGCGGCCTGCCCACGGCCGGCGGCGACCTGCTGGTCGCCCAGAACGCCGGCTCCGCACCCAGCGTGCAGGCCGCAGACAGCTACTCCTACGCATCGACCGGCACCACGCCCGAGCGGTTCGCCTGGAACCCCAACCCGATCGCGTTGCCCGGCGGCCTGACCGCCGGCCAGTCGGCTCAGTTGACCTTGACCGCGACGGACGCGGCGACGGGCGGCCCTCTCGGCGGGGCGACCGTCTACCTCTCCCTGCAGGCCACAGCCGGGGGCGGCTCCGCCACCGTCGGCACCACGGCCCTGAGCGCGACGGCGCAACCGGTCACAACCGATGCGCAGGGCCAGATCCAGGTGACTTACACCGCACCGGCCACGCTGCCGCTCTCCGGCGCGGATGTCCTGGTGGCTCAGGACGCCGCCACCAACCCGGCGGTGCTGGCCCAGGACCGCTATGCCTTCAGCTCCTCGCTGCCCTCGGGCGCGCAACTCGTCTGGAACCCCTCCCCACTGGCCCCGGCCGGGACCCTGGCGCCCGGGCAGGCCGTGACGGCGACGGTGACCGCCGAGGACCCCAACGGCAACCCGCTGCCGGGGGCCCTCGTCTACCTCTCCCTGCAGGGAGCATCCGGCGGCGGCTCCGCCGGCGTGGGCGGGACCCGGCTCGGCGCCACCCCGACGCCGTTCAAGGCTGACGGCGCCGGGGTGGTCACGGTCCGATACACGGCCCCGCTCAACCTGCCGCCGAGCGGCACCGACGTCCTCGCCGCGGCCAGCGCCGCCTCGGACCCAGCCGCCTCCGCGGCCGATCGCTACGATTTCTCGGCCGTGCTTCCTCCGGCCGGCGGCAGCTACGCCTTCGCCCCCTCCCCGCTCGCCCCGGCGGGGGCGTTGGCACCCGGGCAGGCGGTGACGGTCGCGCTCACCGTCTACGGCGCGGCGGGGACCGCCATTCCGTACGGGCTGGTGTATCTTGCCTTCCAGCCGGCGGACGGCGGCGGCGCGGCCAGCGCGGACGGGGTCCCGCTCGGGTCGACGCCGCTCCCCTTCGTGGCGGACTCCGCTGGACAGCTGGCGGTCACGTACACCGCGCCGACGGGTGCACCGCCGAGCGGCACGGACGTGTTGACCGCGCAGAACGCGGCGGCGGCCCCGACCGTGAGCGCCACGGACGCGTACACCTTCAGCAACCTCGTAGCGACAGCGGGGGGCAGCTACGCCTTCGGGCCCGCGCCCGTGGCCCCGGCCGGCAGCCTCGGTCCGGGCCAAACCGTGACAGTGGCACTTGCCGTCTACGACGCCGGCGGGCAACCGCTGCCCCAGGGCCTGGTGTACCTCGCCTTCGACCGCGCCGCGGGCGGCGGGTCCGCCTCCGTCGACGGCGTCGCCCTGACGGCCGCGCCGCAGCCGTTCCTGGCCGGCCCGACCGGCCGGATGGCGATCACGTACACCACCCCCGCCGCGCTGCCGGTCGTGGGTACCGACGTCCTGATCGCCCAGAACGCGGCCGCGGCGCCGACGGTGATGCATACCGATCTGTACGCCTTCTCGGCCCTGGCCCCGCAGGGCGGCGCCATCAGCCTGACGCCGGACCCGCTGGCCGCGCAGCGCAGCCTCGCCCCCGGCGAGTCCGTCACCGTGACCGCGGCGGTTTACGACGCCGCGGGGTCCCTCCTGCCCCGCGCGCAGGTGTGGCTCTCCTTCACGCCGGCCGCCGGCGGCGGCAGCGCGAACGTGGCGGGAACGCCGCTCAGCCCGGTGCCGACGGCCTTCCTCGCCGACGCCACCGGGCATCTGGCGGTGACCTACACCGCGCCCGTCTCCCCCCCGGCCTCCGGCGTGGACGTGATCAGCGCCCAGAACGGGCCGGTGGAGCCGACGGTGGTGACGACCGACAGCTATACCTTCGGAGTCGCCGTTCCGGCGGGCAGCGTCTTCGCCTTCGCGCCGCAGCCGGTGGCGTCGGCGGGGAGCCTGGCGCCCGGAGAGTCCCGCACGGTGACGTTGACCGTCTATGACCCGAATGGCCGCCCGCTGGGCGGTGGCCTGGCCTACCTCTCCTTCGTGCCTGCGCCCGGAGGCGGCAGCGCGGCAGTGGGCGGTGAGCCCCTCGGCGCGACACCCACCCGGTTCGTGGCGGACGCGGCGGGCCAGATCGTCGTGACGTACACAGCCCCTCCCAGCCCACCCGACGGGGGCACCGACACCCTGACCGTGCAGAACGCCGCCGCGGACCCGGGCGTGACCCTGAGCGACACGTACAGCTTCGCGGAGCCCGTTCCGGCCGATGGCCAGCTCGCCTTCGCCCCGGCGCCCGTGGCGGCGGCCGGCAGCCTGCCCCCGGGGGCCGCGGTCGACCTGCAGTTGGTCGCGCGCGGCGCCTCGGGCGCGCCACTTCCGTACGCCGCCGTGTACGTGGCCTTCCAGGGCAGCGGCTCCGCGTACGTCGGCTCGGCGGCGCTCGACGCCAGCCCCGCGCTGTTCCTGACCGGCCCGGCCGGCACGCTCGCCGTGCGCTACGTCGCCTCAGCCGTGCCGCTCACCGGCGGTACGGACCAGATCATCGCCCAGAACGCCGCGGCGGGTGCCGAGCTCACCGCGGTCGACCCGTACACCTACGGGGGCCTGGCCGTTCTGACCACGGCGCTGCCCGCCGGGAGGCCCGGGCAACCATACAGCCAGACCCTGACTGCGTTCGGCGGCGTACCCCCCTACACTTGGTCGGTGGCCCAGGGCGCCCTGCCCCCGGGGCTGAGCCTGAGCCCCGAGGGGGCCATCGCCGGCACACCGTCCGCGGCGGCCAGCGCCAGCTTCACGGTGCGCGTCACCGACGCGGCCGGCGCGTCCGCCGAGCAGGCCTTCACCATCGCGGTCGGCGCACCCGACCTGCTGTCCGTGACGCCGGCCGGAGGAGCGGTGGGCGCCCCAATCGCCCTGGCGGGCAGCGGCTTCGGCACCGTGGCGGGCACGGTGTACTTCAGCCAGGACGCGGTGCCGTTTGCCGCGCCGCTCGCATCCGCCGGCTGGTCCGACACCGCGATCGCGGCCCTGGTTCCGGCGGGCCTCGCGCCGGGCAGCGCGGCCGTATCCGTGTACAGCGCGACGACCGGCCTCGCCAGCGCCTCCCTGCCGTTCACGGTCGTGCCGGCGCTGGCGGTGACGACGACCGGCCTGCCGGAGGCGACGGTGGGCTCGCCCTACCAGGCGACGCTGGCCGCCTTCGGCGGGCAACCGCCGTACGACTGGTCGCTGACGGCGGGTGCCCTGCCGGCCGGGCTCGTGCTGAACACCGTGTCGGGAACCGTATCCGGCACGTCCGCCAGCCCGGGCACAGCGGACTTCACCGCTCGAGTGACCGACGCCCTCGGGGCGACCGCGGATGCGGCGCTGTCGCTGACGGTGCAGCCGGCCCGCTTCACCTTCACACCGTCGCCCATCGCGCCCGCGGGCAGCCTGGCCGCCGGCGAGACGGTGCCCCTGACGCTGCACGCGGCGGCGGGCGAAACCGTCTACCTGTCCTTCGCCGGGCCGGGGGCGGTGGTGGCGGGCGCCGCCCCCCTCGGGGTCACCCCGGCGGCATTCACGGCGGGTCCCGACGGGACGCTCGGCCTGACCTACAGCGCTCCGGGCACCCTCCCCCCGGGCGGCACCGCGACGATCACGGTCCAGGACGCGGCCACCCAGCCCGCCGCCGTCGGCACCGACACATACAGCTTCGCGCCGCCCCCGGCCGTGGCGGCCGTCACCCCGAGCAGCGGGCCGGCGGCGGGCGGCACGCCCGTCTCCATCACGGGCAGCGGCTTCATCGGTGCGACCGCCGTCGACTTCGGGCCGGGCGACCCCGCCCGGTTCCAGGTCGAATCGGCCGGCAGCATCGAGGCGACGGCACCGCCCGGCGCCGGCACCGTGGACGTGACGGTCACGGCGCCGGCGGGGACCAGCCAGGCCACGGCGGCCGACCGGTTCACCTATCTCACGTTCGGCACGGCGGCGGCCCTGCGCTTCATCGCCCAGCCCCCGGCATGGGTCGCGGTCGGACCCGCCGGGTCGACGCCCTTCTCGGTCGCCGTCGCGGTCTACGACGCGGCGGGGAACCTGGTCGCCACAAGTGCGGACGAGATCGCGGTCGCCGTCGCCCCCGCGGGCACCACGCAGCCCATCGCCGGGCTCGGCGGCACCACCGAGGTGAGGGCGGTGGACGGGGTGGCCACCTTCTCCGCCCTCACCCTCTCGCCGGCGCTGGCGGGCGGCACCTATCAGTTCGTCGCCTTCGACCGCACGCACCCCGCCGTGGCGCCGGCGACGGCGGCCGCGTCGGAGGTGCTGGCCAGCACGCTCCTCTTCTCCAGTACCGCCGGGGAGGGCGCCGCCTGGGGGCCGACGCTGCCGAGCCCCGGCGCGGGCGACGACAGCATCTATGCGCAGCCGTTCACCTTCGCCGGGGTGCAGTTTGTCGTCGACTATGCGGCGGGTGACCACCTCGTCCTCAGCGGCGATCCCTTCGGCCAGCAGCCGTTCTGCGTCGACGGCACCTGGACCCTCGCCCTGAACGGACCGGTCAGCCGGCAGGCGTCGGGCAGCGGCTGCCAGGGTCCGGTCGATCTGGCGAGCCTCGGGCTGCCGAGCGGCACGTACGGGGCGCAAATCAGCTTGACGGCGCCGGCGGCGGGAAACCGCTACGGGACCGGCGATATATCCCTCGCCGCCGTCGGGGCGTCCGACTTCTGGATGGAGCCGCTCGTCACCCCTCTGCAGCCCCTGGAGGTGCAGGTGGATCAGACGGCGCCCATCCCCGCCGGAAGCTCGGGTACCTTGCCGCTCCTCATCACCTCGACGCCGGAACCCGTCCAGGGGGTGCACTCGGAGGCCACCTGGGACGCCTCGGCGCTCGCCGTGACCATGACGCCGCCCCCCGGCGGCGGCGGCCACCAGGGAGGTCTCGTGGTCCCAGGGCATACGGGGCTGGTCATGTTCCCGGGCGGGCCGCTCGCTGGACAGATCGGCCAGGCTCTGATGGAGCTGGACGTGCAATGCATCGAGCCCGGCACGTGGCCGATCTCCTTCGCCGGCAACTGGTGGTCGCCGACCACCACGCAGCCGTTCGGCGCGCTCGTGACGGTCGAGTGCAGCGCCCCCGTGCCCGGTCCGGCGGCGACGAGCGGCGTTTCCGTGAGCCCGACGGATGGGTCGCTGGACGTGACGGTCACGGGGACCGGCCTCGCCGCGGCCGCGCGTGCGGCCCTGATGAGCCCCGCCGGGGTGGCGGTCGCCAGTTCGTCGGACTTCCCGACGCGGCTGCCCGACGTGCTCACCGTGCACTTCCCCGGCGCGCCGGCCGGCCTCGACACGGTCACCGTATTTGACGCGGCGGGCGGCGTCATCGCCAGCACGCCGCAGAGCATCGCCCTGCCCCCGGCTGTGCCGGTGTTCCGGGTGGGGGAGGTGGACCTGCTCCCGCAGGTGCCCGGGTATGCCATCACGCACCTCTGGCGGGTGCAGGACGTCGGCCCGGTGGATGGGGTCGCGATCCTGGCGTTCGTCTTCCCCGGGTACATCGCCCCCGAGCCCGTCCTGGACACGGCCTCACTGCCGACGCAGAGCCGACTGCTGGCGCACGG
Organism: Bacillota bacterium; assembly: GCA_021791815.1. Lineage (GTDB taxonomy): Bacteria > Bacillota > Sulfobacillia > RBS10-35 > JAJYVN01 > JAJYVV01. The sequence continues at coordinate 25,474 of JAJYVV010000012.1, read as the reverse complement.
CTTCGACCCTGAGCTCGGCGACTGGGTGGAGTTCGTGGCGATTCCGGTGGCGGCGGGTACATCGGTGGATGTGCCCTGGACCCTCACCCTGCCTCCCTCCGCCGTGTTTGGCCCCGGTGCCACGGTGCCATCGGGGGCGCCCGTGCCCCAGTTCGCACAGGTCCGCGGGGAGCTGACGGCGGCGGAGTGGTCCGCCGTTCAGGCGGAGGGCGACGTCGCGATCGCCCAGGCGGGCGCCACGTCGGGCAACGCCGACCTGGCCGGCGCGCTGGCCGAGCTGAACGGCTCGGATCCAGGGCAGTTGGCTGCCTACGGTCAGGCTCTGGCCGCCGTGGACCCCACGCTTGCCTCCTACCTCTTCTCGACCGGGCGAATCCAGCAGTGGATCGGCGTCCTGCCGTCGCTGCAGGCGGAGGCGGGGCCGCCGTGAGACGGGCGTGGACCGGACTCCTCGCGGGCACCCTGTGCGCCGCGATGGCCATGGGCGCGGCGATGCCCGTGCGCGCGGAAGGGTCGGCGGGGGACGCCGAGCAATCCTCGTGGACCGACACGGCGAGCAACGTGGCCACCGCGACCGATGTCATCAGGGCCATCTTCTGCCAGGGCCAGATCAGCCCGGCGATCGTGACGGTCGCCAAGAAGGTCCTGACCACGGAGGTCAAGCAGGCCGGCCCGATTCTGGCCTTGGAGAATTTCCTGGCGTCGACGGCGCAGAGCAGCTATAAAATCCTCACCGTCCAATTCCTGCTGCAGATGGGTCTGAGCAACTTCCACGCCGCCACCGTGAACTACGCGAAGTCGATAAACGCCGATCCCAACCAGCCGGCCCAGTGGTGGAACTCCTTTGTCAAGGGCATGGCAGGACAGGAGTCCGAAAGCGGAAACCCCTTCGATACCACGACTGGCTTCGACTTCTTCACGGGGTTGATCGTGAACGGAAATGCCCAGCCGGAGACCGCCTGGGATGACACCATCAAGGCGGCGACGGCCACCATGACGCCCGTTGGTCAGGACGTCGTCAGTTACGTGAACGCGAACTGGCAACAGGTCGCGAACGACCCGCAGCGCCTGAAGGTGGGCCTGACCCTGCTCGAGATGTATGATCAAGAGAATCAGTTCCAGAGCCTGCCCGACCAATGGAGCGCACCGTACTTCGTGGACTGGTTGAACAGCGTCGTCGGCGACTTCGTGCCGGGCGGCGACCTCGCCTCGTCGACATACGAGTTCATCCACTACTGCGGCAACGTGGTCATGCCCAGCGAGGCCAATGGGTTGGACCCGAACGACATCAGCGTGCTTCCGACGGGGGTGGGGGCTCCTGGTTGGATCGCCGCCAACCAGGAGCTCACGTACTTCATCCGCTTCGAGAACAGTCCAGAAGCTTCCGGCCCGGCGCAGAATGTGCGCGTGGTCCTCGCCCTGAATCCCAACCTCGATCCCGCGACGGTGATGCCGAACGGCTCATCCTTCGCGGGCACCCAGTTCGCCATTGACCCATCGAACGATACCCTCACCTGGAGCCTTCCCGGTATCGACCTGCCGCCCGACACTTCCCCGCCGAACGGCGAGGGCTGGGTCTCCTTCACCGTCAGCCCCGCGCCCGGCCTGTCCACGGGCACCCGGATCGCCGAGTCGGCCGAGGTCTTCTTTGATTTCAACCCGCCGGTGGACACGCCGACCGTGGTGCGGACCATCGACGCAGCGGGCCCGACCGTCACGCTCGATTCGCTGGCGAGCAGCCAGCCCGCCGGTCCCGTCACCATCGCCTGGCAGGGTCAGAGCCAGGCGGGCGTCGCCAGCTACACCGTCTATGTCGAGGTGGACGGCGGCAACCTTACGCCGTATGACACGACCACGTCCGCCACCGACATGATCCAGGCGCAGGCGGGCAACAGCTACGGCGTGGCCGTCCAGGCCACGGACGTGGTGGGGCTGTCCTCCCCGGTCCCGGCGCAGCCCCAGATCGAGTTCACGGTCCCGCCGGCGGGGGCCCCGGTCCCAGCGCCCGTCGGGCCCGTGATCGGGGTGTCGGTCGGAGCGGCCGGCGGCACCCTGCAGTCGGCGGATGGCATCTTTCGCCTGGTCGTTCCCGCGGACGACCTCGCCGGCGGTTCCTCCCTGCTGCTCGGTGAGGCCTCGGGCGGCGGGCCGCCGGTGCCCGGCGCCGCGCCGCTGCCGTCCGGATTGCTCGCGGTCAGCCCGTACTTCACCCTCACGGGCGCGCACCTCCTGGCGCCGGCCGCCGCGGTCGTGAGCTACGACGGTTCGGCGCTCACCGGTTTGCGCCCGGAGAGGCTGGCCCTGTATCGGCTCGGGCCGGACGGCACATGGGCGGCTCTGCCCACGGCGGTCGACCCCGCCTCGGGAACGGTCTCCGCGGATGTGCTCGGACCGGAGACCCTGGTGGCGGCCGCGGCGACGGCCCACTTCTCCGACGTCTCCTGGGCGGGTTGGGCTGCGCCATACATCGACACCCTGTTGGCCGCAGGGGCGATGAGCGGGTATCCCGATGGGACCTTCCGGCCGGATCAACCCATGACGCGCGCCGAATTCGTCAAGGTCTTGGACTTGGTGCTGGGCCTTACACCATCTTCGGCGCACGCCGCGCCGTTCGCCGACGTGCCGCCCTCCGCCTGGTACGCGCCTTACGTCACGGCAGCGGTTGGGGCGGGCCTGGTTCAGGGAATGTCGCCCACCACGTTCGCGCCCGGTGCCCCGGTGACGCGGGAGGAGGCGGCGGTCCTGGTGGCCAGAGCGCTCAAGCTTGGATCGGCTGCCGGGCTGGATTTCAGCGATGCCTCGGCGATCAGCGGCTGGGCGCGCAGCGGGGTGCAGGAGGCGGTCGGTGCGGGGCTGTTCGCCGGCTTTCCGGACGGCAGCTTCCAGCCGCTCGGCCTTCTGACCCGGGCTCAGGCGGCGAAAGTGCTGGCGATCGCGTGGCAGCGGGGAGCGCCGTGACAGCATCGCCCGGGTGCCGCGGAGCCGCCGGCGCTGCGATCCCGAGTTGGGCCTGATGGGGGGACATGCGGTGAGGCACGCGCGCGGGATCTTCTGGGACAAGCAGTTTTGGACCGTGGTTGGCCTCGCGGTGTTGCTCGTGGTCAACAAGGTGGCCGGACTGGGCCTGTCCGGAGCGGATGTGCTCGCCATCGCCGGTGTCCTGGCCGGGTTCGTGGTGGCGGATATCCAGCGCGACATCGCCTACAACCGCAAGAAGGACGGGGATCCAGGCCACGGGCAATAGGGGTGGCAGATGGCTCGGGTGCGCCCATGCAGCCGTGCGCGGCGCGACGCCCAGGCGGGACCGCCGCTGCGGAGAGCGGGTCCTGTGGCACGGCTCACCAACGCTTCGGTGGGCTCTGCTCACCGTGGCTGCAGGCGACAAGGCAGTCGGTTTCGCGGGGGCCGCCGTGCGGGCGGCCGGGCCATCGGCAGGGCTGCAGGACTCGTCATGGCGGTGGAGCGGATCGCGGCCGTCCTGGAGGTGCGCGGAGCGGCCGGGGGCACCAGGCCAGGCGGCACCGCAAACCTCTGGGGCTCGTTGCCAATCCAACGGTTGTGGTCACCATCGAGCTGGTACCCGAGCGTGCCTAAATCTAAACTTCGGCGCATGTCTGGGCGCGAGGTTGTGTTCGTCTTGCCCGGCTTCGGCTTCACCGAGGAGTCGCCGCGGCGTTGGTGCGCACCAACGCCGCAGGTGACGCCAGGTGTTGGTCATTGCCCTGCGTGGAGAACTGAACGCCGCCACGTGCTGTGCCACGCGACGTCAGGCCAGCCGATATCTTCCCGAAAACGCCCTGCGCCCGCACTTTTGCACAGGCGAGTGAGCCTTCGCCCAGGAATTCGATTGCGGTGCTGTCGGCGGTGCGGAAACGCGAGCGTGGCCCTGCCTGCCATCGTGTGCGCACGTGGTGCTGGTACCGCGGCCACCCATTGGCCGTTGACCCGCTATCGAACCGCCGCGCCCCGCAGACGGCCGGGCGACCCCGTCAGAGCCAAAGGGAGCAGGCGCACCCCCGAGGGTGGGCGGCGCTCATGGACACGGGCATCGCGCTCGCCTTGACGCCTGGACGGCCCGGATGGCCGGGCTCACCTGCGCCATGCTGGGCCGCTTCCTCGGGCGTTGGGCGGCCCGGTTGTGTCGGGTGATGCTGCGGCGATGTGCCTGGCCATCCCCGACCTCGTCTGCACCGCGGTCCTCTGGCGACTGGCTCGGACGATCCTGCCGCCGCGGCACCCGACCACGGTCCGGGCCGGCCTCTTTCAGCACTCATGGCGGCGGGAAGGCCCCGCGACCGCTCGACGCTCCCGGGCCACAGGCTACAGTTGACTCCGGCGACCATGGGGGGCGTAGGGGAGATGGCTGCGGCGGGATCCGACGGCGAACCGGGATGGCCCCCGCAGGTGGACGCATCGCGACCCGAACAGCGGACCGGCGGCGCACCCGCGGCACTGCTCGCAAACGCCGACGCCCTGCGGCGGGACGCCGACGCCGTGCTGGCGGACCTCGACCTGCTCCGGTTGCTCGGCGGTGCGGGCGAAGTGACCCGCACCGGCAGTTCCGTCCACGGGCTGATGGTCGCCCGGGACATCGACCTGTACCTGGTCCGCGAGTCCTGGACTCCCGAACTCTGCTGGCAGGCGCTCGCCCCGGTCTTCGCCCAGGGGCGCATACAGAGCATCCGGCTGAGCAAGTGGGTGGGCGACCACCGCGACGCGGCGCAGCCTGAGGGCTATTCCGCGGTGTTGCGCTACTGCCCCGGCCCGGGCGCCGCCGGCCAGTGGCGCATCGACGTCTGGTTCTTCACGCCACGGGAGGCGGACACCAGGCTCCACTGGGACAGAAGGATCCGCGCCGAGCTCAGCCCCCAACTGCGCATCGCCATCCTTGCCGTCAAGGCGGCCGTGCACGCCGAGCCTTGGTACAGCAGCGCGGAGGTGTATGAGGCGGTGCTGGATTGCGGCGTCCGCGCCCCCCAAGACTTTCTGCGGTATCGGGCTCGGCGCCGGGCGGCCCCTGGGCAAGGATGGGAGGTGCGTCCGCCCTCTCCGATGGGCCTGCATCGTTACGGCGCCGCACGGCCCGGCCTTGCACAGGCAGCCTGGGCTCACGGGTCGGCGCGGACGTCCGCGCGGCGAGCCAGCCGGGCCCCCGACCCGGCCAGCGCGTGCCGGAGCGACCCCGGTCCATCGTCCGTCAGGGTGCGGAGATCGGCGGCCCGCTCGGCCGCCGCCCGCTCGCCCATGACGGCGCGGGTCTCCTCGCCGTCTTCGCAGGGATGGAAGAAGATCTCGGTCGTGCCTGCCGGTAGCTCTGCCAGGGCGCGCCGCAAGAAGGCGCCGTGGTCCTCCTCGGGGGGCCGGCGCCCCGGCAGCAGGAGGTCGCCGGCGAACGCGACGCCCCGTGCGCGGGCCATGGCGCGGGCCTCCGCGGCCCACGCGGCGCCCCCCCGGGCGGCCGCCGCCAGCTCGCGCTCGCCGGCCATGCGCACCGGCAGGTCGAACCGCGCGGCCACCGTGAGGTAGACCTCAAAGAAGACGGGTTGGGTCTGATGCACCCCCATGTGGCTGTCGAGGTGCGACGGCCGGAGGCCCCAGGCCAGGGCCCGCTCGACCTGGGCGACCGACTCCGCCAGGGCCTCCTCGGCCGTGGCGTGGGTGTGCACGTCGGCGGTTCCGGGCCAGAGAAAGCCGTCCGGCCCGCGCAGGCCCGGGGTGCGATCCGCCGGTAGAAGCGGGGGCCAGCGGTACCGGGGCCACTCCGCGGTCAACGTCAGATGCACGCCGACCTCCCAGTCCGGGTGGGCCAGGGTGCGCAGGACGGCGTCGTACGCCCAGGGGCACGGGACCATCAGACTCGCGGAGGTCGCCAGCCCGGCCTCCAGGGCTCGTTCCACGGCGCGGTTGGCCCCGAGGGTGGAACCGAAGTCGTCGCAGTTGACGATGAGGCCCGGCCGGGAGCCGGGGTCGGCGGGTCGGTCCTGCCGCGCGGGCCGATCGGCCTCCGTGGGGGCGACCTCCTTTCGCGGGCTTCAGTCCAGGTATCCCTCGCGCCGGGCGGCGTCCGCATCGAGCACGGCCATCGTCACCTGTCCGTTGATCGGGTCATGGGCCGTCTGCTGCGTCAGAACGCCGGCCTCCAACAGCGCCCGGATGGCGTCCCGCCGGTCCCCGGGGGTGCCCGGCATGGCCTGCCGGGGGTCCTGCACCCACTGGTCGATGGTGCGGAACGTCCAATAGCGCAACGGGTTGGGGCCGCGCTGCACCATGGCGACGATGCGCCGCCGCAGGTCTGCCCGGTCCACGGCGGCGGCCTGGGGGACCCCGACCAGGTCGACTTCGTCGGCCGCCCGGGACAGGTCGCCCGAAACGGATCCCGGCACGCCCGCGACCACGACCCGCTGCCCGAAGCGGTTGCGCAGCAAGGTCACGAGCTTGACGTAGTCCCCGTCACCGGCCACGAGCAGGAAGACCTTGTGCTTGCCGGAGGCGTCCGCCTCGACGGCCTGGATGACGGCGTCCAGGGCGAGATGCATGTCGGCCGCGTTCTTGACCCGCTCGACCTCGCGGCCGCCGGAACGGTGGGTTGTGCGCTTGACGGGCACGTTGATGGCCTCGATGCCCACGACGGCGAGGCCCCGCATCAGTTCGGCGGGATGTTCCGAGAAGTCCGCGTAGGCGCGCATCACCGACGGGCGCCCGTACCCCTTCGCCTTGGTGACGATGTGCTCCAGGTCCGGTTCGACGGCGTGCTTGTTCAGAAGGCTGTATCGCAGATTCTCGAAGTCGATGAACACCGCTACCTCGGTTTCCCCCGGCAAGTCGCATCCCTCCGCAAGAATGGGAACGCAGTCGGGAGTACAGGTCGGCAATCGGGTCCCGGGGGCGGGCGCCGCGGTGCACCTCGGCCGGGCTCCCCCAGCGTATCCGACGGGCCCGGGCGGTGCACGTCGGACGAAGGCGGACGCGCACCCCGCGGCCGGTCCTGCCCCGGACGCCCGGCCGATGGTAGACTGGGTGCGCCGAATGACCTGCGGCACGACCGCGCCGGAGGTGACCGCCATGGCCGCCGATTACGCGCGCCTCACGTCGCTTGCGTCCTGCGCCGGTTGAGCGGCGAAGAAGGCGCCAGGGGACCTGGCGCGCATGCTCGCGGGCTTCGGGTCCCTGTTCCCGCCCGACGCGGCGGAGCGGCTGGTGGTGGGGCTCGACGCGCCGGACGACGCGGCGGCGTACCGCCTCGACGACGGCACGGTGCTCGTGTTCACGGCCGACTACTTCCCGCCGGTGGTCGACGGCGCGCGCGACTACGGGGCCATCGCCGCCTGCAACGCCTGCAGCGACGTGTACGCCATGGGCGGCCGGCCGGCGCTGGCGCTCAACCTGGCGACGTTCCCGGACGACATGCCGGTCGAGGTGGCCCGCGAGATCCTGGAGGGCGGGGCCGAGGTCGTCCGCGCGGCGGGCGCCGTGATCGCCGGCGGCCACACCACGCGCGGCGAGGAGCCCACGTACGGGCTGGCGGTGATCGGCTTCGCGGCGCCGGAAGCGCTGATGCGCAAGGGGGGCGCCCGCGTCGGCGACCGCCTCTACCTGACGAAGCCGCTCGGCGCGGGTGTGGTCACGACCGCCGGCAAGCGGGGCATGGCCGCGGCGGAGCACCTGGGGGCCGCCGTCCGCTCGATGCGGACCCTCAACGCGGCGGCCGCAGCGGCCGCGCGCGCCGGCGGGGTCCGCGCAGCGACGGACGTGACCGGTTTCGGCTTGGTCGGCCACGGGCTGGAGATGGCGCACGCGGCCGGCGTCCGCTTCCGGGTGCGGACCTGCGCGGTGCCGTTGCTGCCCGGCGCGGAGGCGTGCGGGGAGGCCGGCTGCTTTCCCGGCGGCGCCCTGCGCAACGAGGAGCACTTCGGCGCGGAGGTGGAGACGGCCCCCGGCGTGGATCCCCTGCGGCGCCGGCTCCTGTTCTCGCCCGAGACGGCCGGGGGGCTGCTCCTGGCCGTGCCCCCGGAGGGGGAGGAGCCATTCCTGAGCGCCGCGGCGACGGCGGGCCTGACCGTCTGGCGGATCGGCGACGTGGTGCCCGGGTCGGGGCTCCAGATGCAGGCCGACTGAGGGCGCCCGTGGTCTGGAGGGAGCGGGACAGGGGCATGGGCGGTCCGGAAGCGGCCGGCGGCCCTGCGGACGGCCTGTACGGGCTGCCCGCGGCGGCCTTCGCCCTGCGGTTGCAGGAGGCGGCCACCCTCGACGAACTCGGCGCCCTCGCTCGGGGGTGCACCCGGTGCGGCCTGCGCGGCGGCTGCCGGGGCGTGGTATTCGGCGAGGGCGACCCGCGCGCCGGGCTCTGCCTGATCGGCGAAGGGCCCGGGGCCACCGAGGACGAGCAGGGGCGCCCGTTCGTCGGCAAGGCCGGCGAGCTGCTGGACCGCATCCTCGCGGCGGCCGGCTTTCGTCGCGACCAGGTGTACATCTCCAACGTGGTGCTGTGCCGGCCGCCCGGCAACCGCACCCCGGAGCCGGCCGAGATCGCGGCCTGCCGGCCGTACCTCCTCCGGCGGCTGCAGTTGCTGCGCCCCTCGATCCTGGTGCTGCTCGGGGCGACGCCGCTCCACGCCATGGTCGACCCCCGCGCGTCGATCGGCGCCGAGCGGGGCCGTTGGCGGCGGCAGGACGGCCTCTGGGTCCTTCCCACCTACCACCCCGCCTATCTCCTGCGCGCCCCCGAGCGAAAGAAGGAGGTGTGGGAGGATTTTCAGATGATCCGGGAGCTGCACCGCCGGTTGTTCGGCTGGCCGTCCGAGGAGGCCGCCGCCGCGCGCGAGGCTCCCGCCGGGCCCGCCGGCGCCCCGGACGAGGGCGGCTGAAGGGGTGCCCGCGCTCAGCCGGCCCGGCGCAGCACGCTGGCGGCGATGCCCCGCTCGGCGTGGGTGACCCCGCCGAGGGCCGTGGCGCCCGTCGTGCGCTGTCGCCCCCGCGCCCCCGCGAACCCGGCCGCCGCGAGGAGCGCCACGGCCGGCAGGGTGTTGGGGTCGGTGGCGGTGCCGCTCCAGAGCAGGGCCGAGTCCTGGGCCGTCACCCACAGCAGGAACAGGAGCGCGAGCACGCTGGCCATGGCCATGCGGCTCCACGGGGCCAGCCACGCGGCCGCGGCCGCCGCGAGCAGCGCGGCGATGAGTCCGAGGTTCAGGGCCACCGGCGCGGCCATCGCCGGCCGGGTGGCGAGGTTGAGGAGGGGCCGCAGCGCGGGCGGGGTCAGCATGAAGTTGGCCGCGATCGGCGCCGAGAGTCCGACGCTCTGCCAGAACGGCGCCTGGAGTTGGAGCGCCGCACCGCCGGCCAACAGGACGGCCGTCGCGGCGGACGCCCCGCGTCCTGCCCAGGCGGGGACCAGCAGCAGCGCCGCGATCACCGCGTAGATGAAAGCGGAGCCGGGCGCGCCGAAGAGCAGGGACGCTCCCGGCGAGGCGAGGCCGCCCAGGCCCTGCGCGAATAGCCACACCGCGCCTCCGAACGCGAGGCTGCCCCACGCGCCGAGGCGGGCGGTCCGGCCGGGGCCGGAAAGCAGGAGCGCGGCCAGGCTCGCCTGGGTGGCGATCAGGGCCGCGTTGAACAGGGCGAGGTGCGGCTCGGCCGCCCGGATCGACCAGGACATCAGGCCGGTCAGCCAGGCCGGGCCCTGCACGGCCCCCTCCCAGATCTGGCCGATGAGGACGGCCGGCGTCCACATGGCCGGCTGGGTCTGCAGGATGGCGTCCAGTCCCCAGAGGGCCCCGAGCCCCAGCCGCAGCACGCGGTGTTCAGGCGCCTCCGAGCGCATCGCCCCGCCTCCCTCCCGGCGTCAGGCCTGCACCGTCAAGGTGCCGCTCATGAACCCGGCGTCCGACATGGGGCCGCCCCATCCCGACTCCCCGGTCCCGCACGCCGCCATGCACTGCCAGGGGTGGGTGCCGGGCGCGCCCGTCTGCAGCAGGAAGCGCAACGTCGACGTTCCCGGCAGCGCCACGTTGAGGTTGAGCGTGGGCACCGTGAACGTGTGGACGACCTGGTCCGCCGGGATCGCGGTGACGGTCTGGGCCGGCACCGTCGAGAGGTCGCCAAGGGTCGCGGCATAGAGCTGCGCGGTGCCTCCGACGGTGCCCTGGACGTTCTGGTAGCCCTGAGGGATGGACGCCGGGCCGCTGTCGAAGCAGGTGATCTGCACCTGCACCAGCGCGTTGGCCGGAACCGTGAAGTAGGAGGGCACGTAGGCCGGGTACTGGGGCTTGCCCGTGCCGGCCGGGCTGTTGATGGTCAGGTACAGGAACGCCTGGGGCGACTGCGACGCGCCTCCGGCCGCCAGAGGTGCCGCCGCGGCCCCGGCGCCCGACGCCGAGATGCCGAACGAGCCCGCGGGGGTGGTGATCTGGCCGCATGCCGCGGCCACCGCCGCGCCGCCGAGAAGCCCGCCCAGCAGCAGCATGCGCCGCCGGGTGGCGCCGCCGGCGACGGAAGGGCGGGCCTGCGGAACCGGGGCCGCCGGGTCGCGCTGCGCCTGCATCAGGGGCCACCTCCGTGTGCCGGATCGCTCCGAACACGGTGGATTGTGGCACCCGCCCAGGGCGGCCGCAGGGGCCCAACGGCCGTCCGGTGGTCCCCTGCCGCAGGGCCCTTTGGCCCGCCCGTCCGGGTCGAACGGCCCAGGCCGAGGGAGCGGCGCCGGCACGCCTTCAGCGTCCGGGGCCCTGCGCGGCTTCCGGGTGCGGCCCGTCGAGGATCAGGTCCTCGAACATGTCGGGGCCGGGCATCAGGGGCACCGCGTCGGCGTCCCAGGCCCGCGCGCCCTCGACGGCGCGCCGGGCGACCTGCTCGCAGTACCGGCAGGTCCGGCAGGAGCGCACGTTGCAGTCGTGGTCTTGGAAGAAGCGGATGAAGTCGGGCGGGATGTCGCCGTTGCGCACGCGCACCAGGCCGACCTGGCGCAGGTCCTCGGCGATCTCCGCCCAGCGGGCGGCGTGACGGCCCCCGGGCTCGGCGGCGCGGCGGCGGGCGAGGGAGAGCGGCGCGTGCTGCGACATGCTGACGATGTCCGTGAGGTGGCCGTCGTAGCGGCGCGCGGCATAGGCGCGGGCCGCGCGCAGCAGCCAGGCCGTCGGGCGGCCGCGCCCGGCGAGCTTGAAGCGGTCGAAGCCCAGGGACTCATAGACCCCCAGGTCCTCCGGCCGGATCCAGCGCGCGCGGATCAGCTCCGCGCCGTCGTGGGCGTAGCGTCCGGCGCACCAGAACAACTCGTATTCCAGGACGGGGCGGCTGCCGGTCCGCGAGTGGAAGGCGGGGGACGTCTGGTGCGCGCAGACGTACGGGCATTGGAACACGCAGGTGTTGTTGGCGATGAGCTCCAGGTCGCAGGACACGGCGGCCCGGATCTCCTGCAGCGTCCGGAAGTCCCGGTTCCCCGTCTGGTGGAGGATGACGGTGTCGGCGCCCATCCGCTCGAACTGCCGCGCCTCGCGAGGCGAGTCGACGTGCACGAACGAGGAGACGGACACCTCCAGGTCGGGGGCCACCTCCTTCGCCAGCGGGATCATCCAGGGCAGACCGACCACGAGGCCGTCGATGCCGGCGGCGACGAGGTCGCGCAGCTGCGCGCGCATCTCCTGCACGAACTCCGAGCGGTATTCGCGGTCGCCCAGGGTTCCGACGTTCCACAGGTAGAGGAACCGCATGCCGAGCTCGTGCGCGAGGGCGATGTGCCGCTCCGCCCGGGGGCCGTCGACCTCCGGCAGGATGGAGGACGGGCGGCCCCCGCCGACCAGGTCGCTCTGCAGCTTGCCGAACACCGCCTGCACGGGCAGCCCGGCGAGGCCGCGCAGGAGCTCGTCCTCCCAACTGGTGGCGACGATCAGGCGCATGCGCGTTCCCCTTCCTCCGCGCTTCCGGCTCAGGGGCCCCCGCGCGCGAGCGCCGCTCCGACCTCGGACAGGCTGGTCCAACCCGCGCCCTCGGCGGATCCGCGCAGCAGCACGGCCATGCCCGCGTCGCGGGCGGGACCGTCCTGCAGCGGGTCATCGCCGACCATGACGCACGCCTCCGGCCGAAGGCCCAGCCGCGCCGCGGCCTCGGCGAAATACGCCTTGTGCGGCTTGCACGAACACATGACCTCGCTATGCGTGACCAGGTCCCAGGGCATGCCGGCGAGGCCAGCCCAGCGCAGGCGCAGCTCGATCACCTCGGGCATGTAGATGGGCGCGGTCGCCACCGCCACGCGCAGGCCGAACTCCAGGCAGCGGCGCACGCAGCGCCGCGCGCCGGCCGCGGGCCGGGCCGGATACCGCAGCCGCGGGAGCGCCTCGCGGTGGAAGCCGCGCATGCGGTCCGCGACGGCCGGGGCCGCCAGGCCGAGATGGTCCGCGAGGTGGATGCGGAAGACGTCGCCGTTCGTGCGGCCCGGATGGGCGGCGAAGATCGGCACGCTGGCGGCCATGACGGCATGCCGGAACGCCGCGGCATCCGGCGGCGCCCACCAGTCGGTCAGGGCCTCGACGTAGGCGTCGAGGAATCCCTCGCCGTCGATGTCGAGCAGCGTGCCGTCCAGATCGAAGAGCACGGCGGCCCACCGCGGGGGGGCGGGCCCGCGCCCGCCGGACCGGCCGTGTGCCGCGCGCGGCCGGTCCCGGCTGTCCATCGCGCTCCCTCCGCATCGGTCCGGGCCTCTCCCCGAGAGTAGAAGCGAGGCGGGCCGCGCGCGCCCACGGCCGATCGGGCCGGCGGGGATGGTCCGATCGGCCCGCGGCACCGGGCCGTCCGGGCCCCGACGGCCGGATCGGATGCCCTTCCCGGCGGGGACCATCCGGCCGGCGCGCACCCGGGCGTCCTGCAGGCACACTCGGGGGCGAGAGGCCGGCGCGGGCCGCGCGTTGGTCCCGGCGCCATGCGCCGGCGGCGAGGGGGAGGATGGGTCGTGGGTTCGGTCGTCGTCCCGGCGGGGCAGGAGTGGGCGGTGCCCGCGCTGCGCTGGTTCGAGGCGGGGCTCCGCGCCCGGGTCGAGCCGGAGGCGGCCACCGCGACGCCGGTGGTGTGGAATCTGTTTCCCTCCGATCACCCGCGCCCGTACCGGCGCCGTTCGCAGGCGACCTTCGTGGTCGGCGTCACGGCGGGCCCGGCCCCGGCGGAAGGGGCCGCGCTGGAGACGCTCTATCCGCTGCTGATCCGGTCGCTCGGCAACCTGCTCGTCTACCTCGTGCCGCCGGCCTCCGGGGACGGCCCGCCCGCCGCCACGCACTTCGTCACCCTGGAGCGCGGCTGCTACGTCCTGGAGGGAGCCGCCGACTACTTCGCCGCCGTGCTGCGGCGCGTGGAGCCGCTGTCCGGGTCGCACCTCGTGATCGACAACACGTTCGTGCCCGACCTGCCTCCCGACCTTCGCGCCGGCAACGCGCGGACGGCCGAGATGGCCGAGGCGTCCCGGGCGCTCAAGGCCCTGGACCTCCTCCCGGCGCCCTTTCCCATCGAGAAGCTGCTCGATCCGCGCGACTTCGCCCACCTGCGGCGGATGTTCCAACTGGGCGGCCTCAGCTACGGGAACGTGAGCGTGCGGGAGCCGGGGCTCGGCTTCTGGATGAGCGCGAGCGGGGTGGACAAGGCGCGCATCGAGAAGGTCGGCGAGGAGATCCTTCTCGTCCGCCGGTACGACGCGGACACCCGCAGCATGGTGGTGAGCGTGCCACCGGGCGTCCACCCCCGCAGGGCGTCGGTGGACGCCATCGAGCACCTCTTCCTCTATGACGCCTTTCCCCAGGTCGGGGCGATCCTGCACGTGCACGCCTGGATGGGAGGCGTTCCAAGCACCGACGTCAACTACCCGTGCGGGACCCTGGAGCTCGCCACGGCCGTGCGCGACCGCCTGGCCACGGTCCCCGACCCCGGGCACGGGGTCGTCGGGCTGCGGAACCACGGGCTGACGATCACGGGGGAGAACCTGCCCGAGATCTTCGCCCGGGTGATCCCGCACCTCCTGCGGCAGGTGCCGATGCGCTGAGGCCGCGCGCGGACGCGGCGGCCGCCCGGAGGGGGGTGCCGGAGTCGTGCGGGCCCTCGAGTACGGCTTCTCGCCCGGGCGGTGGCTGATCGCCCGCCACGCGGGGGCCCGGGCGCCCGCGCTGGCGGTGCCCTGCAGCGGCCTGCGGCTCCGCTCCGTCCCCCCGCCCGCGCCCCCGGGCGGCGGCCGGGGCGGGTGGGTCCCCGTCGCCGTCCGGCTGGCGGGCATCTGCGGGAGCGATGTGGCCCTGCTGCGCGGCCGGACCGGGCCGACGCTCTCGCCCTTCGTCTCCTTTCCCGCGGTGCTCGGGCACGAGGTGCTGGGGGTGGCCCAGGCGGGGGCGCTCGCCGGACGCCGCGTGGTCCTGGACCCGTTCCTGCCCTGCCGGACGCGGGGCCTGCCCCCCTGCCCGGCCTGCGCGGAGGGACGCACCGCGCTCTGCCACCGTTTCGCCGACGGGGCGCTCGCGCCCGGCATGCTCCTCGGCTACTGCCGCGACCTGCCGGGTGGCTGGGCCGAGCAGGTGCTGGCCCACGAGTCGCAGCTCCACGAGGTGCCCGAGGGGCTGGCCGACGAGGCGGCGGTGTTGGCCGAGCCGCTCGCCGTCGCGCTCCACGCCGTCCTCGCCGCGCCCCCCGGCCCCGGGAGCCGCGTGCTGGTCCTCGGCGCGGGCACCATCGGGCTCTGCGTGCTCGCCGCGTTGCGCCTGCTCCCCGGGCCGGGCGGCGTCCACGCCGTCGCCGTGGCCCGGCATCCGGGGCAGGCCCGGCTTGCGGCCGCGTTGGGGGCCAGGGCGGTGTCCGCCGCGGACGCCGCGGAGCGGTTCGCCGTCGCGGAGGGCTGGGGGGCGCCGCGGCCCGGGCTCCTCGGCGCGCGGGGCTGGATCGGCGGCTTCGACAGGGTGTTCGACGCGGTGGGCTCCGGCGGGTCGATGGCGGCCGCCCTCCGTCTGGCCCGCGCCGGGGGCCGCGTCGACCTCCTCGGCTGCAGCGGCAGGCTGCCCGGCCTCGACCTGACCTGGGCCTGGGCGCACGAGTTGGAGGTGCACGGCTACTGCGGCTATGGCGCCGAACCGTCCGCCGGTGGCGCCCACACGATCGAGGTGGCGATGGGCCTGCAGGCCGGGCACCCGGAGGTCGACCTGGGCGCCCTCCTGACCCACCGCTTCCCGCTGGAGCGGCACCGCGAGGCGCTGCGGGCGGCCTTCTTCCACCGCCGGAGCGGCGCGATCAAGGTCGCGTTCGCGCCCGGGGAAGGCGCCTGACGGACGCGACGGGGGGAATGGGCGGTGCCGCTTCCGGTGACGGTGGAGGAGCGGGCGGCGGTCGCCTCGCGGTTCGCCGTGGCGCGGTGGCTCCTGGGGGACCCCGACCCACCGGGTCGCCGGTCCCTCGGCGGGATCCTGGACCTCGTCCGCGCGGGCGAGACGGATGAGCAACTGGCGATGCTCGCCGCGGCGCTGGCCGACGACCTGCGCGATCTGGACGGCCGGGGCGGCTTCGCCGGGCGCGAGTATGCCCGGCTCTTCCGGACGGACGGCGCGCCGGGCCGCTGCGCCCCACTGGCCGCCTGGTACCGCGAGGGCGTCGCCGTCGGCGAGTGCACCAGCGAGATCGCCGTGCTCCTGGCCGACGAGGGACTGGATGACCTGGCCTTCCCGGCGGACCACGCGGCCACCCTGCTGGGGCTGATGGAGCACCTCCTCCACCCGGGATCGAGCCCGGGGCTGGAGGGCGTGCTGCGGGCGCGCAACGTGGCCCACATGCTGGGCTGGCTGCCCGAATGGGCCGCCGACGTGGCCTGCGAAGCGCGGCACCCGTTCTTTGTCCACGCCGCGGCCTTCGCCCTGAGGGCCGCGGCCCTGCTGGCCGAGTGAGCCCTGCGCGGTCGGGGCCGCGGAGATGGCGGTGCGGGGGCGGTGGGCGATGCGCGTGCGCGCGGCGGTCCTGGCCGATTACGGGCGGCTGGGGTTGGAGGAGCTCGACCTGGACGACCCCGGCCCCGGGGAGGTCTGCGTGCGGCTCGCCGCCGCCGGGGTCTGCCACAGCGACTACCACGTCTACACGGGCGACCTGCCGCTCCCGGTGCCCATGGTCCTGGGCCACGAGGGGGCCGGCCGCGTGCAGGCCGTGGGCCCCGGCGTCTCCGCCCTGCGGCCGGGCGACCCGGTCGTCCTCTCGTGGCTGCCGGCGTGCGGCCGCTGCGGGCCGTGCCTGCGAGGTCGCCCGGAGCTCTGCCGCGTGGCCGCCCTCGCCGGGGAGCACGGCACCCTGCCCGGCGGCAGGACCCCGTTCCGGCGGCCGTCCGGCGAGCCGGTGCACCAGTTCAGCCTCACCGGCGCATTCGCCGAGTGCACCGTCGTGCCCGAGGCCGGGGCGGTGCGCCTCCCCGAGGGCGCCGACCTGGCGTCGGCCGCGCTCCTCAGCTGCGGCGTGCTGACGGGGACGGGGGCGGTGTGGCGCACGGCCGGGGTCCGCCCGGGCGAGTCCGTGGCGGTCTTCGGCGCCGGCGGCGTCGGCTGCAGCGCCCTGCAGGCCGCCCGCATGGTCTCCGCCTACCCGCGCATCGCGGTCGACGTGCACCCGCGCCGCCTGGAGGCGGCCGCCGCCTGCGGCGCGACGCACCTCGTCCTGGCCGGCCCCGGCGGGCCGCTGGAGCGCGTGCTCGACCTGACGGGCGGCGAGGGGGTGGACGCGGCCTTCGAGGCCATCGGCCGGCCCGAGACGATCGCGCAGGCGTTCAACGCCACCCGGCCGGGCGGCAGGGCCGTGGTGATCGGGGTGGCGCCGCCGCACCTCGACGTGTCGCTCAACGCCTTCGCCTTCCCGTCCCAGGAGAAGAGGCTCCTCGGGTGCTGGTACGGGGAATCGTCGCCCGCGCGCGACATCCCGGCCCTCCTGCGCCTGCAGGAGGCGGGCGCCCTCGATGTCCGCTCGCTCCTGTCCCGGCGCTACGCCCTGGACGAGGTCGGGGAAGCGTTCGCGGCCATGCTCTCCGGCGCCGTGACGCGGGCGCTGATCGCCTTCGCTTCCTGAGGGACTTCCGTCGCGCGGAACCGCGGGGGGTGTGCCCATGGCCGTCTTCAACGACACCGCCGCGCTGTATGGGACGATCGGGCGCTTCTTCGAAACGCTGACCGGTGCGGACGAGGGCCAGCTCATCCACCGCGTCGGCGGCCCCGTGCTCTTCGTCTACCATAACCCGGAGGGGCGCATCCTCTGGGTGCCCTGCCCGCCGCCGGGCGGCCGGCCCGCCTTCCGGGTGCTGTATGGGGACGAGGCGGTGGAGCCGCCGCTGCTGACCTTCGAGCAGGACGCGGACACCGCGGACCGCTTCTGGCGCGGCGAGATCGACCTGGCCCAGGCGCTGGCCCGCCAGCAGCTCCGGGCCACGGGTCCGCTCTCGCGGGCCATGAAGCTGCTCCCGCACCTCGACGCCGTCTATCCCCGTTACGCCGCCTTCGCGTCCGGGGCGGCGGGGGCATGAGCGCGGCACCGTCGCCGGAGCCCGACGTGCCGGGGGTGCGCATCGCCGGAAGGGCCCGGGCCGGGGGCGACGTCCAGCCCCTCGTCGACCCGTCGACCGGCCGGGCGGGGAGGCGCCTCGCCGGGGCGACGGCCCACGACCTGGACGAGGCGGTGGCCGCGGCGGCCGAGGCGCACGGCAGCGGCGCCTGGTCCGGCCTCCCGGCGCTCGAGCGGCAGAGGGTGCTGGCCGACGCGGCGCGCCGCCTGCGCGCCGCGGCCCCCGCCTTGGCGCGGGACATCGCCCGCGAGAGCGGCCTGCCGCTCGGCGCCGCCCGTTACGCGGAGGTGCCCATGGCCGCGGACGCGTTCGACTACTTCGCCGGGACCTGCACCGGCGAGGCGGGCGAGGTCCTGCCCTTCCTCGCGGCGGGGTGCCCGCCGACGCAGTTCGCCTTCACCCTGCGCGAGCCCGGCGGCCCGGCCGGCCTGATCACCCCCTGGAACTTCCCCCTCCTCCTGCCGGCGTGGAAGCTGGCGGCCTGCCTGGCGGCGGGGGCTGCGGCCGTGCTCAAGCCCGCCCGGGAGACCCCGAGCGCGGCCCTGCGCCTGGCCGCGATCCTCGACGAGGCCGGCATCCCGCCCGGGACCGTGGGGGTCGTCTGCGGCACCGACGCGCTGGGAGCCGCCCTCGTCGCCCATCCGGCCGTCGACCGCATCTCGTTCACGGGCGGGACGGCCACCGGCCGCGCCGTCATGCGCGGGGCGGCCGCGTCCCTCAAGCGGCTGACGCTGGAGCTGGGCGGCAAGTCGCCGGTCATCGTGTGCTCCGACGCCGACCTGGACGCCGCGGTGCAGGGCTGTCTCTTCGGGATCTTCTTCCACGCGGGCCAGGTCTGCCAGGCGGGCTCCCGCATCCTGGTGGAGCGCCCGGTGTTCGAGGCGTTCGCCGCGCGGTTTCTCGAGCGCGCCGCGTGCCTGCGCGTGGGTCCCGCCCTCGACCCGGACAGCGACCTGGGTCCGCTGGCCTCGGCCGCGCACTATGGGCGCGTCCGGGCCCACGTCCTGGCCGCCCTCGAGGCCGGGCTCCGGCCGGCGCTGGGCGGTCCGGCCCCGGCCGATCCGCCCGGTGGGTTCTTCCACCCCGTCACGGTCTTCCTGGACCCGCCGCCGGGGAGCCCGATCGTCCGCGAGGAGGTCTTCGGGCCGGTGGCCTGCATCCTGCCCGTGGACGGCGAGGCGGCGGCGCTGCGGGCCGCCAACGACAGCCCGTACGGCCTCGCCGCCGGTGTCTGGACCCGGGACGTCGGCCGGGCGCTGCGGCTGGCGCGCGGCCTGCGGGCAGGCACCGTCTGGATCAACTCGGCCCAGATCCTCTCGCCCAGCGCGCCCTTCGGGGGCCGCGGCCAGAGCGGCATGGGGCGCGAGCTGGGCCGCCAGGGGCTCGACGGATACCGCGAGACCAAGACCGTGATCCTGGAGCAGGCCGAGCGGCCCTGGACCTACTTCTGACCGCTGGGCGGCCCCGCCGGCGCGGCGACCGGCCCGGGATGGCCCGCGAGCCAGCCCTGCCAGTTCCGGAAGTAGTCGACGTCGACCCCGTCCGGGGTGTTGAGGTAGCCGGGGGCGCTGCCGGAGGCCCCCGTGTGCCCATACTGCCAGACGATCGTGTCGGTCCGCGGATCGATGACCACGACCCGGTCGTTGCGATCGTCGTTGAGCAGGACGTTGCCGTTCGGCAGCATGAGGCAGAGCGACGGGTGGTTGAGTTCGCCCGGTCCCGAGGTCACATAGTAGCGCCACACGACCTGGCCCGTGTGCGGGTTGAAGATCACGACCGTGCCGGGCTCCCCGTAGCCGGCCACGAGGACGTTGCCATCGGTCAGCAGCTGCGCGTCGGAGACGTAGCCCCCGTAGAGGTCCGGCGCCACCGTCTGCCACAGGACGGCCCCCGTGGGCGAGATCAGGGCGATGACGTCGCCGCTGATGAAGCTCATCAGGATGTCGCCGTTGGGCTGTGGGGTGTCGCCGTTGGGGTACCCGTAGAGGCCCTTGGCAGGATCGGTCTGGCAGTATCCGGTCTGGGCCACGCCGAGCTGCTGCACGATCTGCCCCGCCGGGCTGATGGTCAGTTCGCGGCAGTTGCGGATGTCGGCGACCACGGTGTCGCCGTCGGGCAGCAGGTACGCGTCGTCCGGGTAGTTCAGGTGCGTGGCGCCGCCGCCGAGCTGGCCCGCCACGCCGAAGTGCCACAGGACCGTATGGCTGTAGTAGCCGATGCGGAGGATGGTTCCGCCGTCCTCGTCGTTGGTGACGATGCTGGTCCCGTCCGGTGAGAAGAATGCGTCGTCGCCGGAGACCCCCTCCGGGCTGTTGGCCTGGCCCGATGCGGGATACTGCCAGACGATCCGCTTATCCGGCGTCACCTCGAGGATGCGATCGTTCATCTCGTCGGCGATGAGGATGGGATAGGGCAGCGGCCCGCTCCACGCCGGGGGCGGGCTCGCCGGGGAGTATTGGACCGCGGGAAGGCCGTCCTGGGACGGGACGCCGGCCGGCGCGCCGCCGGACGCATGTCCCGCCGCCGCGCCCGGCCGGGACCGGAGGCCGGGGCGGCCGGGGTGCGCGGACAGGGCCCACGCGCCGGCCACCAGCGCGACCGCCAGCGCGGCCGGCCAGGCGCGCGGGCGCCACCGGTAGCGGTGCAATGCCTGTGCCCCTCTCTGTCCACGGGCGTCCCGCGGGCACCGGCCGCCCGCGCGCCGCCCTGGGCAGAGTGAAACACCGGCGGGCCCGGCCCGCCCACGGCCATTCGGCCGCCCGCGGGCGGTCCGTTCGGTGGAGGGGCCGCGGGGCCGGATGGAGCCGGCGATCCGCGGCCTACGCCGCGGGGCCCGGCGAACGGCCGCCGCCGACCTCGGCCACCAGCGGCCACCACGGGATGCGCCGCTCCAGCCAAGCGTCGACGCTGTACGGGCTCGTGCCGGCCGTGGCGTTGATGGCGAGCAGGAACACGGCGGCCATGGCGTAGATGATGCCCGTGCCCACGTCCGTCGCGCCGGCGGTGTAGGGGCCGCCGAACCCCTCGGCCGTGGACCAGATGAGCAGCCCGAAGACCGCGGTGAGGATGTAGGCCGACTTGCGGGCGAAGCCCAGGATCAGCGCGAGGGCGATGACCGACTCCGTCACGGCCGTCGCATAGGCGAAGAGCGGCACCCGCGGGGAGATGAGCCAAACCCACAAGTGAAACCACGGCTGCAGCCACCCGGGCTGGCCCTGGGCCGCCCCCTGGACCATGCCCAGGTAGGCGGACCGGAACGCGGGCGACCACTTGAGGCCCGCGTCGATCCCCCAGATGACCCCGAAGACCACGCGCGCCGCGCTTTTCTGCCAGTTGTCGGGGCGGCCCGGCACGTGCCTCGCCGCGCGCTCCACGAGATCCCGCCCCCGACGCGCCCGACTGCCCGCGGCGTGCCCCCACCGCGGGCGGATGCCGCAGGCATTCGAGGGGCCGCGCTGCGTTCCTCGCGGCCGTGGGCCCACGCGCGGCGTGGCCCTCGCCCCGCCTCAGCGGGCGCGGGCCGCCGGACGCCCGCCCCCCCCGTCGCCGGGGAGCCCTCCCGGGCCCGCGGGGTGGATCCCCTGCGGCACCACCCCCAGGGCATCCAGGACCGCCAGCGCCGCGGCCAGGTCGGCGGCGGCGACGGCCAGGGCGAGGCCGCAGGGGCTGCCCTCCGGGGGCGCCGCCGTGATCTCGCACCCGCAGCCCGCGTCCTGCAGGCCCCGGAAGGCGCGGGCCAGCGCGGTGACGCCCCGGAACACCAGCCGTCGCTCCGCCGCGCCCTGCGCGGGACCGCCGCCATCAGGCACCGCGCGCCGCCTCCGCCGGGGCCGCGATCTCGGGCGCGCGGGCCGCGATCCAGGCGACCGCCTCGGGCAGGGCCGCGAGGTCGTCGTCCGTGGTCCAGGGGCCCACCGAGGCCCGCACGGTGCCGGCCGGCAGGGTGCCGAGCGCCTCGTGGGCCATGGGGGCGCAGTGCAGCCCCGCCCGCACGCAGATCCCGAATCGCCGGTCGAGTGTCTCGGCGACGGCGCCCGGCGCCCATCCCGCGACCGCGAAGGAGAGGACGCCGACGCACCGCCGCGGATCGGCCGCGCCATGCAGGCGCACGCCCGCGATCCGGCCCAGCCCGCGCTGGAGGGCGTCCAGGTGGCGGACCTCCCGCGCCCGGGCGGCATGGGGGTCCTGGCGCAGCAGGTGCGCGGCGGCCGCGCCGAGGCCGAGGATGCCGGGGGTGTTCTGCGTGCCCGCCTCGTACCGCTCGGGGGCCTCGTCCGGCGGATCCTCCCGCGCCGAGTCGAAGCCTCCGCCGCCCACGACCAGCGGCGGGAGCTCCAACCCTTCCCGCAGATACAGCAGGCCGACGCCCTGCGGCCCGAGGAGACCCTTGTGTCCCGGGCAGGCCCAGAGGTCCACGGGCAGCCGGTCCAGGGCCACGGGCAGGTGGCCGGCCGCCTGGGAGCCGTCGACCAGCAGGCGGACCCCCCGGGCGCGCGCGATCTCGCCCGCCTCCGCCACGGGCGCGATCGCCCCCGTGACGTTGGACGCGGCGGAAAGCGCGATCAGCGCGGTGTCGGCCTGGATCGCCCGCTCCAGGTCCGCCGGGCGGAAGGGCGCGCCGTCGGGTCCGGGCGGCAGGAAGGTGATCGTGCCGCCGCTCCGGCGGCGCCACTCGAGCAGCGGCCGCAGGACGGCGTTGTGCTCCCAGACGCTGCAGATCGCGTGGCCGCCGTGCTCGGGGAGGCTGCCGCGGATCGCCTGGTTCAGGGCCGCCGTGGCGCCCGCCGTGAAGGCGAGGCGCCCGGGATCCCTCACGCCGAGCAGTTCGGCGAGCGTCGCGCGCGCCTCGTAGACCGCGAGGGTGGCGGCGACGCTGAGCCGGTGGGCCCCGTGCCCCGGGTTGCCATTGCAGTCGCCGAGGCTGCGGAGCATGGCCGGGCCCACGCCCGGCGCCTTGGGGTTGGCGGTGGCGGCGTGGTCCAGGTAGATGACGCCCATGCGCGGACCGCCTTTCGTGCCCGGCTGCCTATGCCCGCGTCTCCGGGCCGCCCGCCGCGGCCGCCGCGGCGAAGAGGCCGGTCGACAGGTAGCGCTCGCCGGTATCGGGCAGCACGACCACCACCGTCGCCCCTTCCAGCCCGGGCCGGGCGGCCACGGCCGCCGCGGCGTGCGCGGCCGCGCCCGACGAGGGGCCGGCCACGATCCCCTCCCGGGTGGCCAGGCGCCGGACGGCCGCGAAGGCGTCCTCGGCGGTCACGGCGAGCACCTCGTCCACGACCTTCCGGTCCAGCACCTCGGGGACGAACCCGGCGCCGATGCCCTGCAGCGGGTGCGGTCCGGGGCGGCCTCCGGACAGGATCGCCGAGGCGGCGGGCTCGACGGCCACCACGCGCGCCGACGGGCTCCGCTCCTTGAGCAGGCCGCCCACGCCCGTCACCGTGCCTCCCGTCCCGACGCCGGCCACGAACGCGTCGATCCTTCCGCCGCATGCCCGCCAGATCTCCTCGCCCGTCGTCGCGCGGTGCACGGCGGGGTTGGCCGGGTTCCGGAACTGCTGCGGCATGAAGGCCCCGGGCGTGGCGGCCAGGATGCCCTCGGCCCGCGCCACGGCGCCGCGCATGCCCTCGGCCGCCGGGCTCAGCACCAGCTCCGCGCCGTAGGCGCCCAGCAGTTGGCGCCGCTCCAGGCTTGCGGACTCCGGCATGACCAGGATCAGGCGGTAGCCACGGACGGCGGCGATCATGGCCAGGGCGATCCCGGTGTTGCCGCTGGTGGGTTCGACGATCACGGCGCCCGGCCCCAGCCGGCCCTCCGCCTCGGCGGCGCGGATCATGGCCAGCCCGATGCGGTCCTTGACGCTGCCGCCCGGATTGAACGACTCCAGCTTGGCGAACAGGCGCGCGCGGACCGGGAAGGAGTGCAGCTCCACCATCGGCGTCTCACCGATCAGCTCCGTGACGTCGCGCGCGATGGGTCGATCCATCGTCCGTCGCCCTCCCAGACAGGCTCCCGGAGGATGCGCGGCCGGGGCCGCCGCCCCGAAGACCCCTATTCCTCCCGGAATCCTGCATTGAGTGTATCCAGCGCCTCCGGCGCGGGGACACGGCCATTCGGGCGGGCCGGCGGGCCCATTCGGGCCTCCCTGGGCGTGGAACGGGGATCCCTGCGGCGGCGTGCCCTCCCCGGGCGGCGCGTCACCGCCCCGCCGCGCCGTCCAGCGGGACGGTGGCACGCACCCGCGTCCCGTGTCCCGGCCGTCCCTCGATCCGCAGCGCGCCTCCGACGGCCTCAGCCCGCCGCCGCATGTTCTCCAGGCCGTGGTGGCCCGGTCCGGTGGGTTCGCCCGTCCATCCCGCGCCGTCGTCGGCGATCTCGACCGCGACCTCGCCGGCGCCGAACCCCACGGTGACCTCGATGCGGTGTCCTCCCGAATGGCGGACGGCGTTGGCGAGCGCCTCCCGGCAAATGTGCCACAACTCCCACTGGACGGCGCGGGGGATCTCGGCCGGAGTGCCCTCGACCTTGAGCGCCGTGCTGAAGACCGGCAGGGCCCGCATCGAGGCCACGAGGTCCCGGAGCAGCGCCACCAGCCCGCCCTCCGCGGCCTGCTCGGCGCGCAGGTCGAAGATGTAGTGGCGGATATCGCCCATGATGCGGCCGACGCGCGTGATCGCGTCGCCCAGCGGCTCCGCGAGCGGATGGCCCTCCTCCAGCCCCGAGGCGGCGGCCTCGAGCTGCAGGCGGACGCCGAACAGCGACTGGATCACGCCGTCGTGGAGGTCCATGGCGATGCGCTCGCGCTCGGCGACGATGGACAGGTGCTGGAGGCGGCGGTGCAGGCGCGCGTTCTGGATGGCGACCGCCGCCTGGGCGGCGAAGCGCTCCAGCGCCTCGGCGTCCTCGTGGCCGAACGGCCGCCCGTCCTCCCGGTCCGCGACGTAGAGGTTGCCGATCACCTCGTCGCGCAGCCAGACCGGGGTGGCGAGCAGCGTCCGCATCGGGGGGTGGCCCGGCGGGAAGCCCGCGGCGTCCGGGTGGCCTGCGATGTCGTCGACCGTGAGGGTGCGGCGCTCCGTCGTCACCAGGCCGAGCAGTCCGTGTCCCTGGGGCGGCGGGCCCAGCCGGGCCCGGGTCTCGGGGTCGATGCCGGAGGCGTAGAAGGCCGTCACGCGCCCGGCCCCGTCGAGGACGCCGAGGGCGCCGTAGCGGGCGCCGGTGACCTCGCGGCTGCGGTCGACGATCTTCTGGGCCACGACGTCGATGTCCAGTTCCGTGGCGATGTCGACGCTCGCCGCGGCCAGCGCGCGCGCCTGGCGCCGCTGGGCGCTCTCGGCGGCGTGCGCGTCGCGCAGGCGGAACTGGAGGCGCTCCAGGCGGCCCCAGATGGCGAACGAGAACCCCGCGACGCCCGCGACGAGGAGGACGGCCGTGGCGGCCGACGAGGCGGCGGGGCGCAGCAGGCGGTCGAACACGAAGTACTGGACGCCGATGGCCACCGAGACCAGGCACAGGGACAGGACCACCGCCCATGTCTTCAGGACCCCGAGCGCCGGCCGGCCGCCCCATGCTCCCGCGCCCCGCGTGTCCCCGGCGTCCATGGGCGATTCCGCTCCTCCCCGTCCGGCGGCGCTGCGCGCCCCGGCGCTTCACCCTAGCGCTGCCCTTTGCCCATAAAGAAGCGGTTGACAATCTGCGCCACGTTCGCTACGGTGGGAGTATGGCACCGCACCGGACGATCCTCCAACGGCTAGCCGAGCCCGATGCGGTCGAGTTCGTGCGGCGCTCGTGCGCCTCGGACCCCGATCTGCACCGGACCGAGTTGGCCGACCGTCTTTGCGATCGGTTTGGACTGCATGATCCCCTGGGCCGCAGGCGCCGCACCGGCTGTTTGAAGGCGCTGAGGACGCTGGAGGCGAAGGGATACTTCCGGTTGCC
>JAJYVV010000138.1 GCA_021791815.1 Bacillota bacterium | reverse complement strand
CGCGTTGGGGGCCCTGCTCAGCCTCCTGACCATGGCGCCAGCGCCCCGGCGGACTGGGGTGGTCCCCCCGCCCTCGTCGCGCCAGACGATCCGGTTCACCCACGCCTCCACGGCGGTCGGTGCGGGCGGGCTTCGCGCCGGCGCGGCCCTGGCGCCGCAGTCGGGTTGGGACCTTGCGCCGCTGCCGGTCCTGCCCGGCGGGCCCGCGGGTCCCGGGCGGTTCCTGACGCTGAGCGTCGCGGCGGGGGCGGGCCCCGAGGCCATGGCGCTGGCGCACGCCGTCTTCGCCGCTCCCATGCAGGTGGCCCTGGCCCAGAGCGGCTGGGGGCTCCCCGCCACCGCGCTCGGGTTTTTGCAGTGGGCCATGACCCCTTACGCCTGCCGCTTCGGACCGACGGTCCCGCCCCAGCCGCCCGGCGGCGAACGCTGGTCGTGCGCTCCGCTCCCCGCGCCGGACCCCGTGCACTGCATCTCGCCCGAGGCCGTCTTCGGCGCCCGGACCGCCGCCAACGCCGGTCGCTACGATCTGGTGCAGGCCGACCTCCTGGCGGCCCTCGACGCCCTGGCCGCCGCCCCCAACGCCGCGGCGGGCTTCCGGGTCCTGACGGCGGCCGCGACGGCGGCGAACGCCGGCCGCGCGTACGGAGCGGCGGAGCAGGACGGGGTCCCGTTCCCGGGGTTTTGAGCGCGGCCGCCGCTCTGGGAAGCGCGTCCCCCCGGGTGTGCCCGCGGACCGCGCGAGCGGACGGGATGTTGGCCCCGTGGCTGGTGGTCCATCCCGGCGCCACCCTGGGCATCCCCGCGGGTCCGGACGCCGGTCGCGGCCGCGGCGGAGGCTCTGCGGCGGCCACGCGGGCGGTGGGGCCTCGCCCGGATGTTGGGCGGGGCTCAGCCCGCGCTCCGGAGGGCGCCTTCCACCGCCGGGAGAGGAACGCGCACGCCAGATTTCTCAGTGGGCGAGACGGGCGCGGTCGGCGTCCTGCTTCGCCAAGGCCCGCGTGGGCGAACGAGGGGCCGGCCGCTGCGACGACGTGGCGCATGAGCTCGAACCGGTCCGTCGGTTCGCGGCGCGGAACCGGGCGGTTCCGCTCACTGCGCTCGACATCCAGTCGGTCGTCGATCCGGCGGACCGCTCCGCCACCCGCCGTTCCGCCATCAGCGCGGCGTGCTCGAAGGCCGTGGCCTCGTCGCGCCGCGCGCATAAGGGGGCGCGACCCGTGCGCACGGTGGGTCAGGGTCGCGGGGAAGTCCGTGCTCCGCCGGTCGGCCTCGCGGCAGCCGTGAGCGCGGCCAGTCGCCTCACGATGCGCTCGTCTTCGAACAGGCGACGACGAGCGCGTCGAGGACATGGCGGCAGGAAGCCCGGACCCGCGTGGTGGCGGCCCGGAAGGGCATGGAACTGGGACGCCCTTCGGTCCAGGCACGGGCCGCGCGGAGGTGCCGTCGGGCCCAGGCGGGGCCCGGGGCCGGGGAGGGGCCCGTTGTCGGCGATGGCGGGCCGGGCGCGTGGGCATGGGTGACGAGCACCCAGGGAAGGCTCGCTTCCGACGCCGGAGCCGCCCCCGGGCCTCCGCGGCGCCGGATCCCCACCGCGCCCGAGGCGCCCCGTGCCATGCCCCGACGGACTCCGCCAGCAAGGCCGCGTACCCCCATGCCACCCGTCTGTGCACCGGCGTCGGGAGCGGGCCCGGCTCGCAAGGGTTTCCGCGGTGCTTCGCGGCGGTGGCGCCCCATGCGCCCGCGGCGTAGGCGGCGGGATGGAGCCGGCCGAAGCCGGAAGGAGGGACGCGTCGGGGGAGGCGGGATCGCTCTCTTCTCCGTCCAACCGTCCCGCTTCGCCCCGCAGGTCCCGCCCGCGGCCAGACGGAACCCCACGCCGCCGGCCCTTCCCGCGCAGGTCCCCGCGCGCGGCCGGCCGCCCCAACGCCGAGTAGGGAGGGATCCGTTCGTGCTGCTTTGTTTCCACGGCACCCTGGTCCGCGGTGAGAGGCTCGGGCTGGCGGACCGCGCCGCGCTGGCGCGGCGCACGGGCTATCAGGCGATGGACTTCGGCTGCCGGGAGGTGGAGGACGCCCTGGCCGCCCGCCCGGGGCTGTCCGCGGCCGGGCTCTGGGCGGAACTGGGGCTGCGGCCCGGCATGGCCGGCGGCGTCCCGATCCCCGACCCATTCGCACCGGACGCCGAGTTCGACCGCGGGCTGGCCGACGTGCCCGGGCGCGCCGCCGCGGCGGCCGCCGCCGGCGCCACCCAGGTCGGCCTGGTCCTCCGCAACCGCAGCGATCTGCCGGAGCCCGAGTCCCGGGCGCTCGTCGGCCGCCGGCTGCGCCGCATCGGGGAGGCCCTGGCGCCGGCCGGCCTCCGCCTCGCGGTGGAGTTCATCGGCGTGCGGCACCTCTGGACGAACCTCGCCCACCCCTTCGCCCAGCGGTACACCGAACTGCTGTCGGTGCTGGAGGACACCGGCCGCGACAACGTCGGCTTCCTGCTCGACAGCTACCACTGGTACGGCGCCGAGGCCAGCCTGGAGGACGTCGCCTCCACGCCGCGCGAGCGCATCGTCTATCTCCACGTCAACGACGCGAAGCCCGGGCCCGCATCGGCCATCCAGGACGCGGACCGGCTCCTCCCCGGCGAAGGCGTCATCGACCTCGCCGGCTGGTTCCGCGCCGTCGCCCGCACCGGTTACGACGGCTGTGTGGCCCCGGAGGTCCTCGGGCCCCGCATGCAGGGCATGACGAGCGAGCAGGCGGCCGTGGCCTGCGGCGACGGCATCCGCGCCGCCCTGCGGGAGGCGGGGCTCTGACGGGCTGCGCGGTGGACCTCCGTGCCCGGCCGTCGCCGGCAGGCGGGTCCGCCGGGAGCGGAAGCGGCCCGCGGCGCGGGGTGGGGGAGCTGAAGGGCGGGGACGGATCCGCCCCGACCGCGCCCCCGTCCCGCGGTGCTGGCTGCCCTGCCGCGCGCCCCGGGGAGCCCGCGCCCGCCGGCGGGGAACCCGGGATCGGCCTCGCCGCCCGCACGCGGCGGTGGAGGGACCGTTCCCAGGTCCCGCGCGATGCGGCCTGTTCCGCGGGCTACGCCGAGCCGCGCCCCTCGGCCCGGCACCACCCCAGGAGGTCCATGCCGGTCAGGCGTTCGGCCTCTTCGGTGTCCCTCCAGAAGGCGTCCGCCAAGTCCGCGCGGGCAGAGGCCGCGAGCCCGCGCCGGGTCAGGTTCGCCTGCTGCAGGCGCTCGATCGCGACCTCGGCGTGGTAGCGAAGCGGGCCCGCCATCTGGCCCGTCCCGCGGCGCGCCGGCTGCAGGAGGGCGACGAGGGCTCGGTTCGTGGGCAGGCCAGGTGGAGGCCCTGGGGCGGCGGCGACACCGCCACGTGCCGGATGCCGAGAAAGGCCGACACGCCCCGCATGACCTGGTCCGGACGGCGCGCCACGTCTTCGTAGCGCAGGGTCAGGATGGCGGATCGCGGCAGGACGTCCAGGTAGGACACGCGCAAACCCTTGCGGTTGTGGTTCCGAGCCATGTGGTGGATTGCGGGCCAGGAGAACGGTGCGAGCGCTAGGGCGGCAACGTGAACTAGGTCTGGGTAGTTATGAGACTGCGTGGACGTGGCTGCACAAGTTGCGGCGGGCGATGGTGCGGCCCGGGCGCGATCGGCTCAGCGGTCGCCTTTCGTTATCGAGGTCATCGCGCCGGGCGGTGTCGTTCACACGGATGGTTGGTCATCTTACAAGGGGATACAGGGCAAGGGCTACGTCCATGAAGCCACCCCTCTGGCGGGAAAGGGCGCAGGGGCCGCCGCGGAGCTGCTTCCCCGAATCCACCTTGTTGCCTCGCTTCTGAAGCGCTGGCTGCTGGGCACGCACCAGGGAGCCGTGAGCATCGAGCACCTGGACTATTGCCTCGATGAGTTCACCTTCCGGTTCAACCGCCGAACCTCCCGATCCCGTGGCCTCTTGTTCTAGCGCCTCGTGCAGCAAGCGGTGGTTCTGGACATTGTACCCTATAAGCAGATCATCGCTCGGGCCATTGGGCCACAGAGCCACAACCACTACCGGTAGTAGGCGTGGCAGTCCGAGGGATACCCAGATTTACGAATTTGCGATATGAACTAAGATCTCTGTAAGGTCTTTGCTCTAGCGATGCCCCGGAGGGGCACAAGCGGGGTCGCGCCACCCTCTCGACGAGGTGCCGCCCGAGCGGTCACAGCGATACTCCGTGACGCATCCAACCGACTAGTTCAGGCACTCGCCGCTCGGAAACCCCGGCCCGGCTGCACGCAGGGTGCGGAATGTCGGTCAGAGGGATACCCAGATGCCGTTTTTTTCAGCCACTCGAGCTCCGTGCTCAAGCGACCGATTTCCGCGTACAACTCATGGACCTTCTTCTCTTGCTCGGCGCGCTCGGCGCTGCGCCGCTCCCCCCGGGCGAACACCTCGGGCAGTTCCTTCATTACCGTGTTCCGGCACTGGTGCAGCATCGTCGGGTGCACGTGCCGCTCCGCCCCGATCTGCGCCAGTGTCTTCTCCTCGCGCAGAACCTCTAGGACAACCTCGGCCTTGAACTGGGCTGGATAATGCTTCCCCACGTGGGCGCGCGCGCGGCGTTTGGCCGCGATCCGCGCACGATACGTGTCCGCGAGGCACCCTGGCCAGCGAGCCTCTGCGGGCACGGTTCAGGGCGGCGGGCGGCCCCTCCACGGCATGGAGGGGCCGCCCTGGCGCGTCAGCCTACCGTGCCCGCCACTCGCTGGCCAGGGCGAGGCTCGCGCTGTCTCGCGGACACGTATCTCGTCCGTCACGTGGCCAAATAGCCCGTACGCCCCCACCCCACGCCGCTCGGGATTGCTTATCGACCCCCGCTCTGCCTGTCCAGTTTTCGGGGTCCACTATAGTTGGTCGGCACCCGGGCAGGGACGACGACCCGGGAGGGTTTCCGGCGCGCCGGGAGAACCGTCGATCCGCAGGGCGGCGGGGGTGTGTTTCGTAGGGACTTCACTCGGATGTCCATCGGCGGACACGCGTGAGCACGCAGAGTGGAGAAGCCTTCTCCGTAAAGCGGGAGCAACGTGAGCCCGCCGATCCAACGCCCCACCGGGAGGATGCGGTGCCTGCGGCGCCAGTTGCCGTCCGCGTGCAAGGCGGATCGTCCGGGATCGGGTAGCAGCGGCGAGAGGGGTAGGCGTGGAGATTCACTTCTCGTACGAAGACCCTGACGGCGTCTTTGCCAGTGTCGCTGAGGGGCGCTGGTCCCCCCTTGCCGCCCACGAACTGGTGCTTGCCGCACATGCCCTCGCCCTCGCCCAAAAAGTCACGCGCAATGATGTCGAAGCCCGTCATCGGGACCGCATCCGCATCCTCGCCCACCAAATTGACACCACCTTGAGCGTACTGAATGTCATGCGCGGTCGCGCCATTCTCGCCGACGAGGTCGGGCTCGGAAAGACGATTGAGGCGGGTCTCATTCTCAGCGAGTGGCGGGCGCGCGGGATGCTGCCGACCGCGCTAGTCCTGACCCCTGCGTCTTTGGTCGAGCAGTGGCGCCGTGAAATGGACGAGAAGTTCGGATTGCACTTCCCCGCGGCGGATGAGCGCCGCTTCGAGGGAGAGGAGCGGGAGCGACTACTCCTGCTGTCCCTGGATGCAGCCAAGGGAGCGGACCGCGGCGCCGCACTTCTTTCGCGGGAATGGGCTGCCGTGGTGATCGATGAAGCCCATAAGGTCCGGAACCCCCAGACGCAGGCATTCAAGTTTGTCAGGCAGCTGAAGTCGGAACGTCTGCTCCTGCTCACCGCGACGCCGCTGCAGAACCGGATCCAAGACTTGTGGAGCCTCCTCGCCCTCGTCGATCCCACGAAGGCAGGCACCATCACCAATTTCACGACAGCATTCTCCCAGGGCGCTGAAGGGCGCACGTTGCGCAATCGGGTGGCGCTGCAAGGGCTTTTGAGGGGCGCCATGGTGAGGAACACCCGCGGGCAGGTGGGCTTGGACTTCCCTGAGCGGAGGGTATTCACGCAGCCGCTCCAGCCCACCAGCGAGGAGTTGGAACTGTACGATGCCGCCTCGGATTACGTCCTTCTGTCGGTCGACACCGCGTCGCGCAGTAACACTCTGGAGCTGATGCAGATCCAGAGAATGCTGGCGAGTCATCCCGAGCAACTCCGGCGCTCGTTGGAGCGACGGTACGCCCGGGCACCGACGGCTGCGCTCCGTGCGGTGATGGACGCGGCGCGCGCCGTGCGGGGCAGTACCAAGGAAGCCCAGCTCCTCTCACTGATTCGGGAGACCGGTGATGAGAAGGTCGTCGTCTTCACGGAGTTTGCCGGGACGATGGAGGCGTTGGTCCGGGCGTTGGGCGCCCACGGGATCACGGCTCGCGGATTCCACGGGGGCATGTCCCTGCGCGCGAAGGAGGAGGCGGTCGCCGCCTTCGCCGACGACCGCCAGGCGCAGGTGCTGGTGTCCACCGATGCGGGGTCGGAGGGGCGCAACCTGCAGTTCTGCCACCACCTTGTGAACTTCGACCTGCCTTGGAATCCCATGAAGGTGGAACAGCGCATCGGTCGGATCCATCGCCTGGGACAGCGATATCCTTGCTTGATATACAATCTGACGCTCCATGGCACAGTCGAGGAGCTCGTCCTGCAGAGGGTGTTCGAGAAGCTCAATCTATTTCGGCTGGCGATCGGGGAAATGGACGCAATCCTATCCGAATGCGGCGACGAGGGTTCCTTCGAGCAGCGGATATTTGACGCCATCCTGGACGCGCGGCGCCGGAGGCGAGAACCGGACTTTGTCGGCATCCTTGGGGACGCGGCGCGGGCACGTGAGATGTTGAGCAGGGTCAAGCAACTGCACGCAGACACGGTCGATCGCCTCGATCTGAGCGCGCTGAGGCAAGCCGCAGGCGACGCCCGGTGAGTGCCGAGATCGAGGGCTTCGCCATGCGCGTCTTCGGGCTTGCTGGCATGCGGGTGGTGTACGAGGCGCCGGATGTGGTCCGCGTCGAGGGGGGCCGGCAGGCGCTCCGCGGATTGAGTGGGCGGTATGCGTTCTCGCCCGAAGCGGCGCGGCACTATGGCGCCCAGCTCCTCAGCCCGGGATCGGTGGCATTGGACCGCCTCCTGGACTGGGCGAAGCGGCAGGGGCAGGTCGCCGTCGCCTCCCTCCGAACCGGGGAGAACCCCCGG
Organism: Bacillota bacterium; assembly: GCA_021791815.1. GTDB lineage: Bacteria > Bacillota > Sulfobacillia > RBS10-35 > JAJYVN01 > JAJYVV01. The sequence continues at coordinate 2,863 of JAJYVV010000138.1, read as the reverse complement.
CGGCTCGACCTGAACAGCTGGACGCCCGGGTCCGCAGCGTCGGCAGCGCGGCAGCTGCGCGAGACCACGCACGAGCTTGCTGCTGCCTTCCACTTCCGCTTGACCACGCACGGGGAGGGCGATGAACAGGAGCTCCTCACGGTTGTCGTTTCACTACGGGATCATGCGGTCCACCGCCGGTTGGCGCCGGTGTTCACCCAAGTGCTCGCGCGGTCCGAAACACCGTTGGTCGTTTCGGAGCCCGCCGTCCAGGAAGCGCGCGGCGCCGCGCTGCGAGAGGTTGGGCGCCAGAAACGGCAGGACCTGCAGCAGTGGGCGTCCCGCGTGGCTGAACGGCGCGCTCGGGAAGTGGAGCGCATCGACACGTACCTGGGCGCCGTGGAGCAGGAACTGGAGCGGGAAAAGGCAGAGGCGCGCTCCGCTCTGGCGGCGCAGGAGCACGACCTGCAGGGCAAGATTTCGCGCGCGCGGCTCGCGCGCACCGAGGCGCGTTACCGCGACGCCTTGGCTGCGGTGCGCGAGCGGGAAAAGGCGATCGACGAGGAGCGGAAGGGCGGGCTCGCGGATCTGCAACGGCAGCGCGCGGAAGCGCGGGCGCACATCGAGCAGCGCTCGCGACCGAAGGCTACGGTCGCGTTGGTTGCCCTAACCGTCGTCCAGGTGCCCGTGCTGGCGTACGACGTGACTCTGCGGGGCAGAGGGACGGAGCGGCGTCTTGTAGTACGCGTGACACAACCCGCCGGAGATATTCTGGGCGCGCCGTGCGAGGCGTGCGAGGGCGAGCGCGAAGCGAGCTGGTTGGATATCCGCGGGCATCTCGTATGCATCGAATGCGCCAAACGCTGCTGTGTGTGCCAGGAGGCAGCATGTCCGACGTGCCAACAGGATTTGATGACTCGGTGCTTCATCTGCAAGGACTCTGCGTGTTCCTCCTGCTCCCGCGTATGCGGCAGCTGTCACCGGGCAGTCTGCGCCCACCACTCGAGCCAGTGCGGGAGCTGTCGTGAGCCGCTGTGCACTGGATGCGCGAGGGCGTGCCCGCGCTGTCAGCTGGCGACGTGTCCGACGTGTCTCGCCACCTGCACGGACTGCGGGCGGGTGGGATGCCGCAGCCACGCGGTGGTGTGCTCGGTCTGCAAGGAGTCGTTCTGCAACGAGCACGCCATTGATTGCCCTGCCTGCGGCAATCTGGTGTGCGGGCGGCACGCCAGGTACTGCGCGGAGTGTGGGATGCAGTACTGTCGCGCATGCGCGCCCCTGAGCTCCGATTGCGTGACGTGCCGGGATCTGAGGAGCCCGGTGCCCCCCGAGATCAAGGCATGGATCGGACCGATCGGCGGCGGGACGTTGGAGTGGGGCAGGAATCAAAAGTACGTCATCGTCCGGCGCAGCACGACATTCGCCAGCCGGACGTGGGTGTATTCGTTGGGTGGCAACTTGTTGCGGGAGACGTCCGGCAGCGGGTGGAAGGCGTTCCGGAGGACGACGCTCGGGCTGTAGGGTTCCGGTAGGGGTGCGCCAACCGGGGTGCAGTGGGGACGCGGCGCGCGAGCGGCGGTCGGGTCCGGGGTTGATGGGCACCTCCGCCGCCCCCGAGTGAACGAACGGCACCCCTTCCGCGTCCTTCCGGTCGGAAGGGGGTGAGACCGTCGACGGAGACCCGCGCCTCCCCGCCGACCTCGAGGGGTTCTTCGCCCTCCGCACTCGGCACCCCGCCGACGCGGAGGACCTCGCCCAGGAAACCCTGGCACGCGCCCTTGCCAAGCAGGACCAGGTGCGAGACCCCGACGTCGTCCGGAGCCCGGGTGCCGACGCCGCGCCCGCGCTGCGGCGCGGTGACCGCCAGCCAGGTGATCTCGTGGACAGCGCCGCCCAGAGCGCGGACGGTGCGGAACCTGATCGCCGTCGTACCCTCCCGGGCGGGAAGAGCTGGGCGGTAACGGGGCTGCGGCGATCTGCTGGGCGATGCCCGCGTGGAGGGATCCCGGTGCCCGGCGGGAGGCGGAGTTTGACCGGCGGTATACTCCGGGCACACCGCTCCCCAGACGACGCTTCCGGTGGGATGCCGCGCCCGAATCGACGGGGGGCGCCGCATGTTCTCGATCGCGGAGCCGGCCGTGGTGGGTTGAAGGGGTGCGACGGACCACAGGCGGGCGAGAACGGAGCGTCGTCGTCCCGTTCACTCCGCCCGCAGTGCGGTCACCCAAATCCGTTGCCACTCCGTTGCCACTCCGTTACCGAACGCGCTGGAGCAGACGCCGGTGTTGCGCCGGCGCCTCGCACTCCGTGACCGAGAACAGAATAGTCAGACCTCACACCTCGGCGCCGGGGCATCTCCCCTGGGTGCGCCGCCCTTCACCCCGTGGCGGCGCAGAGCGCCCGAAGCCGGAGGCGCTCACCCCCGTGCATCACAAGGGACCAACATCAGCAACGCCCTTCGGCGAGCCGGCGGTCGGGCTCTGGCACGCTGGTGGCTGACGCCTGACAGCAGAAAGTGGCGGTCAGTGACCGCCTGCCGCAGATCCCCTTCGGGCTCTCGGCAAAACGGGCACCTACCCAGCCCCGGGAAGCAGACCGCGCAGAGCTTGAGCGAGCAGATCCCGTTGGTTTTGGGTAGAGTCCCCCATGCCGGCGCGGCCCGCCAGCACCACGCGGCATGAAATGCGCGGCCCGCGGGTCTAGTGTCCCATCGGATCCGTAGCCCCTATATCTGGTGGTCCGCACGCGTATTTCACGGGGGTACGCATTCAGTGAACGGCGTAGAGAGGCTGCGTCTCCGGGCGTGACCGGGAGCAGGATGGGGCTGGGACGGTCAGGACTGGGGCAGGGGGTATGAGATCGGGCTGGCGAGTCGGCCGTGGTG
>JAJYVV010000137.1 GCA_021791815.1 Bacillota bacterium | reverse complement strand
CGTCGCCCCCGAGGACCAGGAGGAAGGCCGCGCCTTCGGCCAGCTCGCCGAAAGGGGCGACGCGCGCGCCGCCGCCGAGGGCCGCTCCGACCTCCGGGGGCACGGCGGCCTCGACGCCGCGCTGGGCGAGCCAATGGAGCAACTGCGCGGTGAGGCTGACGGCGTGCGGCTTGTCCAGATTGGCGAGCACCCCGACGCGCCGGACGCTCCCCAGCACGCAGCGCCACCCCCGTCTCCGTGCGCCCCGCGCGGGGCAGGGCAGCATTCGGCCCGGTTCCGAGAAGGCCCTTCCCGCACCGAGGAGCCCGCGCCCGGCCCGGGTCCACCCCGGTTCCGCCGCCCCGGGGTACCCCCTCGGCCCCTGTCGCCGGCGGCGCGCCGCAGGGTATCCTGTGCCCATGGTCAGCCCGACGCGGCCGCGGGCGCCGCGCACCCCGGTCGCGATGGCGGCCGCGGCGCCGCATCTCCTTCGCCGCGTCGACGGGCACCTCGCGCATTGGCACCGGGTCGCGGACGCGATCCCGGATCCCGAATTGCGGCGTCAGGCCCAGGCCAGCCTGACACGCAAACGGTTCCACTGCGAGGGCGGCGCGGTGTACGCGCTCGCCGCGCCGCCCGGCCCGCCGGCCGACTCCGCCCTGCGCTTCATCGTCGCCCTGCAGACCATCAGCGACTACCTGGACAACCTTTCCGACCGCTCGGTGGCGGGCGGCGCCCGCGACCTCGAACTGCTGCACACCGCGATGCGCGAGGCCGTGGAGCCGCCGCCCCGCGAATGGCCGGCGGGCGGCGCGCCCGAACCGGCACCCCAGGCGGCCGATCGATTCTACCGCCTCCATCCCCACCGCGACGACGGCGGCTACCTGGCCGCACTGGTCGCGACCTGCCGCGCCGAGGTGGCGCGGCTGCCCGTCGCGAGCGCGGGGCCGTTCGCCGCGGAGGCGGGCCGGCTGATCGGCTGGTACTGCGACCTGCAGGTGCGCAAGCACCTGCCCAACGCGCGGGAGCGCGCCGTGCAGGAATGGGCGGAGGGATTGCGGCCCTTCGCCCCGGGCCTGGCCTGGTGGGAGATCGCGGCGGCCACGGGATCCACGCTCGGCGTCTTCGCCCTGTACGCCGCCGCGCTCGGGGACGGGCTCGACCCCGCCGCGGCGGCCGCCCTCCGCACCGCCTACTTCCCCTGGGTGACGGGGTTGCACATCCTCCTCGACTACTGGATCGACCGCGCGGAGGACCGGGCGGGCGGCGACCTCAACTTCACCTTCTTCTACGCGAGCGCGGCCGCGGGGGCGGCCCGCCTCGCCCGGTTCGCGGCCGGGGCCGCGCGGGCCGTCCGGACGCTGCCCGACGCCGGGTTCCACCGCACGGTGGTCTCCGGCCTGCCGGCGCTCTACCTGGCGGACCCGAAGGTGGCGCGGCAGGGACTGCGGCTGCCAGCCCTCGGCGTGCTGCGCGGTGCTGGCCCGTCGGCGTGGCTCCTCTACTGGACCGTGCGCTGGCTCCGCCGCACCCGCGTCGGAACGCGCGCTTCGGCGCTCTCCGCGCCGGGAGGGCCCGGGATCTAGTCCGGCGGGGCGCCGCGGCGCTCCGCGGGGGAGAAGGTGGGTCCCGACCGATCCGCGAACCCGGGCGGCGGGGTCGGCGGCGCGAACGCGCGGGATGTTGGGGAGCTCCCGGGGGGTGGCCCTCCTGGTGGACGGACCCGCGGCCGATCGCGGCGGTGCGCGGCGCGGGTCCTCGCCCGCCGGGCGCCTCACAACCTCGGAACTCGCCGCCCTCGTCGAGGACGGCCTCATCGACACCGTGGTCGCCGCCTTCACGGACATGCAGGGCCGCTTCGTGGGCAAGCGCGTTTCGGCGCGCTTCTTCCTCGACGAGGTGGCCACGCGCGGCTTCAACTTCTGCAACTACCTCCTGGGCACGGACGTCGAGATGGGCTGCCCGCCGGGCTTCGAGCGCATGGGCTGGGAGCAGGGCTACGGCGACTGGCGGGCCGTCCCCGACCTCTCCACGCTGCGTGCGATCCCCTGGTTGGAGGGCACGGCCTTCGCGATCTGCGACGTGGTCGACGAGCATGACGGCCCGGTCGCGATCGCGCCGCGGGAGATGCTGCGCGCGCAGGTGGCGCGGGCCGCGGCGCTCGGATTCCGGGCGCTCATGGGCTCGGAGCTGGAGTTCTACCTGCTGCGGGAAACGTACGAGGGCGCCCGGCGCAAGGGGTTCCACGGGCTGGAGCCCTACGGCTGGTTCTTCGAGGACTATCAGATCCTGCAGGGGACGAAGGCGGAGCCCCTCTACCGCCAGGTGCGGCGCGGGCTGGAGGCAGCCGGCGTCCCGGTGGAATTCAGCAAGGGCGAGGCGGGCGCCGGGCAGCACGAGATCAACCTGCGGTACGCGGGAGCCCTGGAGGCCGCGGACCGCCACGCCATCCTCAAGCACGCGCTGAAGGAACTTGCGCTGCAGAACGGCCTGGCCGTCACCTTCATGGCCAAGCCGGACCACGGCTGGACCGGCAGCAGCTGCCACATCCATTGCAGCCTTCACGCCCCGCGGTCGCCGGAGCATCGCGGGGCTCCCGTCTTCCCGGACCCGGCGGATGCGGACGGCCTCTCCCAGACCATGCGCGCCTTCCTGGGGGGGCAGGTGGCCTGCGGACGCGCCTTCTGCCTGCTGCTCGCCCCCACCGTCAACTCCTACAAGCGGTATGCCTCGGCCAGCTGGGCGCCGGTCAACCTGGCGTGGGGCCGCGACAACCGGACCTGCGGCCTCCGGGTCGTGGGGAGCGGAGCCGGATTGCGCGTCGAGAATCGCCTGGCCGGCGCCGACGCCAACCCGTACCTCGCCTTCGCCGCCGTGCTGGCGGCGGGCCTGCACGGGATCCGGGCGCGGTGCGCCGCGCCGCCGCCCTTCCGGGGCAACGCCTACGAGGCGGAGGGCCTGCCCCGGGTCCCGGGCTCCCTGCCCGAGGCGGTCTCCCTGTTCGCAGGCAGTCCCGCGGCCCGGGACGCGTTCGGCGCCGAGGCCGTCCGGCACTATGCCCAGGCGGGCCGGGTGGAGCAGGCCGCGTTCGACCGGGTCGTCACCTGCTGGGAGCGGGAGCGGTACCTGGAGCGGATCTGAGGCGCGACCCCGCGGGTGGCGGGGATCAGGAGGCCTGGGCGACATGCGGTTGGAAGGGAAAGTGGCGCTCGTCACCGGGGCCGGCAGCGGCATGGGGCGGGCCGGCGCACTGCGCTTCGCGCGCGAGGGCGCGCGGGTCGTGGCGGCGGACGTGCGGGCGCAAGCCGTCGCGGAAACCGCGCGCCTGATCGAGGCGGCCGGCGGGGAGGCCGTGGCGGTCACGGCCGACGTGTCCGTGGACTCCGACGCCGAGGCCATGGTGCGGGCGGGCGTGGAGGCCTTCGGCGCGCTCCATGCCGTCTACAACAACGCCGGCATCTTTCTCGCGGCGGACCACTCGGTGGTGGACACCGACCCCGAGGTCTGGGACCGCGTGCAGTCGGTCAACCTCAAGGGCATGTATCTGGTGTGCCGCCACGCCGTGCCCCACCTGCGCCGGGCCGGCGGGGGCGCGATCGTCAACGTCGCATCGTTCGTCGCCCTCGTGGGGTGCACCGTCCCCCAGGACGCGTACACGGCGAGCAAGGGCGGCGTCATCGCCCTCACGAAGTCCCTCGCCGTGCAATTCGGCCCGGATCAGGTCCGCTGCAACGCCATCTGCCCCGGCCCCATCGAGACCCCTCTGCTGACCGACTGGCTTCTCGGCAACCCGGAAGCCCGCGCGGTGCGGCTCGCCCGCATCCCTCTGGGCCGCTTCGGCCGCGCGGAGGACGTGGTCAACCTGGCGCTCTTCCTGCTGTCCGACGAGGCGGCCTGGATGACGGGCTCCGTCGTCGTGGTCGACGGCGGCATCACGAGCAACTACTTCTGACGGACGCGCCGCGCGGCAGACCCGGGGAGCCCGACGGCCGGAGCCGGGCCGGCCGGGAGAGGCCCCCGCCCGGGCGGGGCGGTGGCTGCTCCAGCCGCGCGGGCGGCGCCTCTGCATCCGACGGATCGATGCCCAGGTTCGCCGGACGCCGCCCCGGTCACGCCCCCCGCACCACCACATGGCCGTCGCGTTCCCACGCCCACATCCCGTCGCGCACGACCGCAGCGGCGACGCCGCATCGCGCGAGCAGTGCCGCGACGAAGCACGAGCGACCCTGGCCGCTGCAGACGACCGCCACAGGGCGCCCGGCCGGGTCCACGGCGGCCGCCTTGGCCCAGGCGTCGCCCGAGGGCAGCAGCATCGACCCGGGGATGCGGCAGAAGCGATGCTCGTAAGGCTCCCGCACGTCGAGGACGAGGAATTCGCCCAGGCGGGCGGCGAGCTGGGCCGGTTCCAGCATGGGGAGGGTGGCCACCGGCAGGCCGGCGGCGCGCCACGCCGCCAATCCACCGTCGAGGTGGCCCCGGACCTCGAGGCCGGCATCTTCGAGCAGGCCGACCGACGGCAGCACGGCCGCCTCTGGCTCCGCGTGCACCACGATCCCCAGGCCACGCGGGAGCAGCAGCTCGGCGCGTTCGGTCAGGTCTGCGAGCTGAAACTCGACCGGCAGCGCGCCGGGCACGTGCCCGGCGGCGAACGGCGCCGGCGGCCGGGTGTCGACCACGAGCGCGCCCGCGTGCACGGCGGCGAGCACCTCGGCGGGCGTCACGGGCGTGGGGCGCTCACACGTCGTCCCCCTTGCGCAGGTAGAAGACCAGGACGGGCCCGTCCTCCTGCCAGTGCAGGAGCTCGTTGCCCGTGTCCGCCGCCCAAGCGGGAATGTCGGTGACCGCCCCGCGGTCGGTAGCCAGCAGCTTGAGCACCTGGCCGGGCCGCAGACGCTTCATCTCGCGGCTGCACCGCACGACCGGCATGGGGCAGAGGAGCCCCCTGCAATCGAGACTGCTGTCCTCCACCGGCACCGCCATCGACGCCGCCCCTCCCGCGGGCCGTCACACAAACAGCGTCACGTGGCTGCGCCGGGCCTCGGACAGAAACGCGCCGGCGCCTCCGAACTCGACCCCCGGCACGAAGTCGTCCGCGGTGTATCCGAAGACCTCCATCGTCATCGTGCAGGCGATGAGGCGCACGCCGGACTCCAGGCACACGTCGCGCAGCTCGCGCACGGAGGCCACACCCTTCTGGCGAAACAGCCCCTTCATCATCCCGGTGGCCAGCGCCTTCATGCCGGGTAGCGCGGTGACGATGTCCGGCATCGGCACGGGCATCGGCATCGCGGGGTTGCCCACGGGCGATACGGCCAAGGTTCGGTCGAAGTCTTTACGCAGAAGGTTGAGGCCATAGAAGGTGAAGAATATGGCCGCCTCCATCCCCGCCGCAGCCGCCGCGCTCCCCAGGATGAAGGGCGGATAGGCCCAATCCAGGGTTCCCTTGCTGGCGATCAAGCAGAGGCGCCGGCTCGCCGGATCGCGGCGGAAGGCGCGCTCCACCTCCTCGCGCACGATGCGCCGGATGGTGTCCTCCAAGGGCTCGTCGGGCGTCACCGCGGGCTCCGGGCGCGCGACCATGGGCCTTGCCCTCCATCCTGGCCGAACCGGTGGGCGGCGTTGCCCCGTCGGGGCCCGTCCCGGCCCGGCCATCTGCTGGATTCGTGCGCGTGGCGCCGCGGGGCGTGGCCTCCCCGCCCACCGCCACAGTCCCCGGGCGCCGGTGCGACCCCAAGGCATCGCCCGCTGGGGGCGCCTGGCGCGGTGCGGCGGCGACAGCCGGGGCGGGCCAGGCAGCCCCAGCCCAGCTGGGCCACATGGCCGCCGACCCAAGGGTTCGCGACCCTCGGCGCGGCCCCTGGGGGCCCCGAGCGGCCCATCGGCGCAGCCGGACACGGAGGCGCCGCCCGAGACGGCGATGCCCGGTTCGCCGGGCTAGAGTCTCAGGGAGCGGTGTACATCCCCGCCCAGGAACCCCTTCGTCGGGCCGACCGGCCCCGGACGTCGGCGGGTCGGATGGGGCCCGCGGACACCGAGCGCCGCCGGCAAGCCCGCGCCATGGGAGGCCGGGACCGCTGGGATCGGGCCGGCGGCAACCGACACCGAAGACCGTCGCAAAAGGGGCGTCACGCCGCCTCGCGCGCGATTTTCCCGAGAAGATGGCGGGAGCATGTGGGAATCGAACCCACCGGACGCCCGGAGGCGTCCCACCGGTTTTGAAGACTCCGACCTTCGGTCCCGGCACATCCCTGCCGATCCGTCCCCACCTTCAGCCGTAGGCTGAATCGGATTTCGGTGCCCGGCGCAACCCTGGGTGTCCCAGCTGATATCAGGTGCTTCGTGGCACGGCGCGTGACATGGTCAAGCCCTCGCGAACCGCGTCCGACCGCAGGGGCGCCGACGCGGGCTCCGCCTGGAGTGTCCGGGCGGAACACCGCGGCGCCACCCCGGCTATCCAGAGCTACCCGTTGGCGAGATAGTACCATTCTGACGTCTGTCAGATCATCGGCGACGCAGAGATCGGGGACGGAGGCCGGCGGCATCTGGGGATGCCGAGGGAACGGGACGTGAGGCCGGTCGGGGGCTGGAAGCCGAGGACGGGTGAAGGGCAGGCCCGGACCACGCAAGGCGCGCGCAGCCAGCGTGCGACAGCAGCGAGGGGCGGATGACGACTCGGGGAGAGACGTACCAGCCCGTTACGGACCGCAGGGCAGCGAGGGACGGAGGACAGGCAACCCTGTCTTCTCCCGGCCTCGACGGGACTCAGCTGCAACAGCGAACACAGTCTTTTTTGGACCGCGACGATGGTCTCGGCGCGTTCGGCCTGCAACCGCAGGCGGCGGTTCTCGCGTTCCAGGCTGCTGACCTGGCGCAGGGCTTCCTTCAGCTTCGCCGCCGGCACCGCCGAGCGCTTGCCCGCCTGCGGCGCACCGGTCGCGCGCAGCGGCCGCCACATGGTCAGGCGGGACGAGTACAAGCCCTCCCGGCGCAGCAACGCGCCGACCTCGCCTGGGCCGCAACCCCTCGGCCTCCTCGAGAATGCGCAGCTTGTACGCCGACGTGAACCGCCGCCGGCTGGTCGGCCGCGCCCGCAGCTCGGGGTCGGGGCCCTCGTGCGCCGGCGTCACCAATCTGATCAAACCAGCGACATTTGCCGTGACCCGCAACAGCCGGCATCGTTGCCACGCTACGACCATAGCACGGTCCGTGCTGACCTCCGCATCCAAACCCAGGGTCACAACGACCCGTGCCGGGGCATGGACACGCCGGAGCACGGTGCGACCGCAAGAGCCTGCCCCACCGGCAGCTCGCGCCAGAGGCGTAAGGGGGGCTCCTAGCCATTTCTGGGTCGGGGGTGATCTGCGCGCCAGTTCGCCTTCTGGCAGCCACCAGAAGCGCGCCCCGGACCCATCGGGAACTCCTCGCCGCCCCTGCGCGTCGCACCCACGGGAACCGTGTGATGACGGCGTATCCTGATCGGGGTGTGCGAGATGCGAGGGGTGTTCTCGGTGCCGTTGCGCCTCAGCCGCGTCGCGACGGTGGCGGGCTTGATCTGTGTGATTCCGCTGGCAGGCTGTCGTCATACGTATCCGACATCTGGAGCATCGAGCGCCGGCCAGATCGCGTCGTCTTTGAGCGCCTCGAGCACGCAGCCGAGTGGTGCTACGACGTCTGCCTCGTCTCCGAGCGCGAGTGCCACATCATCGACCCATCCCCCCGGCGAGGAACCTGCCTGGGCAAAGGTCATCAAACCACTTCCGCGAAGTGGGTACGGACAGCTCTTTCCGCCAGTACGTTACGCGAACAGCGTATGGGAGGATGGCTCCTTGCCCAACAACGACGGTCTCTGGAATCCGCTGTTGATCTGGACCGGGCACCCGATCGCAGGCTATCAAGACGGCGTGCCCTTCGGTGCCACCTCCGGAGTCGATCCGCGCGCGACTGTCGTACTGGGAGCGTTCACCCTGAATGCCTCGACGTACCATGCCGAGTGGACCGTGGCAGGGTCCCTCGGAATGCTAACGATTACCGGAGCGACCGGACCCGGGGGCGTGGTCCGTTTCACCGCGGGATCAGGCGCGACGGGAACCTTCGACCTCACGACGCACGCCTGGCATCGCGACCCGTGATGTGACCCCCATCGCAGAGGACCGCCAGCGCGAGCTTCTCGCCCCACCGGCTCGCCACACCACCCAGAACCATCTAACGTGCCGGCGATGGGGCGTGCTACATGCTGGAGGTGTGCTCAGGGGGTGTCTTCGTGCGCTTGAAGGGCAGGGGTGGTAGAGACACGATGGTCCCGGACCTTCGCCTGCCAGGGGCGCGGCATCGAAGCCTGGTCCCCACCATGCCCAGCTCTCCTGCGCCCGCTGCAGGACCTGCTGTTCCACGCACTTCCGGGGCAGGTTGAGAGGGTCCCAGCCACGGTGCCAACGTGGCAACTGGAGGTCACTGAACGAAGCCCTTGGTCACCACATTGTATTGCGCTCGCTGTCCTGTGCTCGTTGTAATGGCGACGACGCCTGCCGTGGTGACCGACGCGATCGTTGGATCTCCCGTCACCGAGAGCTGCACGAACCATTGCGCCTGAGTCGGCGGGAAGTTGTCGCCGCCGGCGAAGACTGCGAGAACGTTATTACCTCCGTCCTTGATGGTCCCGGCAAGCAACACATATGTGGTGTTGCCGATCGTGCCTACCCAGCCCGGTCCGGTGTGCTTGATTTCGCCCCAGCCGGTGATGTCGAGACCTTCAGTGATGAAGTGGGGGGAAACAGGCGGACTGGTGTCGGGCAGCGGTACAGTGACGATCGCGCCGCTCCTAGAGGCGCTGGATGACGACGCGGGCGTTGGAACTGAGGTCGACGGGCTCCGATCGCGGGACGACGATGCTGAGGCGATCGCCGCGCTGCTGCTGGCGGCTGGCGGCTGGATGGGCGCCGAAACGTAGCCGCATCCAGCCAACGCAGTGAACAGACCGGCGGCGACGGAGACCCAGAGTAGGCGCAATGGAGACCCCCCGCTCCATAACGACGTTGGGCGCGACGCGCGTGTTCCCTCCGACTGGGCGCACCCGCCCGTGACGCGTGCCCACCACCCCCGCCCAGTACCGCTGCTGCAACTCGCCCTCGATGTGGAGTTCACCCGGCACCGATACCTGAGGTGGGTGCTCGTCGCCGTCAGTGCGGCGTGGATCGGCGACCGTCCTCCTGCATTTGGCGGCGCCCCTCTACCTGCTCAGCGGCGCGCTGTGGGTGCTCGGCGCCTTGCGCACCGCGCGGTCGCCACGCGAGGATTAGCTGCCGCCACAGCCAAGCGCCGGTTGACCGGGTCCGGAGCCCCCTCAGCCGTGGCGCGGAGGAGAACCGCGATGGACCATAGCCTCGATGTGCTGCAGCATCGGATTCCGGCGCTGGCGTTCGCCGTGTCGTCGCAGAGGCTGTCAGGCGGCTACTCGCCGGATGCGAAACTGTTGGTGTTCTATGGCGACGGCACCAAGGCGTTGCTGCGCCTCTTCCCGCGCCGCCTCCACCAGCGGTGGCAGGAGCAGGCACGCCTCCTCGATCGGTTGCGATCGCGCGGAGTGAAAGCGCCGAGGCCCTTATCCCTCCGGCTCCTCGACGCCGAGCGCGGATACTGCCTCCTATCCTACGTCGACGGGGATGCCGCCTCCGAGGTCCTCCCGCGGCTGGCGGAGGATGCGCAATACCGAGTGGGCGCCCAGGCGGGCGCTGAACTGCTCAAGATGCACCGGTTGCAGCCACCCGCCACCGTGAGCGGCGTCGACGAGACCGCGAAGCACGTGCGGTATCGTGAGCGATACCGGACCTGTGGGGTCCGCCTGCACCGGCAGGACGACATCATGGCGTTCATCGACGCCAACCTCGGAGCATTACTCGACCGACCAAACCGGTTCCGGCATGGTGACTACCACGTGGCAAACATCATGGTCAGGGACCGGCAGTATGCGGGCGCCGTCGACTTCGAGAGCTACGATTAAGCGTGGCGTGCCGCCGGCTTCTTCGAGCGCCTCCACGCTGCGGCCCTGCAAGCGTACGACGAAGCCGGCGGCATCCAGTGGGAGTGGCTCTCTGTGGATGGCGCCATGACCAAGGCGCCTCTCGGCCAGGAGGCCACCGGCCGCAATCCGACCGACCGCGGCAAGAGCGGGACCAAGCGCT
>JAJYVV010000136.1 GCA_021791815.1 Bacillota bacterium | reverse complement strand
GCGTCCGCCGGCGGCGTCCGGCTGGCCATCGAGCCCCTCGGCGGGCATCGCTTCGTGCCCGGCGCGGCCGAGGCCATGCGGCTCATCCGCGCCGCCGACCATCCGGCGCTCGGGCTGATGCTGGACACCTTCCACTACCACAAGAGCCGCGTGCCCGAGGATGCCGTGCGCGCGGTCCCGCCGGCGCTGTGGTCGATCGTCCATATCAACGACGTCCCGGCCGGGGAGCCCGCCGGGCTCTCGGACGCCGACCGCCTCTATCCGGGGGAGGGCGTGCTCCCGCTGGCGGATACGCTGCGGTATTTCCGGTCGATCGGCTACCAGGGGGCCGTTTCCGTCGAGGTCTTCCGCCGGTCGTATTGGGAGTTGCCCATCGCGGAGATCAACGCCCGGGCCTACGCCGGTGTGACGGCGGCGCTGGGTGCATCGGGCCCGGCCCGGGCGTAGCCGTCCCGCCTCGGCGAGCCCACCGCCGGCGGCGAGGGCCGCCCCGCGGGAGGTGCCAGAATCCGTTGATGGGCGTGACGAGCCGGGATGTCGCCCGCGAGGCGGGCGTGTCCCAGAACACCGTCTCGCTGGTGGTCCGCGACAGCCCGCGCGTGCGCCCCGAGACCAAGGCCGCGGTGCGGGCGGTCATGGCCCGCCTCGGCTACCATCCCAACGCGGTGGCGGCGGCGCTCCGCACGCGGACGACGCCGGTGCTCCTCTTCGTGGCCCGCCGCGACCTGGTCCACGACCACGTCGCGGCGGGCCTCCTTGCCGGCGTGGTCGAGGGCGCCGACAGCCGGGCGTTCTCGGTGCTGGTGGTCGCCGCCGACCGCGGGGCCCCGGAGAGGGCCGCGGACGCCTTTCGAGCGCGTTGGGCGAGCGGGGCCGTCGTGTGGGCCACGGGAGCGGACGATCCGGTCGTCGCCGGCCTTTCCGCAGCCGGTTGCCCGACGGTGTGCCTCCTCGGGGGGGGCCGGCCTGGCGCGGAGGCGGCCGTGGTGCGCGCGGACGACGAGGGCGGAGGGCGGGCCGCGGTGCAGCACCTGGTCGCCCGCGGGCACCGCCGCCTCGGCCTCGTGGCCCTGACCACCCAAGGCGACGGTCTCGCCCCGGCGCGGGCGCGGGGCGCCCGCGCCGCGGCCGAGGCGGCCGGGGCTTGCCTGCTGGTGGAGCGCGCCCCGGGTTGGACCGTCGAGGCCGGCCTCGACGCCGCCCGGCGCCTGCTCGGCCGGACCCCTCGTCCGACGGCCGTGTTCGCCATCAGCGACCGGTTGGCGTTCGGCGTGCTGCGCGCCGCGGCGGAGGCCGGACTGCGGGTCCCCGAGGACCTCGCCGTATGCGGGTTCGACGATGCGGAGTGGAGCCGGTATTCGACCCCGCCGCTGACCACGGTCGACTTTCCGCTTCGCGCCTTGGGCCGCATCGCGGCCGAGCGGCTCCTGGATCCGGGCGGCGCCGGCCCGCTGGCACCGGTTCCGACCCGCCTTGTCGTGCGGGCCTCGACGTGAGGGGCCGGACGCCGCGGGCGCGGACGTCCGGCCCCGGAGCCTCCCGCGGCGGCGACCGTCCGCGGGAGGCTGCCCCGCAACTAGACCGCAGTTCGACGGCCTGCGACGGCGTTATACCTTGCAGCTGTATGGCTGAGGCCGTTTGGGAGGCTCCGCGCGTAGACAAGATAGAACATATGATCTCTAGATCTCCTCAGCGGTACCTTGGAGGCTCTGCTCATGGCAATGCGCCGGGGCTCGATCTACATCGCGGAGATCAGTAGGCGACAGAAGAGCAAAGTCTACACCTACTACCTCCTCCGTTGCTCGTACCGCGAGGGGGGCAAGGTGGGGGTGTATGGGCTTTTTGGCCACGTGACGGACGAGATACGTGTCCGCGAGACAGCGCCAGCCTCGCCCTGGCCGGCGAGCGGCGGGCACGGTAGGCTGACCCGCCCGGGCGGCTCGCGGACACGCATCGTGCGCGGATCGCGGCCAAACTTCGCGCGCGCGCCCATCCGCCGTGATGCGCCGCGAGCCGTAGAACGGCCACTTGGTGTAAATCTCATCGATCCGGCGCTTGAGCGCCACTTCATCCGCCGATGGCTCGACCGGCTTGTAGTACAGCCCGGAGCGGTTCAGGCCCAGAAGCCGTGCCTGGGTGCTCAACGGCAGTGCGCGTTCCCCGCGCTCTAGCAGATCCAGCCGCTCCTGCCTACTCAAAACGAATGCCTTTTTTTTTCAGCCACTCGAGCTCCGTGCTCAAGCGACCGATTTCCGCGTACAACTCATGGACCTTCTTCTCTTGCTCGGCGCGCTCGGCGCTGCCCCGCTCCCCCCGGGCGAACACCTCGGGCAGTTCCTTCATTACCGTGTTCCGCCACCGGTGCAGCATCGTCGGGTGCACGTGCCGCTCCGCCGCGATCTGCGCCAGTGTCTTCTCCTCGCGCAGAACCTCCAGGACAACCTCGGCCTTGAACTGGGCTGGATAATGCTTCCTCACGCCGCTCGGGATTGCTTATCGACCCCCGCTCTGCCTGTCCAGTTTTCGGGGTCCACTACACCGGGCCGGCGGCCCTGACTCCCTGCTCGCGGAACTCGCCCACCTCCGGCCCCGTCGGCCCGAGGGCCGGGAAGAGCTCCGCAAGCTCCACGGCTACATCCAGCGCAACGCCCACCGCCTGCGCTATCCGGACTTCGTCGCTCAGCAACTGCCCATCGGCTCCGGTGCCATCGAGGCCTCCGTCCGCACGGTCAACAACGAGCGGCTCAAGCAGAGCGGAATGCACTGGTCCGTCCTCGGGGCCCGCGCCGTCCTCGCGCTCCGCGCCCTCGCCCTCTCCCCGCCCTCCTCATGGACCGACTTCTGCGCCACACGCCCCCAACTCGCTCGCCCCACCCATGTCCACCTCGATGGACGGAAATGGAAGAAGAATGCCGCCGCCTAGACTAGCGCAACAATCTTGGGATGCACCCGACCACGGCCACTCTCGCCACGCCCGCAATCCGTTGCGCGCCACTGTGTTCCGGATGGTCGCCTCGTGGCCACCGCTCCAACGTCAGTAGGGCGCCGGCCGGTGGGTCCGTCGCAGCCCGCCAACGTGTGGCCGTCGCGCTTCGGCCGCTCCACGGAAAGCGCGTCGCCAGGCGCCTTTCGCGTCACGGGTCCCGTGGCCGGAATGTGGCCATTTTGTGGCCACACCTTGCCAGACGAAGCCCGTTCACCACCGATTTTGGCCGACCTCCGCCGATGGTACGCCGCGCGAAAGAAGAAGGCTCCGGCCTTGTCGCTCTAGGCCGGAGCCCTTGTCGCTCTTGGTGGGCCAGCAGGGATTTGAACCCTGGACTCCCGGATTAAAAGTCCGGAGCTCTAACCAGGCTGAGCTACTGGCCCGACGGCATGCAACCCGCGATATCCGCTTATGATGATGTTCCGCGTCTGGCTGGGGTGGCAGGATTCGAACCTGCGATCGCGGATCCAAAGTCCGCTGCCTTACCGCTTGGCGACACCCCACCGCATCGACTACGCGACGCTGCGGCAACCGACCGGGTGACGCGAGTTTGGGGTGACTGATGGGAGTCGAACCCACGACCTCCAGGGCCACAGCCTGGCGCTCTAACCAACTGAGCTACAGTCACCGCGCGCCTGTTCGCCAAGCCGGCCGCCTCCGCAGGCGAACAGAGACGGATCCAGCCGTCCCGTCGGAAGTATACGTCGGCCGAACGCACCCGGGCAAGCGCACCGCGGCGCCCGGCGGCGGGATCGCGGCATGGTGCAACCCTCGCCTGAACGGGTGGCCGGTTGACCGGGCTGCGGATCCGTTCGTCTCGCCGCCGGTGGCCGTGGCGACCCGAGCCGGTCCGTGCACGGGAGCCGACCCGAGGACCGACGGCATCCCGCGCGGCGACACCGGGCCGCCTGCGAGCCGGAACCTTCTTGGGGCCGGTCGCCCTCGGCGCCGACACGGTGGGCCAGCCCGCGGCGGTCTCTGCGCCGAAGGAACCACCGGCGAGCACGCGTATACACTCCTGCATGCCGTGCGGTTACGCCCTGTTGCGGGCGGTAGGCGCATCGACTGGCGGCCGGTGCGAGGAACGGGCGGCGGTCCACGACCGCGATGCCGGTGCCTGCGGCCGTGGACCCGGGCGCAGCGCGGGATGGGAGGGACGACGTGACCGTCCGGTACGCCTTCGCGGGCCTCGCCGTACGTGAGCTTGCGGCCGCCGCGGCGTGGTACGAGCGGCTGCTCGGGCGGCCGCCGACGTTCGTGCCGAACGAGACCGAGGCGGTATGGCAGTTGGCGTCCACAGCCTCGCTGTATGTCGCGGTGGACGCCGAGCGCGCCGGGGGCGGGATCGTCACCCTGGCGGTCGCCGACCTGGAGGCGGAGATCGCGCAGATTGCAGAGCGCGGCATCGCCATGGGCGCGGTCGAAGAAATCGCCGGAGCCGGACGAAAGTCGGTGGCCCGCGACCCAGACGGCAACGCGATCGCGCTCGTGCAGGTCTTGGCGGGCTCCTGACCACGGGGTGCGCAGACCGGCGGTTTCGTGCGCCGGATGCAGCCCGGACCGGCGCCCATCCCGCCGGCTCACGACCATTCCGGAACGCCGACGTCCTGGAACTGCCATCGCCCGACCATTCTTTCGACGTGGCGTGGAGCCAGCACGCGACCGTGAACATCGCCACGAAGGCCCAGCTCTTCGCAGCGCTCGCGCGCGTGCTGCGCCCCGGCGGGCGCTTGGCCTTCCATGAGGTGATGGCGGGGTCGGACACGCCCGTCCTCTTTCCTGTTCCCTGGGCTGCCGAAGGGCACCTGAGTGTCCTCTCACCGCCCCAAGGTATCCGGTCGTTGCTGGCGCGTGCCGGCTGGAAGGAACCCGCCTCGGTCGACAAGACCGCCGACGCCCTTACGTTCTTCCGAGAGCGCCTCGCCCTTGCGGAGCGCCCCGCGGAGGACCTCCCCGCGCTAGGCCTGCATCTATTGTTGGGCGATACATTCAGCGCCGCCTTTGGCAACATGGTGCGCAATCTGAAGGAGCGGCGCATCACCGTCGTCCAAGCAGTTCGAGCGGCCTTAGCTCGACGCCTCGGAGCGCAGACAGCGGGCATACATCGGGTGGCCTCGCGGGGGCCCACCGCTCGGGCCGCCGAGCGACGGCGGGCGGCGCGGTGAAGCTGCGGGCCATGATGGATACCTCAGGATCGCGACTGCGAACGGCAACAGGTTGACCGCGAAGCCATCCATCATGGCACGGATTCGCCAACGGGCTGCGGCGCCGACTCCGTTTGGGCTGCGTGGGCCGATCTGGGCCACGGCGCCGGGGCACCCCCCCAACAGTGCGGCGCGCCGCGCCGCTGGGGTCCCTGACCGTCGATCTCCGCACGAGGGCGTCGGGAAGACCCTGCCCGGCCTTCCCATCCGAGTCCGCAGGCGCACGGCCGCCGGCCCGGCCCCGACCACCGGCGCGACCTGCCTCCGCTCCGTCTTGGGGATATGGACGATCTGCCGCCCATCCCCCTCCGCCAGGTTGCGCGGCATGGCCAGAGCGCGCACCTCCAGGTCGACGTCCGGCTGTCTCGGCGCTGGAGAGCCATCAAGCCGGGCGGGTTGGTAGTTCCCGCAACGTCCGCAGCGCGGAACGCAGCGACCAGAGACAGGCGGCCAGGAGCCCCAGGCTGCCCAGGGCCATGACGGAACGCAAGCCCAGAGCTCCGGCGATACCGCCGCCCACGAGCGCACCCAGGGGTTGCGCGCCGAAGACGAAGAACCGCCACGTGGCGTTCACGCGCCCGAGCAGGACATCGGGAACCGATGCCTGGCGGATGGACCGTTGCGCGGTGCCGTAGAGCGAGGGACCGAGGCCGAGCAGCGCCTCGCCGGCGATGAGGAACGGCGCCGCCGCTACGAGCGGAGCGCGTGCCAGGGCGAGCACGAGCCCGCCGAGGGCGGCCGCCCCCTGGCCCAGGATGTATGCGGGTCCGGGACCGAAGCGGTGGCCGGCGCCCGGAGCGCAGAGGGCGCCGGCCACCGCCGCGACGCCGCTGACGGTGACGGCCGCACCGATCGCGAACGCCGACAGGTGCAGGTCCCGCACGAAATAGAGGGGCAGGATCGCACCCTGCATGCTGCCCGCCACCGCACCGACCGTGGCGGAGGCCGCGAGGGCGGTCAGCACGGGTTGGCCCAGCAGCAAGCGCCACCCCGCCGTCGTATCCGCCCAGATGTCCCTGAGGTTGAATTCCAGAGGCCGGGCGGCCTGGGTCGTGCCTCTCACGCCGAATGTGAAGAGGGCGGATACGAGGAACGAGAGGGCGTCGCAGGCGATGGCGAGCGGTGCCGTCACCAGCTCGACGAGAGCACCGCCCAGCGTGGGACCCACGGTCTTCGCGATCGACCCGCTCAGCGCGACGACACCGTTGGCTTGCATCAGGTGCTCCGCGCCGACCAGGCCCGGCACCACCGAAGTCATGGCGGTGTCGAAGACCGTCGTCATCGTTCCAACCAAGAAGGCGACGGCGTAGAGATCCGCCATCCTGAGCCCATGCCGCAGCGCCAGGAGCGGGATGGCGCCCAGAAGCAGGCCACGTCCCAAGTCCGTCACGATGAGGATCGATCGCCGCGGGACGCGGTCGACCAGCGTCCCCGCGAACAGACCGAAGAGGAGGTGTGGCAGGGTGGCGAGGGCGGACAGCACACCCATCTCAAGGGCCGAGGCGTGGAGAACGATGATGGCGGTCAGCGGGAGAGCGACGCTGCTGATGGCGGATCCCAGGAGCGAGATTCCCTGACCGGCCGCAAGTTTGGCAAACATCGGATGTTGCCCGAGAACGGCCAGGTGAACCCGCGCCATGGTGCTCTCCTTCGCCGATGCCCTGCCAGCCCACGGAAGGCCGGCCCATGTCCCGAGATGTGCTCGCTTCCTCGGGCGCCATTGTTCTATGGGGGGCGACGGGTGGCCTGCGGCGCCCCGGGTCTCGCCGGGGTGTTGAGGTACGCGCCGCCCGCCGGGCGGGACGATTGCGGGCGCATCGCAGCGCACATGGGCCAGGATGGAAAAAGCCCCTCTGGCTGAGGGGCTTTCGCTGCTCTCTATGGTGCGCCCGGGAGGACTCGAACCTCCGGCCAGCTGATTAGAAGTCAGCTGCTCTGTCCATCTGAGCTACGGGCGCGGAAGGGACCGTCATGCGGAAGGATTGGAGCGGGTGGGGGGAATCGAACCCCCACAACGACCTTGGAAGGGTCGAGCCCTGCCGTTAGGCGACACCCGCTCGCGCCGCACCGCCTGGGGCCCCGGGGCGCCATCCGCAAAGAGCGTGGTCGGGGCGGCCGGATTTGAACCGGCGACCTCGTGCGCCCAAGGCACGCGCGCTGCCAAGCTGCGCCACGCCCCGCCGTCCGGCCGCTGCCCCGCCGCGGGTGGCGGCGCCGGGCGGGGGCAAGGCCTCGACTCCGAGTCTAGCGCCGGACAACCGCGCCAGTCAACGCGGGGAGGGCAGGGCGGGAGAGCGGAGAGCGCCGCCATCCGTCAGGCTGGGCCCGCGCCGGCGCGGGGCTCCGGCGCGGAGGCCGCCCGGCGGGCCAGGCCGAGCGGTGTGCGGAACGGGCCCTGGCCCAGCGGATTGTCCGCCAGGACACGGCGGAATAGGACGCGATCGATGCCTGGGCTCGCGCCGAGCACCTCGCCTCCAAGATCGTTGAGGTCGACGATCGCCACGGGAACCCCGACGCGCCGGGCCATCCGGCGGCAGAGCCCCTCGGCGTCCGTCGGGTGCAGCACGATGAAGCGGTTGAACGGCGGGAGGGCCCATTCCGTCACGCCGTCGATGGAGGCGACCTTGCGTCCCGCGATGCGGTAGAAGTCTCCGCTGCGGCCCAGGGGCCGGGTGGCGATGTGCACCGCGCAGGCGAGAAGGATGCGCGCCACCCCCGCCTCGCGCAGGGCGATCTCCATCGTCGCCGGCCGGCCGAGGCCCCGGCCGAAGGGCGTGCGCTTCACACGCGCGCTGAGCCAGCGGGCCAGGGGCCGGGGGTGGACCGTCCTCTCCCCCACCAGGCGCCCCTGCGCGATCGACACCGCCTTCTGGCCCACGAACAGCCAGTCGCCGGGGTGAACAAAGGGCTTGGCGTAGCGCTCGACGGCCGCCACGATATCCTCGCCCGGCTGGATCACGTGGGTCCGGATCAGCAGACGCTCCCAGGTGGTCCCCTCCACCTCGATCGCCGTGCGCCGGACGACGCGGCCGTTGTCGTCGACGTCGGCGACGGGCAGCGGCGGGCGCTCCGGGACGTGGCCGGCCGGGGGGCGGTCCGCGCCGGGCTCCGGCCGCGGGGGGCGGCGCCCCGGAGCGGGCTCCCAGCGCGGGTACCCCGCCATCCCCGGCGCCCGCGTGCGGCCATCTCCACCGAGCGCCAGCGCATGGGACGCCACCGGCCAGCGGGACGGACTCATGACGAACCATCTCCGCGCCACATTACGGAGCGCGGGCGTCCCCAGTGCCCGTCCGGCGCCCGGGCCTCGATTCCGCAGCGCGCGCCCGACCGCCGCGGCGGTCGCCGGGGCACGGCCGACCGCGAGGGCGGCATCAGTCTCCGTGCGACCGCTCATGCTAGGCCGGACCGGCCGCGGCGCGGCACGCCGCCGGAGCGAGCGGCAGTCGGCGAATCTCCGCCATGGCCCACCGCGACGTGGGACCGCCGGGCGGCAGCGAGGTGCATCGGATGCGGGTGCGGACGTGGCTGGCTGCGGTCGCCGGGATGGCGTTGGCCGGGACGATCGGGGCGGCGGGCCTCCGGGGCGCGTCCGGCGCCGCCAAGGCGGGTCCGGCCGCGGCGGCCATCGCCCCCTGCGGCGGCGAGCAGTTGGCGGAGGACAGCTTCCCGCCCGCCTTCTCGCCCGCGGCCCCGGCCGTCGCCCCGGAGGCCGCCCGCGCATCCTCCGGCGGGAGCGGCGACGCCCCGGGCGGACCCGACGGGCGGCCCGAGACCTTCACCCCGGACGCCCCCGCCTTCGACGCGGTGCTGCGCCGCGAGGACGCCACGGTGCGCATGAGCAGCTTCGAGACCGGGTTCACCCACGCCTCGGCTTCGCAGGCGGCCAACATCGCCCTGGTGGCGAAGAAGCTGGCGGGCGTCATCATCCCGAAGGGCGCCGTGTTCTCGTACAACCGCGCCGCCGGCCCCTTCACCGCCGCGGGCGGCTACGGCTGGGGGCGGATGTTCGTCGGGGAGCGCATCGTCCCCACGATAGGCGGCGGCGTCTGCCAGGGCGCCTCGACGCTGTACAACGTGGTCCTGCTGGCGAACCTGCCCGTCGTCGAGCGCCACCGGCACGGCCTGACCGTTCCGTACCTGCCGCCCGGCCGCGACGCCACCGTCACCGAGAGCGGCGGCCTCGACTTCCGCTTCCGCAACGACACGCCGGGCCCGCTCGTCCTGTGGGCCCAGGCCAAGGACCGCCGGCTGTCCATCGCGATCTACGGCAGGGTGGCGCCGCCCAAGGTGACCGTCGAGACCGAGGTGGTGTCGCGGACGCCGTTCCGCACGGAGGTGATCAACGACCGCGAGCTGCCCCCGGGGACCGAGCAGGTCGCCGCGGCGGGTCAGGACGGGGCGCGGTCCCGGACCTGGGTCGTGGTCGACGGGCCGGGCGGTCCGGTCCGGCGCTACCTGGGTGAGGATTCGTACCGGCCCAGCCCCCGGGTCATCCTTCGCGGGCCCGCCGGCCGCGCGTCCGGGGGTCGGTCCGGAGCGGCCACGGCCTGAGGGCGCGGCGGGGCGGATTGGCCCCGCCGGCCCCCCGGGTCACGGTGCCGCCCCTATCGCCGCCAGAGACGGAAGCCGACGACGGACGCGGCGGCGACGCCCATGCCGCAGAGCACCCACGGATTGGTCAGCCACCGGCCCGCCGAGCGGCGCACCGGGCGCCGGACCATCCTTTGCCACACGGGACCTCACCTCCGGCCGGTAGTCTGCCCTCCGGCGGACGCGCGGCCGTGTCGGGACGCCGGCAGGCGCCGCGCCGGCGGACCCGAACTCCGCCGCCTGGAGGGTGTCCGCGCGATGGAAGATCCCGCGACGCCGCTCGCCCTGCTCCGCGCCGGCGCCGATAGCTACGGGCCCTTCCTCGGCGCGGACGGCGAGCTGCGCGACCCCGTGTTCGGCGAGCCCACCCAGTACGGGACGCCCTACCACGCCTTCTGCAGGGCCGTGCTCGCCCTGCGCCGGCCGGACCCGTCGGACCTGCCCGCGGCCCGCGATGGGCTGCGCGCCGCGCTGCGCCACCTGCGCAACCCCGGCGAACCGCCCCGCGCCTCCTCGTTCCAGCGCGCGGACGGGACGACGGGGGCCGGCAACCACCGCGACTTCTTCTGGCCGCCGGTCGTGCGCGCGCACCGCATCCTGGCGCTGCTGGGGGACCCGGAGACGGCGGAGCGCACCGCGGTGGTG
>JAJYVV010000135.1 GCA_021791815.1 Bacillota bacterium | reverse complement strand
CACGACCGGGACGCCGGAAGGCGGGGGCGCCGCGGGGCCGCGTGCCGCCGCGCCGGCGCCCGCCATCGCCAGGACCACCAGGCCCGCCACGCCGCCCGCCACTGCCTCCCGCCAACCGCGGTCCAACGGTGGAGCACCCCCCGCCCCGAGGGACGCCGCAGGCGGCGTCCCGGTTCCCGGGCGGGTCCGGGCCTACGGGCCCGGGGCGCTCGGCACCCCCGCGAACCGCTCCACGGCCTCGGCCACGCCGTCGCCATACGGGGCCGCCGTGACGTGGCGGGCCGCCGCGCGCAGCGCCGGCGCCGCATTGGCCACGGCGACGCCATGGCCGGCGAAACGGATCATGGCGAGGTCGTTCTCCCCGTCGCCGACGGCCAGGACGGCGGCGGGGGGTACGTCCAGGGCGGCGGCGAGGCGCCGGAGGGCCGTGCCCTTGTCCACGCCGGCCCGGGAGATCTCCAGGTAGTGGGGATACGAGTTCGCGACCTCGCACCGGCCGGCCACCACCGGCCCGAGGGCCTCCCGCACCTCCGGCATCCGCTCCGCCGGCTCGATCACGAGGAGCTTCGTGGGCGGTACCGCCGGCTCCCAGACGGCCTCCGGGTCCAGGGTGAAGGGCACGCCGGCGAGTTCCGCATAGGCCCGGGCCCGGGCGTCGTCCGCGGGCACGCGGAGGTCGTCGCCGAGGTAGCTCTGCAGGAAGAACCCGCGGTCGCGGCAGACGGCGGCCACCGCCCGGGCCGCCTCCAGCGGCACCGGGTCCGTCCACGACCGCCCGTCGGGGAGCGCCACGAGGCCGCCGTTATAGGTGAGGAGCGGACCGGAAACGCCAAGCCGCTCCTGGACGCCGCGGGCGGAGCGCAGCATGCGGCCGGTGGCGAGCGCCACGACGATCCCGGCGCGCCGGGCCCGCTGCAGGGCGGCACGGCACGCGGGCGCGATCGCGGTGCCCGGGCCGAGCACCGTCCCGTCGAGATCGAGGGCGATGAGGGCGACGGACGCCGGCCCTGCGCCGGGGGGCGAGCCTTCATGGGATGGCACGGGTTCCTGGGCACCTCCATGGCGCCTGCGGCCCCGGGGGCGGCGGCGCGCCCCATGGTAGCACGGGGGACGGCGGCCATCCCGCTCCGGGCCCTGCGTGGGGCGGCGCAGGATCCACGGCGCGGCGCGAGGCGTCCCGGCCGGGACCTTGGGAGACAAGGGCCTGCCCGGGAAGCCGACGCGCCCCGGCAGGAGGCGGGCGGTCCCCGGACGTAACGCGGGGGGCGACCCGTGCCCCGCGCCGGGTCCGCATGCACCGGGGCACAGCGTGGAACGGGAAGGGCGAGGGCGATGCGCTGGGCGCTGAACACCTACCAGGTCGCGCAGGGCTGGGACCCGGAGACGCTGTGCCGGGTGGCGGCGGCGACGGGCCACGACGGCGTCGAGTTCCTGCAGGACTATGGCCAGGCCCACGGCCTGGAGGCGGACGCGCCGGCGGAGCACCGCCGCCGCGTGCGGCAGGCCCTCGCGGTCAACGGCCTGGAATGCGCATCCCTCACGAGCTGCCAGCGCTTCGACATGGAAGACGCCGAAGCCCGCCGCCGGGCCGTCGCCCAGGTGGGGCGCGTCCTCGCCTACGCGCCGGAGATGGGCTGCCGCCACATCCGCGTCCTCGGCGACCGCCTGCCCGAGGCCTCCGGCGAGCGCCCGCCCGTGATCGCCCGCGTGGCCGACGCGCTGCGGACCTTGGGCGAACAGGCGGCGCCCCTCGGCCTCACGGTGTCGCTGGAGGTCCACGGGGGATTCACCGACCCCGAACCGGCGCGGGCCGTCGTCGAGGCCGTGGGGCTGCCCAACGTCGGGCTGGTCTTCAACAGCGTCTGGCGGGTCGGGGCCGCTTCCGGCTGGGCGCTGCCGGCGGGCACGGCGTCGATCCGCCCCCTCTATGACTACTTCGGCCGCCACTTCACCTCGGTGCACACCCACGAGATGGACCGGCCCGAGGAGACGCGCTACTACCGGGAGCTGTTCGGCCTCCTGCGCGACGCCGGGTGGGGCGGGTTCATCTCCAACGAGTGCGCCTACCGCGGGCCGGATCCCGAACGGGTGCTGCGGCTGTATACGGCGCTCTTCCGGGCGCTCGGCGGCTGAGGGGGAAGCGGTGTTGCGCATCTCGGCCGTCGCGTGCTACGCCTCGCGGTCGCGCTTCTACGTCCGGGTGGAGACGGACGCGGGCGCGGCCGGCTTCGGCGAATGCAGCCCCCTGCAGACCGCCGTGCTCGGCCAGATCTTCGCGACGGTCATCCGGCCGGCCGCGGTCGGCATGGACCCCTTCATGGCCGAGGCCATCGAGGAGCGCGTCCTGCGCCGCCACTACAAGATGTCCGGCCAGCTGCTGGCCGCGGCATACAGCGGCCTCGACATCGCGCTCTGGGACCTGCGGGCGCGGTATCTCGGCCAGCCCGCATACAACCTGATGGGCGGGCGCTATCGCGACCGGGTCCCGCTCTACGGCTCGAGCATGAGCCGGGACCTGCCGCCGGCCGCAGAGGCGGCGAAGCTCGCGGCGGCCATCCGGCGCCACGGCTTCCGCGCCGTCAAGATCAAGGTCGGACCGCGGTACGGCACGGGTCAGCCGGTCGACCTCCAGGCCGACGAGGACAAGGTCCGCGCGGTGCGCGCCGCCATCGGCCCCGACGTCCATCTGATGCTGGACGGCAACAGCTCCTACTCGTACATCCAGGCCGTCCAGCTCTACCACCGGGTGGAACGGTACGGCGTCCACCACTTCGAGGAGCCGTGCCCCTATGCGGACATCGAGGCCTATGTGCGGCTGGCGCACGCGCTGCCCGTCCCCATCCACGTCGGCGAGCAGGACTGGAACCTGATCACGTTCCGCGACTTCCTCGCCCGCGGCGCGTGCCACCTGTGCGGGGCGGACCCCGTGAAGTGCGGGGGGCTCACGGCCGCGCGGCGCGTGGCGGCCCTCTGCCGGGCCTTCGGCGTCCGCTACGTGCCCCACAACACCACGCGCGGCATCGGCTTCGCCGCCGCGCTGCAGCTCGCCGCGGCCACCCCCGAGTGCGACGGCTACCACGAGTATTCGATCGAGGGCCTGGACGCGGCGGGGGCATCCGCGGCGGCCCGGCCCGCGGAGCTCGGGCTGCCGATCGAAGACGGCGCCGTCCGCGTCCCCGACGGACCCGGCCTGGGCGTGGAGGTGGACGAGGCGCGGTGGGCCCCGGGGTTCGAGGTCACGCGCTGATCGCTCCGCCGCCGCCCCCTACCGGCCGCCCGCCACCTGGGCGAGCGTGCGCTTCGCCATCTTGCAGACCATGGTGTATGCGGGATCGAACACGTTGCCCAGATCGTAGGCCACGCACTGCCCCAGCAGGATGTGCGCGGCGGCCGCGTCCAGGCCATGGTCCTCCTGCAGCCAGCGGATCATCTCGGTGGTCGCGTGCTGCACCGCCTGGTCCAGGGGCCGCGCGTTGCCCACCGTGAAGATGTACTCCTCCGTCTCGCCCCGCGGCCACCGGCTCCGCCGGCCCTTGAGCAGCCCCACCGTGACCGTCACGTCCATGGAGATCTCGATCCCCGTGCCCACGATCTCCCCGTCGCCCTGCAGCGCGTGGCCGTCGCCCACGTGGAGCAGCGCACCGGGCACGAACACGGGGAAGTGGGCGGTGGTGCCCGCGCGGAAGCCCCGGTAGTCCATGTTGCCGCCGTGCGGGCCGGAGGTGGCCGTGGAAATCGCCTGCCCGCCTTCCGGCGCGACGCCGAAGCAGCCGAGCATCGGATCGAGCGGCAGCGCCAGGCCGGCGAGCGCAGCCGGCGGATCCACGAGGCGCGCGACGCCGGCCGCGGCGTCCACCGCCCAGAGGCTCATGCGGCCGGGCGGGAGTGCGGCGACGTAGTCGGGATCCACGACGTTCGGGGCCACGGCGCTGGCGCTGTACCCGCGGTCGCGGCTGGGCACGATCGCGTCGAGCCGCACCGAGAGCGTGTCCCCGGGCTCGGCACCCTCCACGTAGAACGGCCCCGACTGCGGATTGCCGCGGGCGGTCACCTGCACGCCGCTCGCGTCGCAGCCGCCGGCGTCCACCGTCGTCGTGCGGATCGTGTCGCCGGGGGCCACGCGCAGCACGGGCGGATGCGAGCCGATCGCCGTGTGGTAGTGATGCGGGCTGAAGCGGTGCAGCGCCATCCCCGTCCGCCCCCGTTCCCCGCTTCGCGGCGCGCCCCGGGTTCTCATGCGGGCCGGCGGACCATCTCGCCCCCTCAGGGCCGGGGGCAGTGCTTCACCGGCGCGTTCGAGAGCGCGCAGGTGGAGAACGCCGACTCCTGGGCCATGAGCTGCTGGAGCGACTGCTGCGCCTGGGCGAGGTCGGCGGCGAGCCCGCCCGGCTCGCGCGCGGCCGAGAGCAGCGCGGACTGCAGGCGCGAGCGGTAGTCCTGGCTCGCGACATACCCGCCCTGGGGCAGCAGCGCGAGCACGTCCACCATGTGGGTCGGATCCGTGAGCGAGGCGATGTCCTGCCCGCCCGGCGTCGCGTGCGACCATTCCGTGAGCAGCGCGGGCCGGTCCGTGACGATGGGCGGCACGCCGGCCGACATCAGCAGGCGCTGCTGGTTGTCCTCATACAGCCACAGCAGGAACTCCACCGCGACCTCCGCCTGCTTCGAGTGCTTGGGCACCGCAAGCCCGCTCGTCTGGTACGCGGGGATGAGGGCGTCGTGGGGCAGGAGCGGGAAGCGGTTCTGGGGCCCGATGACGCCCACGGGGAAGCCGGGCGCCGGAAAGTCGGGTTCGATGGCGAACAGCGTCTCGGCGGTCCCGCCCTTGAACGACCCGTAGACGAACCCGGCCGCCGCCGGGTCGCCGTCCAGGCCGACCCAGTTGGCTGCGGTGGCGAGCGCGACGAGCCGCCGGGTGGCGGCCACCGTCGCCGCCCCGCGGAAGTCGAGGACGCCGCCCGGTCCGGTCAGCGCCCCTCCGAGACCAAGGACGAACGCACCCCAGAGCCGCACGTCCGTCCACAGCGACCCCGAGATGAGCTGCGCCGAGGCGGGGATGTTCGCCGACGCGCGCGCCGCGGCCACCGCCGATTCGATCTGGGCCAGTGTCCAGGGCTGATCCGCGGGATGCGCGACGCCGGCGCTCCCGAGCAGGGTGGTGTTGGTCATCAGGACGTAGGGGACGCAGAGCAGGGGCAGCCCGAAGAGGTCGCCGCCGAACGCGAAGGCCTGCACGGCGGACGGCAGCAGCCTCCCCAGGTCGAAGTTCGCCTGGCGGACGAGGGGCGCGATGTTCACGTAGGGGGCGAGCCCGCCCGGCTCCTCGCCGTCGCCCGAGAGCTGCCCGACGTCGGCCAGGGCGTAAGCGCGGTCCGGCATGGTGTATCGCGGCGGACCGCCGATCTCGCTTTCCACGGTCAGGCGGCTCGAGCGGTGCGCCGCGTCCCAGGCCCGGGCGAGCCCCGCGGCGGCCGGCAGGAGGCTGTGCGCCGCGACGAGCAGCGGCGTGCGGGAGGCGGCAGAGGCCGGCGGCGGGCCCAGGCCGAGCCGGGCGCACCCGGCGGCGCCGAGCGCGGCGGCCGTCCCCAGCGCCGCCCGGAGGAACGCGCGGCGGCCGGAGGGGGCCGGCCCCGGGGACGGCGGGCGCAGGGCGGTCGGGAGGATCCTGGCGCGGGGCACCGCGCCACCCCCCCTCGCGGCGAAGGGCCTCCCAAGGGCCGGAAGTCGCCCGGTCCGCGGTGTCGCAGGGTTCGTCGATTCCGCGCGCCCGGCCGCGGTCCTGGGCGGGCAACCCCGGGGCTCGCCGCGGCGAAGCCTGCGTCACCCGTACCGGTCCCGCGGCCGCGCCAGCCATTCGCGGATGGAATCGGCGCCGTCGACCATCGCGTCCGCCGCCGCGACCAGCACCCCGTCCGGCGCCGCCTCCGCCGGTGCGGCGATCCTCGCGGCGTGCAGGCGGCGCAGGTCCGGCAGGACGCCCGGGGCCTCCCCCGCCCGGACGGCGGCGGCCAGGCCGTTCATGGTCGCGCGGATGGCGGCCGCGAACTCGGCCGTGCCGCCGGCGAGGTTCGGTGGGCACGCCCGCCCCCCTTCGACCGCGGCCCCCACGGTCAGGGCGCCGGACGCGAAGCGCCGGACCGCCGCGAGGATCGAGGCCGCCTCCGCGGCACGCGGACCGTGGGCCGCCGCATCCCCCTCGTCGGCCAACCGGTCGGCGGAGCCCTCCGCGTCGACCCGGGACCGGCGGGCCTGGATCTGGGCCGCGCGCAGGCGAGCCCGCCCGTCCGGCGTCCGGGGCTCGGCGTAGGCGGCGAGGGCGAGGCCCGCATACCGCCCCTGTTCCTCCAGGAGCCGGGCGATCTTCTCGCCCGCCGCCCCGCGCTCCCAGGTTGGCCATGCCGCGTACGCGGCCAGCGCGAGGGCCGCGCCCATGGCGGTGCCCTCCAGCCGGGCCAGCGCCGCCGGCAGTGGCGGCAGCCCGAGCAGGGCGAGCAGGACGACCACGAGATCGGTGAGGAACAGCGCGTAGAGGAAGTAGTTCACGCCCCAGACGGCGTAGGCGACGGCGAGCGACAACCCGATGCCGGGGAGGAAGGCCCGCGGCCCCAGCGGCACGAGCAGGGCCGTGGCGAGCCCCAGGCCGGCGCCCAGGGCCACGGCCGCGGCGCGCTGCAGCCCGCGGCGCAGCGTCGAGGCATAGCCGGGCTGCAGCACGATCAGGCACGTCATGGGCACCCAATACCCGTGGGGCAGGCGCGCGGCCAGGGCGACCGCCTCCGCGATGCCCCCCGCCGCCGCGACCCGAAACGCGTGCCGCCCGGCCTCGGAACCGGGGCCCGCCGCCGAACGCAGGGTCAGGCCGACGCCGGGCGGCCGCGGGCCCGCCGCCGGGGCGGGCCCGACCTCCATGTCGTCCAGGGCCCGGACGCAGACGAGCGCGGCCCGCACGTGGCCCAGCAGCGCGGCGGCGGCCCAGGACGCACCGGGCGCCGGGGCGGGCTGCCCACACGCCAGGGCGGCCGCCTGGCGCCGCGCGGCCGCGCGCTCCTGGAGTGCGGCGGCGACGCCCCGCAAAGCGGCGGCTGCCTGCGCGAGCGCATCCGCGTCCCCCGCCGCCTCCGCTCGCGGCGCGCCGCCCGTCTCGGGCGCGCGGTCGGCCGCCGCGAGCGTGACGCGGATCCGCTCCGCCAGGTCCAGGAGCTGCAGCAGGTGGACCCGCACCGGGCCACGCAGGAGGGGGTTGGGGTCCCGCAGCGGTAGGCTGCCCGGGAACGCGGCCGCGGGCGGGGGCCCGTGCCGGCCGGCGGCAAGGCCGGCGGCGTGGAACGCCAGATTCCGGTAGGCAGCGGCGACGGCGGCCCGCTCCCCGGCCCCGGGCCCGACCGCCCAGGACGCCACCACGAGGGCGCCCTGTCCGAGCCCGCCCGCGAGGACGAGGGCCGCCCGCGCGAGGGCTGGCCCCGGCGCCAGCGGCAGGGTGGTGGCGACGAGCATGGCGGTCGGCCATTGCAGGGCCGCAGCGCCGAAGCGGGGGCCGAGGGCGCTGAGCAGCCCGGCCGCGTAGGCCGAGCCCGCGACGAGCGGGACCAGCAGCCACGGGGCGGCGGCGGCCGCGGCGGCACCCGCGAACGTGGCCGCCGCCATGCCGAGGGCCGCGAGGACCACGGCCGCCACCCGCCCGCGCGAGACCCCCTGGAAGGCCACGAACCCGGCCGGAAGGGCGCCCAGGGCGGCGTACGCGCCATCCCGCAGGTGTCCGGCGGCGAGGCCCACGGCCAGGGGCACCAGCACCCCGGCCGCCGAGCGCAGGCCGGCCCCGGCCGGCACGTCGGACCAGCGGAAGCCCCCGAGGTCCCAGAGCGGCTCCGCGCGCAGGCCCGCCGCGATGTGGGCGAGGCCGGCCCGCCAGGGCGCGGGCGCCGGGCGGTCGTCGCGCCGCATGCGCCCCTCCCCCTTCGGCCACGCGCCTGGGTCCGATCCCGCGGGCGCGAAGGCCGCCGACGGCGTGGCCGGTCCGGAGGGCGGGGCCCCGTGGGCGTCCACGGCCAGGTGGTGCGGAAAGGTCGAGCCGGGTGATGTCGCAGGCCATGCGCCCGGCGCGGCGGAACCGGCAGGGGCCGCGGCCGGGGCAGGCGCGGGCCGCGCCCCCTGCCTCAGATCCCGTTGGGCACGGCCGCGATGGCCGGCCCGGTCGTCGGGAAGCGCTTCTGGAGCGCGGTGCCGGCCGCCTGCTCCTGCGCCGCGACGGCCTCCAGCGCGTTGACCTGCGTCTGGATCTGGCCGAGGCCGACCTGCGGGGTGACCTTGCCGGCGAAGATGCCGTCCAGCGCGGCGTCGGCGATGGCGGCGGCCTGCAGGGGAGCGTAGGCGAAGTGCAGCGTCCCGTAGGCATAGCCGAGGGCCGCGTCCTTGTACCACTGGAGCGCCTTGCCCCGCAGCGGCGGCGCGGCTGCGACCACCGTGGCCTGCCATTCGTCCCAGAGGGAAAGGAGGCAGGGCTCGACGAGCGTCGACTTCATCTGGAACCGCTGCCACGCCGGCTCCGCCGTCAGCCACTGCAGGACCTGCCAGGCCTCGGCGACGTGACGCGTCACGCTGCTCAGGGCATAGAAGTCGATGTTGCCGAAGGTGGCCTTGCCGGCGGGCCAGGTCGGCACAGGGAGGATGTCCCACTTATACTTCGTGCCGAGTTGCGTCGCCATGTCGACGACCTGCCACCCGCCGCACATCGAGAAGGCGAGGCTCCCCGACGCCAGGCTCGACACCCCGCTGCCGCTCTGCATCACCCCGGCCGTGGCCAGCCCCGCGAGATATCCGAGGGCCGCCACGCCCGCGGCGCTGTCCGCGGTGCAACGGTCATGGGCCGCGTTCATGACCTCGCCGCCCCAGCCCTTCAGCCAGTATTGCCAGGTCGTGGACGCCTCGTCGAAGATCACGGCGACCCCCTGGACCTTCTGCCCGGAGACCTTGGTCGTGCAGGACTGCCAGAGGGCGGCCGCCTCCGCCGCGGTCCAGGAGGGGTCGGGGTACGCGAGGCCCAGCGCGTCCAGGATGTCCTGGCGGTACGCGATGACGCCTGGGCCGTCGTAGCTCGGCAGGCCGAACAGGCTGTTTCCCGTCGTCAGCGCCGCCACGTGCCCCGGCGACCACAGCGACGTCGAGACGTTGTCCTGCTTGAGGTAGGGATCCAGGGGCAGGATCCAGCCGCCCGTCTGGAGGGTCGAGATGTCGTTGCAACATCCCTCATAGATGTCCGCATAGCCGGAACCCGCCGCCGACGCGATCACCTGGGCCTGGACGTTGCCGGGTCCCCCCGGATACACGACCGCGCGAATCCCCGGCGTCGAGGCGTTGAAGGTCGAGTCCACGAAATCCTGGTAGAGCGCCAGCGTGGTCCTGTTCCACCCCACCCCCTGGTTGTTGGGCATGAACACGACCTGCACGGCGCCGCCCCGCGCCTGCGGCGATGCGGCGGCCACGCGGCCACCGGGGCCCGCGGCGAGAAGGCCCGTTGCCAGCGCTCCGCTGGCGGCCCGTTCCAGGGTGCGCCGACGGGTCAGCCGCCGGGTCCCGGACGCCGGACCCGGGCCGTCCACCATGGGAACCCACCTCCGCCGCGACCTGGGAAGGGCCGGCGGCGGTATTCGGGCGGGCCGGGGGGGTTCCTGCCCGGACGTCCGTCCCGGGTCCGGGCGCCCAGCCGCACCGGGACGAGGGCGGACGGCGCCCTGCGTCCGGCCCAGGAACGCGCGGAGGTCGCAGCGCTCCGGGGGCGACGGCATGGTGTCGGAGAGGGCCGGGAGGTGACGAAATTGCCCCGGAACCGGTGGTCGACAACCGGGAACGGATACGGCGGCGCCGGCACGCCCGCGGCGCGTGGTTCGTCCACACGCAGCCGGGTGTCGCGCGGAGGGCGGTTGGACCGGGCACACCGCCCGGCCTCCAAACTCGGAGCGGCGGGGTCGCCCGAGCAGGGCCTGCGCGATGCCCACGCGCACCACGTCTCCAGTGGCCGGGCGACCTGCCGGCGCCGCGGGCCCCGGTCCTCCAACCCCTCTGGCGGCCGACGTGGTCGAGGAATTCCGGGCCGTGACGTCCGGGAGGGGTCCGAGGTCCTCCGGCAGGTGGTCGAGGACGCCCTTCATCGCCCGCCGGCCGGTGTCGGTCATGCCCTCGTGGCCGCCCGGTGACCCCCGCCAGGATGCGCGTCGGCGCGGTCTTGCCCGCCCCCCGGGCGGTCAGGGCGCCATGGGCACGCCGTGGCTCCGGATGGCTCGCCCGGCGCCGACGCCCGCTCCGGCGGGCGCAGGGCTCTGGAGTCGCGGGGACGGGCCGGGTTGTGGGCAGCCCCGGCGTGGGTCCAGTGAGCGTGCGGGGGCCCGGCCGAGGCGAGGGGCCGGGGGCACCGTGTCGACCCCCGCCGTCGCCGCCGTGCTCTCGACGCCGCTGCCTCGATCTGCCCTCCATACCGTCCGGACCG
>JAJYVV010000011.1 GCA_021791815.1 Bacillota bacterium | reverse complement strand
CCCGGGAGAGCCCTCCGCGTCCAGGCGCCGGTCCCCGAGCCACGGGATCCGCTCCTTCCGCCGCGCCCCCTGCGGCCGCCGGCCGCAGGGGATTTCGGATCGCCGCGCCGCACCCCTCCGCCGCCGGGCCGGGTCCGGCCGGCGGAAGGAAGCGGCGCCCCTGGGCGGAAACGTCGAGGCCGGTTGCCGCGCCGGCCGGCCCCTGCCCGTGCGGGGCGGCGTCGACGCGCCGGCCCCGCGGGGGAGTGGCCCGGGGGAGGGACCGCATGGCGGCGAAGATCCGGATCGGGTACCTGGGCGTGGCGCACGGGCACGGAGCCGCATACGCGGTGCGCTTTCGCGGCTTCGCCGACGCGGAGCTTGGCCGGGTCTACGACGCGGATCCGCAGCGTGCGGAGGCCTTCGCGGCCCGGTTCGGCGCCGCCGTGGCGCCGTCCCCCGACGAGGTCCTTGCCGATTGCGACGCCGCGGTGGTCACGGCCGAGACCGCTTTCCACGCGGATCTGTGCCTGCAGGCCGTGGCCGCGGGCCGCGCGGTGCTGTGCCAGAAGCCGCTCTGCCTCACCCTCGACGAATGCGACGCGGTCGTGGCCGCGGTGGCGCGGGCCGGGACCCATTTCGAGACCGCGTTCCAGATGCGGCACGATCCCGCCAACCTGCGCCTGCGGGAGCTCGTCCTGGGCGGCGCCATCGGCCGCATCGGCTGGGCGCGCCGCAGGCACTGCATCGGCGTGCTCTTCGACGAGGCGTTCCTGCGGGGGGCCTCGCGCTGGCACGCGGACCCGGCGCTGAATCGCGGCCTGTTCTTCGACGACGCGGTGCACGCGACGGACTTCCTGCGGTGGGTCTTCGGCGAGGCGGAGAGCGTGGTGGCGGAGGTCGGGAGCCGGCTCGCGCCGGGCGGTCTCGAGGACACCGGGCTGTGCATCTACCGCTTCGCGAGCGGCGTCCTGGCCGAGCTCGCCAACTCCGCGACCACGCTGGTCGGCGAGAACACGACCGAGGTGTATGGGGACGAGGGTGTCATCATCCAGAACCATGACGACCTCGTGAGCACGGGCGCCATCCGGCCGCCGCAACCGATCCTCCTCAAGGTGTACCGCCGGGCCGAACCGGAGCGCGGTTGGCAGGACCAGGGCCTGCCCATCCCCGCCGGCCACGGGGAGCGCATCGCGGCCGTCGCCCGCGGGTTCCTCGACGGCCTGCGCGCCGGCAGCCCGGCCGCGACCGCGCGCGACGGACGGCAGTCGGTCGCCATGGTGTTGGCCGCGTATGACGCCGCGGCGCAGGGCCGCCGGGTGCCGATCCCCTGAGCCGGCGCGGAGCCGGTCCGCCCGCCCCCACTCCCGCGAAGCGGAGATGGCATACCGGTGAACGTCCTGTTGGTCAGCCTCGACACGTTGCGCGCGGATCACCTGTCCTGCCACGGCTATCCGCGCC
This sequence comes from Bacillota bacterium, assembly GCA_021791815.1. GTDB lineage: Bacteria > Bacillota > Sulfobacillia > RBS10-35 > JAJYVN01 > JAJYVV01. Next base: position 43,059 of record JAJYVV010000011.1, on the reverse strand, counting down.
TGACCTCGCCCCACCTGGACCGCGTCGCGGCGGAGGGCGCGCTGTTCCGGGGCTGCATCGCCCCGCACGTCCCGACCCATCCCGGCCACACCACGGTGCTGACGGGCGTCGACGTGTTCGACCATCAGATCGTCGCGCACGGCGGCCGGGTCGAGCTCGATCCCGGCATCCGGCAGATCCAGGAGCGCCTGCGCGAGGCGGGCTACTTCACCGCGGCCGCCGACAACCTCGGCCGGTGGTTCTCCCGCGGCTTCGATCTGTACCGCACCTACCATCTGGGCCCGGATCCGGCCGGGCGCTGGCGCAAGGCCGAAGCCGTCAACGCCGCCGCGGACGAGGTCTTTACGGCCATAGCGTCCCAGGACCGGCCGTTCTTCTGCTTCCTGCACTACTGGGACGTGCACACCCCATACCTGCCCCCGGATCCGTTCTGGGGGACGTTCTACGCGGGGGATCCCCGGGATCCCCGCAACCGCTCCCTGGAGGCGATGTGGGCCTTCGAGCCGTTCCGCTGGTACTTCCACGAGTGGATGGAGGGCGTGACCGACGTCGAGTTCCCCAAGGGGCAGTATGACGCGGAGCTGGCCTACATGGACGTGTGCCTGCAGCACATGCTGGTCATGCTGAAGGCCCGGGGTCTCGACCGCGACACTCTGGTCATCTTCTTCGCCGATCATGGCGAGGAACTGGATGAGCACCAGATGTGGTTCGATCACCACGGCCTGTACGAGACCGTCGTCCATGTGCCCCTGATCCTCTGGGCGCCGGGCCGCGTGCCCGCGGGCCGGGTGCACGACGGTCCCGTCAGCCACTACGACATCGCCCCGACCGTCCTCGAGGCCGCCGGGCAGGGTGCCGAGGGGCTCGGCCTCGCGGGCCGCAGCCTCTGGCCCATCCTGCGCGGCGCGGCGGACGGAGCACTCGGCACCTGGGGCCAAAACGACACCGGCATCTACGTCACCGAGTGCTCGTGGATGCGGAAGCACGCGTGGCGGACGCGCGAGTGGAAGCTGATCCTCGCGCTGGAGCCCGACTTCCACCACATGCCGCCCGTCGAGCTGTACCACCTGCCCTCCGACCCCGGCGAACGCCGGAACCTCGCGGACGCGCGGCCGGACGTGGTCGCGCGGCTGCGGGCGGACATGCTGGCCCACGTCGAGCGGCGGGAACGGGAGACCGGTCGGCCCGCGCCGGTCTCGGTCCAGGGCGTGACGATGCGCCGGATCGGCAACGTCCGCATGGCCGTGCCGGCCGCGCCGCCGGAATCCCCGCCCGCCCCCGCCGCGGTCGTCCCCCCGGCGGAACCCGCCCGAACGGAGGGCCCGCCGGCTCCCGTGCCCCCGGTCCCTGGCGACGCACCGGCGGCCCCGGCTCGGAAGGGCGGTACCCGGGCGGGCGGTCGAGCCCGCCGTGCGCCGCCGAGCGAGGCCTGACGGCGGGGCCGGCGCCTGGGCCTGACCATCCCGGAAAGGGGCCGCCTGCCCTGAACGTCGTGCTGATCGTGTGCGACACCCTGCGCGCGGACCACCTCGGCTGTTACGGCTGCCCCCTGCCGACGTCCCCCGCGATCGACCGCCTGGCGGCCGAGGGTGCGCGCTTCACCCAGGCCCGTTCCCCGCACATTCCGACCCAGCCGGCGCACACCACCCTGTTCGCCGGCCAGGATGCGTTCGTCCACCACGTCGTCGCCCACGGGGGACCGGTGCTGCCGCCCGCCGGCCTGTGGTGGCTCCCGGAGGCGCTCTCCGGGGCCGGCGTCGTGACGGCGGCGGCCGACAACCTGGGCCGCTGGTTTCCGCGCGGCTTCGACCGCTATTGCCCATACGCCCTTGAACCGTCCCCCGACGGGTTCTGGCGCAAGTCCGAGGCCGTGCTCGCCGCCGCGGCGGAGGCCGTGGACACGCTGGGCGCGGCGGCGCGCGCCGGGCGGCCGTTCTTCGGTTTCTTCCACTTCTGGGACGCGCACACGCCCTATTGCCCGCCCCCGCCGTGGCACCGCCTCTTCTATGCGGGCGACGAGAAACGGGCGGGGGAACACGGGCTGGATGCCATGTGGGCCTTCGCCCCCTTCGCCGACTACTTCGCCGGCTGGATGCCGGGCGTCACCGACCGCGCCTTCCCCCGCGCCCAATACGCGGCGTGCGTCCGGGCCCTGGACCACGGCGTGGGGCGCCTCCTGCGCCTGCTGGGGGCGGCCGGCTGCCTGCAGGACGCGATCGTGTTGCTGACGGCGGACCACGGCGAGGAGCTCGGCGAGCACGGCATCTGGTTCGATCACCACGGCCTGTACGAGACGAACCTCCGGGTGCCCCTGCTGCTGTGGGGACCCGGGCGCGTACCCCGGGGCGTGGCGTGCGGCGGGCCCGTGACGCTCCTCGACGTGGCGCCCACGGTCCTCGGGGCCCTGGGGGTACCGGCGCCGGCGTTCCTGCCCGGGCGGGACCTCGGTATGGCCTGGCGCGGAGGGCTCGGCTCCGAGGATCCCCTCTACTGCACGGAGTGCAGCTGGATGCGCAAGCGTGCCTGGCTGGACGGCCGCTACAAGCTCATCTCGGCCCTGGAGCCCGACTTCCACGGCGGGCCCGACGTGGAACTTTACGATATGGTCGCGGATCCGGGCGAAACCGCCAACCTCGCGGCGGTGCGGCCGGAGGTCGCGTCCGCCCTGCTGCGGCGGCTCGAGGACCACGTGGCGCGGCGTGCGCGCGAGACCGGGGATGGGGACCCGCTGGCGCGGCAGACGGTGTCGCTCCGGAGGATCGTGGCGCCGGGAGCCCCCGCGCCGCCCGCCGTGAGCGAGGAGGATCGCGAGAGGGTCTCCCGGCGCCTCGCCAACCTGGGGTACTGACGCGCCCCGCGGGGCCCGGGCCGTCCGAACCCCGCGAGGCAAGGGAGCTGGGCAGCATGCGGCCCCGGGTCATGCTCCTGGGCCTGGACTGCCTCGAACCGACGCTGGCGCTCGGCCGCTTCCGGGCCGCCATGCCCAATCTGCAGCGGATCGCGGCCGGGGCCGCGGGCCGCCTGCTCAGTGTGTGCCCGCCGATCACCTGTCCCGCCTGGATGTGCGCCATGACCGGCCGGGACCCGGGCCAGCTCGGCGTCTACGGGTTCCGGAACCGCGCGGGTTGGGGCTACGGGCCTCTCCGCCTGACCTTCTCCGACGGGATACCCGCCTCGTCCGCGCCGGCCGTCTGGGACCTGGCCGGCGCCGCGGGCCTGCACAGCACCATCGTCGGTGTGCCGCCCGGCTACCCGCCCCGCAGGGTTCGCGGCGAGTTCGTCGGCTGCTTCCTGACGCCCGGGCCGGACAGCGCGTTCGCCGAGCCGGCGTCGCTGGTCGCGGAGACGCGGGCCCTGGTCGGCGACTACCGCTTCGACGTCGAGGACGCCCGCAGCCCAGACCGGCGCCGGGTGCTGGATGAGATCCTGGACATGACCGACAAGCGCTGGCGGCTGGCCACCCACCTCCTGGGCACGCGCCCCTGGGATCTGTTCGCCATCGTCGAGATCGGAACCGACCGTGCCCATCATGCCTTCTGGCAGTTCATGGACCCGCGGCACGTGCTGCACGAGGCCGGGAGCCCGTTCCGGGATACGATCCGCGAGTACTACGCGGTGGTCGATCGCTGGCTCGGCGAGGCCCTGCGGTTCGTGGACGACGAGACGCTGGTGCTCTGCGTCTCCGACCATGGCGCGCAGCGCATGGACGGAGGCTTCCTCATCAACGAATGGCTGCTGCGCGAGGGGCTGCTGCGCCTGCGCCGCCCTCCGGAGCGCCCGGGGCGGCTGCGGACCGAGGACGTCGACTGGGCGGCCACAACCGCCTGGGGGGACGGCGGATACTACGGCCGGGTGTTCCTGAACATCGCGGGCCGTGAACCGGAAGGGCGGGTGCCCGCAGACCGGGCCGCCCAGGCGCGGGACGAGATCGCGCGCCGCCTGCGGGCCGTGCGGATGCCCTGGGGTCCCGCCGGCGCGCGCACGCGCGTCCACGTCCCGCAGCGCGTCTACCGGCGGGTGGCCGGGTTCGCGCCGGACCTGATCGTGTATCCCGGCGACCTCTACTGGCGCGCCCTCGGCGGGTTCGCGAGCCGCGCCGGCGAGGTGTTCACCCGCGAGAACGACACCGGACCGGACGGGGCGAATCATGCCCGGTACGGGGTGTTCACGGCGATCTCGGGGCGGGACCTGCGGCGCGGCGCGGGGCCGGGGCGGGCGGCCCGTGGCCTGCGCCTGGTGGACGTCGGGCCGACCGCCGCCCGTCACCTGGGCCTGCCCGACCTTCCCGACGCGGTCGGGCAACCGATCGCCCCCGGGCTCTGGACCGGATCGTGAGGCGAAGTGGGGCCAAAGGGGGGAACCGGCGTGTCGGGCGTGGGCAGGGTCGTCCTGATCGGCGAGGTGCTCGTGGACTTCCTGGGCGAGGGCGGCGCAGCGCTGGAGGAGGCCCGCGCGTTCCGCCCGTCGCCCGGAGGCGCGCCGGCCAACGCGGCCGTCGCGGCGGCCCGGGCGGGTGCGTCCGCGGCCTTCGTGGGGAGCGTCGGCGGGGACGCGTTCGGCCGGCTCCTCCGGCAGGCGCTCGTCGGCGCGGGGGTGGACGGCGCCCTGCTGCGGACGCACCCGACGCTGTTCACGACGCTCGCCTTCGTGCTGCCCTTGGCGCGAGGCGACGCCGGGTTCCAGTTCCTGCGGGGCGCCGACGCGGCCCTGGCGCCCGGCGACGTGGGGGATGAGGTTCTGCGCGGCGCGGCGGGCCTGGGGTGCGGAGGGGTCTCCCTATCCGCGCCGGAGTCACGGGCGGCGACCCTGCACGCGCTGCAGCGGGCGCGCGCGCTCGGGGTGCCCGCCTGCTTCGACGTCAACTGGCGCCCCCGATTGTGGCCATCCGCCTCGGCCGGGGCCGCGGCCGCACGGGAGGCCGCGGCCCTCGCGGAGGTCCTGAAGTGCAACGAGGCGGAATTGGAACTGCTCGCGGATGCCGAGGGCTCCGCGGAGGATCGCGCCCGCCGGCTGCTCGCGGCGTCCCGCGGCGCCCCGGGCGGACCGGCGGCCGTCGTCGTCACCCGCGCCGAGCGCGGCGCCCTGTGGGTCACGCCGGATGCCGTCGCCGCGCATCCCGGCTTCGAGGTTCAGGCGGTCGACGCGGTCGGCGCGGGGGACTGCTTCCTCGGCACGATGCTCGCCTGGTGGGCCGGGGCGGCGCCCGGCTCTTCCGCCGTGGGCCCGGCCGCGATGTCCATCGCCGAGGCGGAACAGATGCTGCGGCGCTGCTGCGCGGCGGCGGCCCTCCAGACCACCCGCCCGGGCGCGATGGCGGCGATGCCCGACCGGGGGGAGGTCGACGCCTTCCTGCGCGCCCGGGGCTGAACCCGCCCGACCTAGGAGCGGCACCCCGCCGGAGCGCCGCGCCCTATGCGCGGGCCCCCGACCCCGGTGCGACCCGCTGCTCCGGCGCGCCGCGGACGTCCCTTGCGAGCGGCAGCGGCGCATCGGGCAGCCGGCGCGCGCACCACAGCCCGGCGAGAACCATGGCGGCGCCGGCCAGAAACAGGGGGACCAGCCCGAAGCGCGCGGCCGCGGCGGCGCCCAGCATGGGCATGAGCGTGCCGCGGACGCCGAGGAACGTGTAGTAGGCGGCGGCGTAGACCCCGATGCGGTCGCCCGCGAGGCGCATCACGTGGTTTTGCCAACCGGCGTCGAGGGCCGAGTCCCCGACCCCCTGGACGAGGTAGGCCCCAAGGAGCACGGGCAGGTGCGCGCCCGCGGCGTAGCAGAGGGGAGGGACGACGTAGCAGCCGCAGGCCAGGGCCACCACGAGCGCGGGCCGGCGCCGGTCGCAGATCCGCCCCCAGAGGGGGTAGCACACGGTCCAGGCGAGCGCCCATACCGCGGTCAGGTCGGCGACCGCTCCGTCGGTAAGGTGCAGCCGGTGGACCTGGTACAGCGGATAGCCGGGGGCGACGAGCAGGTTGCCGCCGCCGGCCAGCATCACCGCGACGATGAGGGCGCGGAAGCGCGGATCCGCCGCGGCGAGCGCCAGGGCGCCGCGGCCGGCGACCCGGTCCCGCGGCTCGCTCCCGGCCGGCCGGGCCGCGCTCGCCGGCTCGGGCATGCGCGTGAAGACCACCGCCGAGCCGATGCCGAAGATCACCGCGACCGTCCAGACGCGCGCCGAGCCATAGGCGTCCATGAGCCGGCCGGCGACCAGCGTCCCGAGGAACTGCACGAGGCCGAGGGCGGTGCGCACGCCCGCCATCAGCTGCCCGCGCCACCGCTCGTGGTAGATCGCGCGCTCGATGGCCGTGTACGCGGGGTTGGAGGCCGCGGACAGGATGCTGAAGCCGCAGTAGGCCCCGAGGAAGAGCCCCAGGCCGCTGCCCCACGCCCCGAGCAGCAGGAGCGCCCGCCCGAGGCCGCTGGTCCACGACACCCATGGCACCAGGCGCCGGCGTTCCGCCAGTCTGGCGTACCACCCCGAAAGCAGCATCGCGGCGTTCGGAGCCGCGGTGAGGAGGCCGACCTCCCACGGCGCCGCGCCGCGCTGGACCGCCACGATGAGGACGAACGGGGACAGCAGCGCCTGGAAGACGGCGAACAGGCTCGTCGCCGCGACGTCCACGCCGAAGCTGCGCATCGTTCGGGCGCCGAGGGTCGCGCGCAGTCGGCGGATCACGCCTCGCATCTTAGCGGAACGGTCGCGCCCACCGCCAGCCGCGGCCGGACCGTTCGTGCCGGGCCGCGCATGCCGGGTCTGTCTCTGGTACCATGTCTCGGTCCGAGGGCGGCGGCCGGGGGCGGCCCGCGCACCGGCGCAGGACCTGGAGGCGGTATGCGGATGCGCGACCGGCGGATGCCCCGAGGGGGCGCCGCGCTGCGGGCGGCGGCCGGGGCCCTTCTGGCTGCCCTCCTGACGGCCGCGTGCGGGCGGACCGCCACCCATGCGACCTGGTCCTCGGCCCCGCCCGTGACGCTGACGCCGGGCGACGCCTACTCCGCGGTCGTCGACACCAACTTCGGCACCTTCACCATCGACCTGTTCGCTGCCCAGGACCCTGTCGCGGTGAACAACTTCGTGTTCCTGTCGCGGCACGGTTTCTACAACGGCCTGCGGTTCTTTCGCGTCATCAAGGGCTTCATGGTGCAGACCGGCGACCCGAACAACATCGGCACGGGCGGTCCCGGGTACCGGTTCGGCGACGAGCTTCCGCCGCCCTATCCATATGCACCCGGCATCGTGGCCATGGCGAATTCCGGACCGAACACCAACGGGAGCCAATTCTTCATCTGCACGGGGTCCCAGTGCGCCAACCTCAACGCCGACCCCGTCTATACGGAGGTGGGCATGGTCACATCCGGCCAGGCGGTGGTCGATCGTATCGCCGCGCTGCCCGTGGCCGCCAACCCTCTGAACCCGAGCGAGATCAGTTCGCCCAAGCGGAACGCGCACATCATCCGGGTCACGATCGACCAGACGGCGGCGGCCGCCGGTTCTGCGTCCTCCGGGTCCTGACGCCGAGGGCGGCCCTCGCCCCGTGCCGGCCATTTGTGTCGTTTGCCACCCCCGGCCGCGCAGGAGAAGCCCCGCGCAGGGGGAACGTCGGGCCGGCGTGTCCCGGCTCGGGCGCGCCGCGGCCGCCGGGCGGCACCGTGGCGGCCACGGCCGGCGAAAGGGGTGGATGGTCGCGGTGGCGGACTCGGTGCGCATCGGGATCATTGGCAGCGGGGGCATCGCCGGCGCCCACGCCGGCGCATACAAGCGGATGAGCGACGTGGAGATCGTGGCGGTGGCGGACGTCGTCCCCGGCAAGGCGGCGGAGTTCGTCCAACGCCACGGCCTGCCGGCCGCACGCGCCTTCGACGATCACCGGGCCCTCCTGGAACTGGACCTGGACGGCGTCAGCGTGTGCACGCCGAACGTGGCCCATCACCGCACCTCGGTCGACGCCCTGCGGGCCGGCAAGCACGTGCTGTGCGAAAAGCCGATGGCGGTCACGCTGGAGCAGGCGGTCGAGATGGCCCGCGCCGCGAAGGAGTCCGGCAAGATCCTGACGATCGGATTCCAGCCGCGCTACGACCCCAACATGCGCATGGTTCGGTCGGTGGTCCAGTCCGGGCAGCTCGGGCGGGTCTATTACGTGGAGACCGGCGGCGGGCGGCGGCGGGGGGCGCCCGGCGGCACGTTCATCCGCAAGGACCTTGCGGGGTCGGGCGCCATCGCGGACATCGGGTGCTACGCCCTGGACATGGCGCTCCATGCGCTCGACTACCCGCGCCCCCTCACGGTGTCGGCCTATTCGTCCAACTACTTCGGCACGAACCCGAAATACCACCGCGAGGCGGACCGCTTCGAGGTGGAAGATTTCGGCATCGCCCTGGTGCGCCTGGAGGGCGGCGCCGTGCTCAACTTCAAGGTGTCCTGGGCGATGCACATGGACTCGCTGGGCAACACGCTGTTCCTTGGCACCGACGCCGGCCTCAAGGTGCTTCCTTCCGGCGGCGCCTGGGACGGCACCGTGGGCGGTGTGACCCTCTACCACGACGTCCTCGGCATGCACACGGAGAGCCCGTTGCCCCTGCGGCCGCGGGGCAATCTGGACATCTTCTATGAGAAGGTCCGCGATTTCGTCGTCGCCGTGAAGGAGGGCCGGCCGGCGCCCATTCCCGGCGAGACCATCGTGCGCAACCAGGCCGTCATCGACGGGATTCTGCGCTCGGCCGCGACCGGCCACGAAGTGGACATCGACATCCCGGCCATCTGACCCGCCCCTCCATCCCGGGCCGCGGGCCGGCGATCCCATGCGCCGGCCCGCGGCCCTTCCCATCCGCCCTCCACCCTACGCACCCCGCCTCGTCGGCGCTCCCTGCCAGCCGGGCGCCTCGCCGAGCCATGCATGCCGTGCGGCCCTCTTGGGAGAGTCTATGGCCGCACATGGACCTGCCCCGGGGCGGCCCCGCCGCGACGGGCGCAAGGCACGGAGGAGGGATCCGCAGGTGGCATCGGAGGGGAACCGGGGCGCCCGCCGCATCCGGCGCCTTGCCGCACCGCTCGCGCTCGCGCTGCTCGCGGGGTTGGCCGCGGGCTGCGGTGCGACGGGTGGGCCGTCGACGACCAGTTCGTCGACGCTGACCAGCACGAGTAGCCCGGCGACGACTTCCTCGGCGGCGGGTAGCACGGCGACGGGCACCAGCGGGACGACGACCTCGTCGACGAGCACGTCGTCGAGCTGAGCGGGGGCGATGAGCCGCCGGACCCGGGTTCGCGCCCCGCGCACGATGCGCCGGGACCGGTCGGAATCGACATGCCGGGGGCGCCGGGAGGCGCCCTTTGGCGCGTGTCGCGCCCGGCGCCCTCTGCGGGGGCGTGCCGGCGCGGAGGGGGGAGAAGCCGTGGGGTCCGGGATGACGGACGCGGGGTCGGGTCGGGGTGACCGGCCGCAATCCGGCCGGGCGGGGGCAGCGGGCGTGGCCACGCCACGTGCCGCAGTGCATGCGCAGCGGCGACGCCGGCGGCCCCCGGCCGTGCGCGCGTCGCTCCTTGCGGCGGTCAGCCTAGCCGGACTCGTCGGGCTTTCCGCGTGCGGAACCCGCCGCTTGGCGCCGAGCCCCTCGGCGCCCGGTTCGTCCGCGTCCGCGCCCTCGCTCTCCGCCGCCGGGCGAGGGGCGGGCGGCATGTCGTCGTCCACGCACGCCGCCCGGCCGGCTGCGGCATCGAGCTCGGTCGGCGCGCCAACCGCGGCGCAGCTCGCCCCCTACTATCGGGCCAACGGCACCGCGGTTCTGACCTCGGCCGCTCCGGTGGTCCTGACGGCGAACGACTTCGTGTTCCAGCCCAACACGCTGTCGGCCAAGGTGGGCACGCGGGTGCGGCTCCAGATCCGCAACGTCTCCTCCGGGACGCACAACTTCACGTTGCCTGCGTTTGGCGTGGACGCCTCGCTCCCGGCGGGTCGGACCACCACCGTCACCTTCACCGCGAGCCGCCGCGGCATGTATTACTTCTGGTGTGCCCTCCCCGGCCACGCCCAGGCCGGGATGGTCGGAACCCTGACGGTGTCGTGACGGCGGGGGCGCCTTCCCCCGCCACCGGGACCACGGCCCGCTACGGCCGGGGCAGGAGCCCCAGGCGCGCCCGCACGTCCCGCATCGTGGGATCTGCCAGGGCGCCGGCCCGGACGGCACCATCCGCCAGGACGGCCTCGAGGTGGTCCGGCGCCGCCTGCAGGTCGCGGTAGCGGCCCTGGATGGGCTCCAGGTGCGCGACGACGGCTTCGGCCAGGTCGGCCTTGAAGCGCCCGTAGCCGCCATCCCCGTAGCGGCCCTCCAGGGCGGCCACGGGCTCGCCCGAAACGAGCGCGAAGATCTCGAGGAGGTTGGAGACGGCCGGCTTGGCCTCCCGGTCGTGCCGCACCTCGCGCCCCGAGTCCGTGACCGCCCGGCGGATCTTCGCCCGCACGGCCGCGGGCGGGTCGAGGAGTTCCACGCGGCTCGCCGGATCCGCCGCCGACTTGCTCATCTTTTCGGCGGGGTCTTGGAGCGACATGACGCGCGCCCCGACCTTGCCGATGAAGGCGTCGGGAACCGGGAACGTCTCCCCGAAGCGGGCGTTGAAGCGCTGCGCGATGTCGCGCGTGAGCTCCAGGTGCTGGCGCTGGTCGTCGCCGACCGGCACCGCCGTGGAGCGGTAGAGCAGGATGTCGGCCGCCATCAGGGCCGGATAGGCGAACAGGCCCAGGGAGACCGACTCGTGGCCGCGGCTCTTCTCCTTGAACTGCGTCATGCGGCCGAGCTCCCCGGTGGTCGCGAGGCAGCCCAGCAGCCACGCGAGCTCCGCGTGGGCCGCGACGTGCGACTGCACGAACACGACCGCCTGCCGCGGGTCGATGCCGCACGCGAGGTAGAGCGCGGCCACCTGCAGGGTCGCCGCCCGAAGGGCGGCGGGATCCTGCGGGACGGTGAGCGCGTGCAGGTCCACCACGCAGAACAGGCACTCCGCCCTTGACTGCAGGTCGGTGAATTGGCGGATGGCGCCGAGGTCGTTGCCCAGGTGCAGGCTTCCCGTCGGCTGGATCCCCGAGAACACGCGCACCGTTTTGCCCCCGCCAACGGCGCCGGCTGACGCGCGGCGCGCGTCGAACACTATAGCATGCGGGCATACCGCCGCGCGCCGGCCGCGTCCGCCACCGCGCCGTCGCCGGTGCGCCGCGGTGTCGAATTTCACCGGATTGCGACGAACGACCGTGCCCCGCCGCGGAGCAGGGAGGTACAGGATTCCACCGAACGGCGAGCGCGGGGAAGGGGCTCCAAGCCCCGGCGCCGGGCGCGGTGGCGCATCCCGCGTCCGGCCGCCTCCCGGCCCGGGGTCCCGACGGGCGTCGCGGATGGGTCGCGCTGGGAGGCCCGCAGCGTATGGAACGCGCGACGGACGGCTCCGTGCTCTCCGCGCTGGCCGTGGGGCCGGTCTCCCGGGCGGCCATGGAGGTCTGGTACCGCCGGGTCCTCGCCCTTGTCGACCAGCCGGTGGCGCTGGCGTGGCCCGACGGACGCGTCCTCCATCTGAACCCGGCGTTTCGCGCCGCCCTGAGGCGGCGCGGCGCGGGGCCGCCCCCCGCGCGCTGCATGCTGGCCGACGTGGCACGCTGGAGCCCGAGCCAGACCGGGGCCGGGCCCGAACCCGACGTCCCGGGGGCCCCGGCACAGCTCCCGGGACGGCTGGTTCCGCTCGTCGGCACAGGTGGGCGCGTCGTGCTCACCGGGTTCATCGGTCGGACCCGCCGCACGATGGGCGCGGATGGGCCGCCCGAGGCGGAGCGGTCCGCGCCGGAGCTCGGATCCGCCTGGTGGCCGGCACCGGGCCCCGGGGTGCGAGGGGCCCTCCCCGAGGCCGAGGCGGAGGTCGTCGGGCGCCTGGCCGCCGGTGCGGCGCACGAGATCCGCAATCCGCTCACCGCCATCGCGGGGCTGGTCCAGCTGCTCGCACCCCTGGTCGCGGACGAGACGGGCACCCGCTACCTGGACATCATCCGGGAGGAGATCGCCCGTCTGGAGGGCATCGCCTCCGACCTCCTGCTGCTCGGCCGGCCCCGCCCCGAGGCGCCCGCGACCGCTCGGGCCTCCGACGTGGGGGCCTGCCTGCGGTTCGTCGCGGCGCTGGTGCAGGGGCAGGCGGCGGCCCTCGGCATCGGGGTGGGCGTGAGCGTCGACCCCGCGCTCCCGCCGGCGGCCATCGAGGCCCCGCGGCTGCGGCAGGTCGTGCTCAACCTGGTGACCAACGCCCTGGAGGCCATCGGGGCCGCCGGCAACGTGGACATGTCGGCCCGGTGCCGCGGATCGTGGGTGGAGATCGTGGTCGCGGACGACGGCCCCGGCATCCCGGCGGACGACGTCTGGCGGATATTCGATCCGTTCTTCACCACGAAGGCGGGCGGGACCGGGCTGGGTCTCGCCGTGAGCCAGGGGATCGTGCGGCGATGCGGCGGGCAGATCCGCGTCGAAAGCGCCAGGGGGGCGGGCGCCACCTTCCGGATCGAGCTGCCCGTGGCGGAACAGCCGGCCGGGACCTGAGCGGGCGCGGCCGGGTGCGAAGCGCCGGGGCCCATCGCCGCCCTGCGGCCCCCGCCAGGGCACGCGGCGCCCCCGGGCGGAGGGAAGGGAGGAGGCGGGGCGAAGGAGTGCCGCCGGGGCCCTCCCCTGAGGAGCGATCGTCAGCGTGCCGGCCGATCCCCATCCACCCCGGGGTCCACTCTCCCGGGAGGCGCCGCCCGAGTATTCCCCGATGACCGGTCTCCCCATCTTCCCCGGGCGTTCCGCGGCACCCGGGCCGTTGGAGCCGGGAGCAGGCCCCCCTCCCGTACGGCCGCGCGCCGGGGCCGACCCGGATGCCGACCTCCTGGATGACCTCAATCCGGAACAACGGGCTGCGGTGACGGCGCCCGCCGGCCCCCTGCTGATCCTCGCCGGGGCGGGTTCCGGCAAGACGCGCGTCCTCACGCGACGGCTGGCCTGGCTGATCCGCCGCGGGGCCGATCCCCACCGGCTGCTGGCCATCACGTTCACGAACAAGGCCGCGCACGAGATGCAGACCCGCGTCGAGGCCCTGCTCGGACCCTCCGCCCGAGGCATGTGGGTGCAGACCTTTCATTCGGCCTGCGCCCGCATCCTGCGCCGCGAGATCGGCCGCTTCGGCTACACGCCGGACTTCACGATCCTGGACGGCGACGATCAGCGCACCGCGGTGCGCGAGGTGCTGCGCGACATGGGCCTGGACGAGAAGAAGTTCGCGCCGAGCGCCGTGCTGGGCCGGATCTCGCGCGCCAAGAATGAGATGCGGGGGCCTGCGGCCGAGGGGGCGGTCGGGCGGGACCCGTGGAGCCAGACCGTGGCCACGGTGTATGAGCGCTACCAGCGGAAGCTGGAGCAGGCGAACTGCGTGGACTTCGACGACCTGATGACGCTGACCGTTCGGCTCCTGGAGGAGCCGGCGTCCGGCGACGGGCCCGGCCCGGGGGAGGACGTCTCGCCGCGGGCGCTCGCCGCGCTGGAGGGTGGGGCGCGCTACCGGGCCCTGTTCCGCCACGTCCTGGTCGACGAGTACCAGGACACCAATCGGGCGCAGTACCGCTTCGTCCTGGCCCTCGCCTCCGGCCACCGCAGCCTCACGGCGGTCGGGGACGAGGACCAGAGCATCTACAGGTTCCGGGGCGCCGACGCCGGCAACCTCCAGCGGTTCGAGGTCGACTTCCCCGAGGCGCGCGTGGTGCGGCTGGAACGGAACTACCGCTCGACGCAGAGCATCCTGGATGCGGCCGGCTCGGTCATCGGGCACAACCCCCGCAAGTATCCGAAGCGCCTCTGGACCGACCGCGGCGCCGGCGAGCCCATCACGCTCTACCGGGCGGAGGACCCGGGGGACGAGGCGCTCTTCGTGGCCCGCGAGATCCAGCGCCTGCGCGGCGCCGCGGCCAGCTGGTCGGACTTCGCCGTGCTCTATCGGACGCATGCCCAGTCCCGGGCCGTCGAGGAGGCACTGCTCGGCCTCGCGATTCCCTACGTCGTGGTGGGCGGGCTGAAATTCTACGAGCGCAAGGAGATCAAGGACACCCTCGCCTACCTCCGCCTGCTGGTCAATCCGCTCGATTGGACATCCTTCCGGAGGGCCGTGGCGGTGCCCCGCCGCGGGGTCGGCGACGCCACGCTGCGCGCCCTCGCCGAGCACATCGAGGCGACGGGGGAAGCGCTGCCGTCGGTGCTGGCCCACGCGGAGACGATCGCCGGCGCCGGGAGGGCGAGCCGTGCGCTCCAGGACTTCGCCGCCTTGATCGAACGCCTGCGCGGCGAGGCCGGCGGTGCGGTGGACCGGGAGGGTCTGCCCCTGCCGCCCGGGGCGCGCCGCGCCCCCGCCGAGGTCGCCGAGGTCATCGCCTCGGTCCTGGATCGCAGCGGCCTCCAGGCCGAGCTGCGGTCGGAGGATACCATCGAGTCCCGCGCCCGGTTGGAGAACTGCGCGGAACTCCTGGTCGTCGCCCAGCAGAACGCCCCGGTGGTCGGCCGCGGCTTGGACGGTGTGCGCCGCTTCCTCGAGCAGGCCGTGCTGATCGCCGAGGCCGACGCCGTGCCGGCGGCGAGCGAGGACCCGGCGGCGGGCCCGGAGGGCCGCGCGGCCGCCGACGCCGGGGCCGTGGTGCTCCTCACCCTGCATGCGGCCAAGGGTCTCGAGTTCCCCGTGGTGTTTCTCGTCGGGCTGGAGGAGGGCGTCTTCCCCCACAGCCGCGCCGTCCAGGCGCTCGAGGGCGCGGCCGCGGAGATGGAAGAAGAGCGGCGCCTGTGCTACGTCGGCATGACGCGGGCGCGCGGGCGGCTCTACCTGTCCCATGCGGGCCAGCGCTCCCTGTACGGCGGGCCTCCCATGCCGTCCCGGCCCTCGCGGTTCCTCGGCGAGATCGAGCCGGGCCTGCTCCGGGAGCGAGGCGCCGAGCGCAGCTTCCGCGGCAACGGGCTGCTGCGCCGCCCGGCCCCGCATGCGCCGGGGCCGGCGGCCGCGCCCGCGGAGGATCCGGCGGTCCCCCGGTTGGAGCCCGGCGACCGCGTCCTGCACCCCAAGTGGGGCGAGGGCGTGGTCGTCGCGTGCGCCGGCACCGGCGCGGGCGCCGAGGTCACGGTCGATTTCCCCGACGCCGGGCGGCGCCAGCTCGTCCTGGCGTACGCGCGGCTGCGCCGGCTGTGACGCCCCGTTGCGCGCGAGGGGCGCGGCGCCGTCGGGCCCGGGCAGGCCCGTCCGCGTCCGGGTGTCGCGCCGCAAGACTCGGCCCGGGGGGTGTGGGTCGTGGATCTCGCCGGCGCCGCCGCCCGTGTGCGGGACCTGCGGGCCCGGATCGCGGACGCCGACCACCGCTACTACGTCCTGGACAACCCCGACGTCGAGGACGCGACCTACGACGCCTGGATGCGCGAGTTGAGGGCGCTCGAGGAGGACCATCCCGCGCTGGCAGCCCCGGACTCGCCCACCCGCCGCGTCGCGGGGGAGCCCTCCCCGCGGTTCCCGCCGGTGCCCCACGAGGTTGCCCTGCTCTCGCTCGACAACGCCTTTGGAACGGACGAACTGCGCCAGTGGGACGCCCGCGTGCGCCGGCACCTGGGCGGCGCGCCGTCCGCCTACGTCTGCGAGCTGAAGATCGACGGGCTGTCCGTGGCTCTCACATACGAAGACGGGCGGTTCGTCCGCGGCGCGACGCGGGGCGACGGCGCGGTCGGCGAGGACGTCACCCCGAATCTCCGCGCCGTCGAGGGCCTCCCCGTGCGGCTGAAGGGCGCCGTTCCCCCCAAGCTCGCCGTCCGGGGCGAGGTGTATCTGCCGCGCTCGGCCTTCGCCGCGCTCAACGCGGCGCAGGCCGCCGCCGGGGAGCCTCCGTTCGCCAACCCGCGCAACGCGGGCGCGGGCTCACTCCGGGCGAAGGACCCGTCCGTCACGGCGCGGCGCGGGCTGCGCCTCTGGTGCTACCAGGTGCTGGTGGGCCCCGACCTGGATCAGTGGGACGCCCTAGGGAGCCTGGAGGCATGGGGCTTCCCCGTCAACCCGGAACGCCGCCGGTGCGCGGACGTCGACGCGGCCGCGGCTTGGTGCGAGCAGTGGCGGCAGCGGCGCGAGGCGCTGGACTACGCCACGGACGGCGCCGTGGTCAAGGTCGACCGCGCGGCGGCCCAGCGGCGGCTCGGCGCCACCGGCCGTGCGCCCCGCTGGGCCGTGGCCTTCAAGTTTCCGGCCGAGGCGGCCCGCACGCGGGTCCGCGACATCTGGGTGTCGGTCGGGCGGAGCGGCGTCCTCACCCCGGTGGCCGAACTGGAGCCGGTGGCGGTCGGCGGGGTCACGGTCTCCAGGGCGTCCCTCCACAACGCCGACTACGTCGAGGCGAAGGACGTCCGCCGCGGCGACACGGTCGCGGTCCGCCGCGCGGGGGAGGTCATCCCGGAGGTCGTCGAGGTCGACCACGCGAGCCGCCAGGGCGATCCCCTGCCGTTCCGGATGCCCGCCGAGTGTCCCGCGTGCGGCGCACCCGTGCAACGGGCGGAGGGTGAGGCGGCCCATCGCTGCGTCAACCCCACCTGCCCGGCCCAGGTGCTCGGGCTGCTCATCCACTTCGGAAGCCGCGGCGCGATGGACGTGGAGGGTCTGGGGGAACGGACGGCCCGCCTGCTCCTGGAGAGCGGCCTGGTGCGGGATCCGGCCGACCTTTACGCCCTGACCGCGGAGCAGCTGGCGGCCCTCCCCCGGATGGGCGAGCGTTCGGCGGCCAACCTCGTGCGGGCCATCGCCGCCAGCAGGGACCGGCCCCTATGGCGCCTGCTCGTCGCCCTGGGGATCCGCTTCGTCGGCGAGCGGGTGGCGCAGGTGCTGGCGCGCCGCTTCCTCGACGTCGACGCCCTCGCGGCCGCGTCCGCCGCGCAGCTGGAGGAGGTGCCCGAGATCGGCCCCCGCATCGCCGCGGCGCTGCAGGCGCACTTCGCCGATCCCGACAATCGCCGGCTGCTGCGCCGACTGCGCGAGGCCGGGGTGCGCACCGCCGACCCGGCGCCCGATCCCCCGGGGGATCCGTCGCCAGCGCCGCCGCCCGCGGATGGGGGCGCCGGCCTGCAGGGCGCCACCGCCGAGGAAGCCGCGCCGCCCCTGGCCGGCAAGACGCTGGTGCTCACGGGCACGCTCCTAGGCTGGACGCGCGAGGAGGCCAGGGCCGTCATCGAGGCGGCCGGCGGCCGCGTCACCGGCTCGGTCAGCGCCCGGACGGACTTCGTGGTGGCAGGAGAGCACGCCGGCAGCAAGTTGGACAAGGCCCGGGCGCTGGGTGTCCGGGTCGTGGACGAGGACGGCCTGCGGGACCTCCTTTTGGGCCGGACCTGAGCGCAGGCCGCCCCGGAGCGACCCCCCGTCCCGCTGTGGTATCGTCCCTGGAGTCGGGCCGCGGGCTCCAAGCCGTGGGAGGGGTGGACGGTGCCGATCGACGAGGCCCAGGTCCGCCACGTGGCGAGGCTGGCCCGGCTCGCCGTGCCCGATTCGGACCTGGCGCGCTTCGCCGCCGAACTCGGCGCCATCCTCGAGCACGTGGCGCGCCTGCAGGAGCTGGACGTGCGCGACGTCCCTCCGACGGCCGCCGCGCTGGGCCGGCCCGGGGTGGCGCGGGACGACGAGCCGTCGGCCGGGCTGACCGCGTCCGAGGCCCTCGCCGGGGCGCCGGCGAGCGCGGCCGGCATGTTCCAGGTCCCCAGGGTCGTCGAAGGATAAGGGCCCCGATCCCCGGCGCCTCCGGCCCGTGCGGCCCACGCGGGGCCGGCGTTCCCGACTGTCCCGGGAGGTGTGTCGCCGTGGATGTGGCGCCGTACGAGTGGCCGGCCCATCAGGTGCGCCGCGCCCTCGCCGCGGGCCAGGTTTCGGCCAGGAAGGTGGCGGAATCCGCGCTCCGACGCATCGACGAGGTGGAGCCGGCGGTCGGCGCCTTCCTGCACCTGCGCGCCCGCGAGGACGTCCTGGCGGACGCCGACGCGGTCGACGCGGCCATCGCCAGGGGCGCCACGCTGCCGCCCCTGGCCGGCGTCCCCGCCGCCATCAAGGCCAACATGTGCATGCGGGGCGTTCCCGCCTCGTGCGCGTCGCGCGTCCTGGAAGGCTTCGTGCCGCCGTACGACGCGACGGCCGTCGGCCGCCTGCGCGCCGCGGGCGCCGTCATCCTGGGCGCGACCAACATGGACGAGTTCGCCATGGGGAGCTCCACCGAGCATTCGGCCGATCACGTCACGCGCAATCCGTGGGACCTCGGCCGGGTCCCCGGGGGCAGCAGCGGCGGCGCCGCTGCCGCCGTGGCCGCGGGCGAAGCCACGATCGCCCTCGGCTCGGACACGGGCGGCAGCATCCGCCAGCCGGCGGCCTTCTGCGGGACCGTCGGCCTGAAACCAACGTACGGGCGCGTGTCCCGCTACGGGCTCGTCGCGTTCGCCTCATCCCTCGACCAGATCGGCCCGTTGACGCGGGACGTGCGGGACGGCGCCCTGGTCCTCGCGGCCATCGCGGGAGCCGATCCGGCCGACGCCACGTGTGCGGCGGAGCCCTCCCCCGACTACGAGGCCGCGCTGCGGCGGGACTGCCGGGGCCTGCGGGCCGGCCTGCCCGTCGAACTCCTCGGCGGGGGCACGGCGCCCGAGGTCCGGTCGTCGGTCATGGCAGCCGCCGACCTCCTGGCGGAATTGGGCGCCGAGGTCGACGAATGCAGCCTGCCCACCGTGCCCTACGCGCTTGACGCCTACTACGTCATCGCGCCGGCCGAGGCCTCCAGCAATCTCGCCCGCTACGACGGGGTGCGCTACGGGCGGCGGGCGGCGGGCGCCGCCGACTACGTGGAGATGTTCGGCCGGACCCGTGGGGAGGGCTTCGGTCCCGAGGTGCGGCGCCGGATCATGCTGGGCACCTACGCGCTGTCGGCCGGCTACTACGACCAGTATTACGGGCGCGCCCTGCAGGTGCGGACCCGCATCTGCCAAGATTTCGAGGCCGCCCTGGCACGCTTCGACGTGCTCGTCGGCCCGACGACGCCGTCCCCGGCGTTCGCGTTCGGAGAGAAGACGGCGGATCCCCTGCAGATGTATGCGAGCGACGTGTGCACGGTCGCCGTGAACCTGGCGGGCCTACCCGCCCTTTCCCTGCCCTGCGGCTTCCACAACGGGCTGCCGCTCGGGCTGCAGGTCATCGGTCGGGCCTGGGACGAGGAGACGGTGCTGCGGGTCGCGTTCGCCTTCGAACAGGCCGCGGACCTGACCCGCCGTCGGCCCCCGCTCCTCGGCGCCGGGCGCATGGGTGGCTAGCGGCGAGGGCGGCGCCCGGGACCGGGCGCACCGAAGACCCGAGGCGAGGGGATGGGTGGCGTGGGGGCTCCCGCGGAGACGGCCCGCCGCTGGCAGACGGTGATCGGCCTCGAGGTGCACGTCGAGCTGGCCACCCGCAGCAAGATGTTCTGCCGCTGCTCGACCGCCTTCGGGGCGCCGCCCAACACGCAGGTCTGCCCGGTCTGCCTCGCCCTGCCCGGATCGCTGCCCGTCCCGAACCGGCGCGCCATCGAACTCGCCCTCCGCGCCGCGCTCGCCCTCCGCTGCGAGATCGACCCGGACTGCCGTTGGGACCGGAAGAACTACCACTACCCGGACCTGCCCAAGGGCTATCAGATCACGCAGTACGCGCGGCCGCTGGGCCGGGGCGGGGAACTGACCTTCGCCGGGGCGGGCGGCGCATCCCGAACCGTGCGCATCCGGCGGCTCCACATGGAGGAGGACACGGGGAAGTCCACGCACGAGGGCATGCCCGGCGGCGCCACGGGGGTGGACCTGAACCGCGCCGGCGTCCCGCTCATCGAGATCGTGAGCGAGCCCGACCTGCGGGGTCCGGAGGACGCGCGCCTCTACCTGCAGGCCCTGCGGCTCCTGCTCCTCTACGCCGGCGTCTCGGACGTGCGGATGGAGGAGGGCAGCCTCCGCTGCGACGCCAACGTCTCCCTGCGCCCGGCGGGCTCCTCCGAGCTCGGCGCCCTGGTCGAGATCAAGAATATGAACTCGTTCCGGTCGGTGCAGCGCGCCCTGGAGTACGAGGAGGGCCGTCAGGCGGCCGCGCTCGACGCCGGGGAGCGCATCGCCCGCGAGACGCGCCACTGGGACGAGCGCCGCGGCATCACCTTCCCGTCGCGGAGCAAGGAAGAGGCGCACGACTACCGCTACTTCCCGGAACCGGATCTCGGCGCCGTCGGCCTGGCCCCGGCGTTCATCGAGGACACGCGCCGCTCCCTGCCGGAGTTACCGGCGGACCGGCAGGCACGCTACGAGGCGCTGGGGCTCCCGGGCTACGACGCCGGCGTCCTCGTGGCGGACCCGGCCCTCGCCGCCTATTTCGACCGCATGCTGCGGGCGGGCGCCGCGGCGCGCGAGGGCGCCGCGCTGCTCTCGGTGGAGCTGCTGGGCCGCCTCAACGCCGCGGGCATCGGCGTGGACAGCCCCGAATGCCGGGTCCACCCGGAGCAGTTGGCGGCGCTGCAGGGGCTGATCGCCTCGGGCAGCATCAGCGGCAAGATCGCCAAGGACGTCCTCGACGAGATGCTGGCCACCGGCTCCGATCCGTCCGTGGTGGTCCAGCGCAAGGGCCTGCAGCAGATCAGCGACCAGGGCGCGATCGGCGAGGCGGCGCGGGCCGCCATCGCGGCGAACCCCCAGAGCGTCGCCGACTATCGCGCGGGGAAGAAGCAGGCGGCCGACTTCCTGGTCGGCCAGGTCATGAAGGCGACGCGGGGCAAGGCGAACCCCGGCCTGGTGCGCGAGGCCATCGCCCGGGAGCTCGGGTGACTGGTGCCCGAGGCCGTCACAGGTGCAGGGCCGTGCTCTGCGACGCCGCGCGCACCTCGGCGGCCGTGACCTCCCGGCCGAGCCGCTCCGACAGGTAGATGCCCTCGCTGATCAGCATCGTCTCCAGGGCGAGCGCGGCCGAGGGCAGCAGGGGCACCTCGCCGCGGAGCGCCGCCACCCAGTGGCGTTGCGAGGAGTCGTAGGCGCCATACGCGGGCTCGAGGCGGTGCAGCCGGGTTTCCAGGTCGCCCAGGTCGGTGGTCATGTCCCACGGCACGTCGCCCTGGGTGGTGTGGAAAGAGAACGGAGAGAGGCGGACGCCGCCCCGGCTGCCGGCGACGCAACTGCCCTCGCCGGGTCCGAGGTGGATGGCCCAAGCCTCGATGACCTCCAGCGTGATCCCGCCCTGCAGCCGGCAGAACCCCAGGGCGAGTTCCTCCACGTCGTAGCCGCTGGCGGCGCGCCTCGCCTCGTCCATGGACGTCTCCTGATAGGTCCGCCCGGAGATCCGTTCGGCTTGCGGCTGGCCGAGGAGCCACAGCATCTGGCTGATGTGATAGACCCCCATGTCCAGCAGGGCGCCACCCCCGGCGGTCTCCCTGCGGACGAAAAACGGGGCCCCGTACCCGTCGACGAACGGCCGCCCGCGGCGGCGGTAGCCGACCGATCGCGCGTAGTACACGCGCCCGAGCTCACCCTGCTCGATGAGACGGCGGGCGGCCTTGGTCTCCCGTTGGTACAGGGTGGCCAGCTGGACGTGCAGCATGCGGCCGGACTCCCGCGCCGCTTCCACCATGGCGCGGCCGTCGGCGTACGAGCCCGCGATGGGCTTCTCGCAATAGACGTGCTTACCCGCGCGCAGGGCCTGGATCGCCACCGGCGCGTGGAGGTTGTTGTGCAGGCAGACGTCCACGGCGTCGATGTCGTCGCGCGCCAGCAGTTCGCGGAAATCGCGGTGGACGGCCGGAACGTTCCAGCGCTGCGCCACGTGCCGGGCCTCCGCCTCGTCGATGTCGGCCACGGCGACGACGCGGGCGCCGGGGATGCCGGCGTACCCCTCCACATGGCTCTTGCCGATCAGCCCGACCCCGATGACGCCGATGCGCGCCTCGTCCACGGCGGCCGCCACCCTTCTGGCGCCGGGGCCCGCGTGCACCCGGCCCGGATGCCCGGCGCCGGCTTTTCCGAGCGGGCGGGTCTTTCCTGCGGCTCCCGGGCGGAAGGCCCGCCTCAGGCCCGCGCGGTGGCGCGGTCCGCGCGAGCCTCGGTCGGCTGGCCGCGCAGGAGGCCGCGCGCGAGGGCGCGGAGGCCCCCGACCTGGAAGGCGTGGTAGCGCTCGATCATCCGTTTCAGCGCGGCGACGTCCCCGCCGTGCACCGACGCGCCGGCGATCGTGCCGGCCGCCTCGCGGCGGCCGAGCGAGACGAGGAAGCCCCGTTCCTTCGGCTGGAACGGCACCAGGGGACGGCCGTCCATCTCCCGCACGGCGTTGCACGCGGCCGCCGGGCCCTCCTGCAGCGCGAGCTGGGCCGTGGGCGCCGCGTCGCGCCGGGTGTGCGGGTCGGGCACGGCGGCGCAATCGCCGGCGCAGTACACACGGGGGGCCACCCGCAGATAGCCGTCGACCCGGACCTGGCCCCGCCCGTTGACGGGCAGCCCGCTGCTGCCGAGGACGGGGTTCGCCCGCACCCCCGCGGCCCAGATGATGGTGTCGGCGCGGTGGGGGGGCCCGTGCTCCAAACGGACCATGCCCGCGTCGACCGCCTGCGCGCGGTCCGCGACCAACTCGATGCCGAGGCGTCGCAGGGCGCTCTCTCCGACCCTGCGCACGTCCCCGGGCATCGCGGGCAGCACGTGATCCCCGATCAGGGCGACGTGGAGGGGCGAGCCCGCCTCGATGGCCCGCTCCGCTAGGGCGGCGGCGATCTCGACGCCGGTGAACCCGGCCCCCACGACCGCGACTTTCTTCTGCGCCCGGGCCTCCAGGTCCGCGAGCACGCGGGCGCGCATCTCCTGCGCGTCGTGCCAACGCCCGATGGCCAGGGCGTGCCGGGCGACGCCGGGCACGCCGAAATCGGACGAGACCGAGCCCAGGGCCAGGATCAGGGCGTCCCCGCCGATGGGCCCGATGCCGCCTGCGCACACCACCCTGCGCGCGCCGGTCTCCAGGCCGGCCACCCGGGCCACGACAAGCTCCGCGGGGGGCTGCACGGCGCGCCGCAGGTCCATCCGCAGCTCGGACCCGGGCTCGTCCCCGGCCAGGTACAGCGGCAGTTCGGGAACGAGCACGTGCCAGTTGTCGGCGTTCACCACGATCACACGGAGCCGGCCGGCGCGCGCGTGGGCCCGCAGCGCCAGGTACGCGGCCAGGCCGGCATAGCCCGCGCCGGCGATCACGACGGTCGGCGTCCCCTTCCCCACGAGGCGGCACCCCCGGGCCTATGCTGCCCCCCGCCGCGCGGCGGGATCGGCGGCGTCGCTTCGAGTCCCGAACAAACTCCCTCGGGACTCGAAGTTTATCCGCGGGGCTGTTACAATGCGGAACACGCGGCGGCGCGGGTCGGGCGGGGGCGCGGGTTCGCGGACGGCAGGGGGTGCACGGCGCTGGGCATGGGCATGGGCGGCATGGGTTGGGGAGGCGGCGGCGGGGGCGGCTGGGGGGGCCGCGCCGAGCTCCGCGAGCTGGCCAAGGGGCAGACGTTCGACCTGCCGATCGCGCGGCGCGCCATCGCCGCGTTCCGCCCATATCGGTGGCGCGCGCTGGCCACGGCCGGCATGATCTTCGTCAGCTCGGCCCTCGGCACCCTGCCCCCGCTCCTGACCGGCGTCTACATCGTCCAACACGGGATACTCGCCCGCCACCTCCACGTCGTCTTCCTCTACACCGCCGTCCTGGTGGCGGTGGCGCTCGCGTCGGGGCTGATCGGCGTCCTCCAGAACTGGTACTCGAACATGATCGGCCAGGCGGTCATGGCCGACTTCCGCCAGAGGCTCTTCGAGCACATCCACGGCCAGCCGCTGCGCTACTTCACCGACAACCAGTCGGGGCAGCTGGTCTCCCGGGTCACCAACGACGTCAACGCGATCCAGACCGTCGTCACCAGCACGCTCGTGAGCGTCGTCAGCAACGTGCTCGTGCTGGTGACGACGGCGGGGATCATGTTCGCGCTGAACTGGAAGCTGACGGTGGTGGCGCTCCTCGTCGTGCCGGCGTTCGTCGCTCCGACCCAGCGGGTCGGCCGCCTGCGCCAGAACCTGCAGCGCCAGATCCAGATGGCCCTGGCGCGGATGACCGCGCAGCTCACGGAGACCTTCGGCGTGAGCGGGGCCCTCCTCGTCAAGGCCTTCGCCCGGGAGAAATTCGAGTTTGGGCGCTTCCGGGAGAACAACCAGGAGGTGCGGCGGCTCAACGTCCAGTCGAGCCTCATCGGTAGGTGGCTGTTCATGTGGCTCGGCCTGTTCGGTAGTCTGGGCCCCGCCATCCTCTATGCCGTCGGCGGATATCTCTACATCCATCATGCCATCTCGATCGGTATCATCCTCGCGTTCGTCGGCTATCTCGGCCGCCTATACAGCCCCATCAGCCAGATCGCCCAACTGCACGTCAACGTCCTGACGTCGCTGGCCCTCTTCCGGCGGATCTTCGAGATCCTGGACCGGACGCCGGAGATCCAGGACGGAACGGAGGTCGTCGACGCGGCCAGCGTGCGCGGCCACGTGGCGCTCGAGGATGTATCCTTCCGCTACGCGCCCGACCTGCCGCTGGCCCTCAACCGGGTGACCCTCGAGATGGAGCCCGGCCGGCTGGTCGCCCTCGTCGGTCCCAGCGGGGCCGGCAAGACCACGCTGATGAGCATGATCTCCCGCTACCATGACCCTTCCGAGGGGCGCGTGCTCCTGGACGGGCGCGACATCCGCCGCCTGCGCCTGGAGTCCCTGCGCGGCGTCATCGGGCTGGTGCCGCAGGAGCCCTTCCTGTTCCACGACACGCTGCTCACCAACCTTCTCTACGCGCGGCCCGAGGCGAGCCGGGCGGAGGTCGAGGCGGCGTGCCGCGCCGCGCAGATCCACGACGTCATCGAGGCGATGCCCCAGGGCTACGACACGGTGGTCGGCGAGCGCGGCTACCGGCTGTCGGGCGGAGAGAAGCAGCGGGTGGCCATCGCCCGGGTGCTGCTGCGGGCGCCCAGGATCGTGCTGCTGGACGAGGCCACGAGCTCGCTCGACACGCTCTCCGAGCGCCGCATCCAGGCCGCGCTGGAGCACCTGCTGGAGGGCCGCACGGCGCTCGTGATCGCGCACCGGCTGTCCACGGTGCTCGCGGCGGACCGCATCGCGGTGGTCGACCACGGCGCCATCGTCGGGGTGGGCCGGCACCAGGACCTGCTGGCCGCGGGCGGGCTGTATGCTCGGATCTACCGGGAACAGTTCGAGACGCCCCTGGCCGCGGCGGCCCCCGCCGATTGAGCGCCCCGGGCCGGAGCGTGCGGGCCCGATGGACCTGGCCGCGGCGCCGGCCCGCGGGAGCGGGCCATGCTTCCGGATGTCGCCGCGGGGAGGCCTTGGGCGCACTTCGGAGAGCTTCGTCCGGTCCGGGCGCAGGCGTCGGGCCTTCGCACCGTCCGGGGCCCGCAGGGCGGGCAGCTCCCGGCGGGCGCACCGCCTGTGCCGCCCCTGCCCGCCGTCCCGCCGGGGGACCCGCGCACAACCCGGCGATCCTACGACGAGGGGGGCGGCGCGGAGCCCGCCGCGCGGTCGATCTCGGCGCGGAGGGCCGCAACCGCCGCCTCCAGCGCCTCGGCGGCGGCCACGTGTTCGGCGATGCCGGGCGGTACAGGCTCGCCGGCGCGTGCGGCGGCCGCGGCGCGGCGGCCGATCGCGGCATAGCGGGCTTCCAGCGCCGCCTCCTGTTCGCCCAGCCTGCGCTGCAGATCGATCCGGCGGGCCGCCTGCTCGGCGCTGACCGCCACGTGGGCCGCCCCGGCGATCGCCGCCTTCTTCATGCTGTCCCAGACGCCCGGCATGGGCCGTCCACTCCCTTCCGACTCCGCCGCCGAGTCTGATTCTCGACCGCGGCGCGGTCGCCCCCTCCGCGCGGGAAGGGATGTCGGCGAGCACACCGGAAGACGGCCGGGGAGGGCGGGCTGGGCATGGCGATGCGTCAGGCGGAAACGCCTCGGGCCCCGGTACCCGACAAGGTGCCGCGGGCGGAGCGCACCCGGCCACCCTCCACCGGCCCATCCGGGACCGAGCCCGCGGGAAGCGGGGCGCCGGCCCCGTCCGGTCCCGCACCTCAAGGCGGGGCCGCCTCGGCCCCGATCGGTCCAGAGGTCCCGGGCCGCGCCGTGCGGCTGGCCGTGGTGCTGGTCGCGCCCGAGATCCCGCCCAACACCGGCAACGTCTCGAGGACCTGCGTCGTGACGGGCTCCGAGCTGCATCTCGTGCGGCCCCTCGGATTCTCCCTCGCCGACCGCTACCTGCGGCGCGCCGGGCTCGACTACTGGCCCGCGCTCGCGCTCCGCGTCCACGACTCCTGGCCGGACGCCCGTCGGGTGCTGGCGCCCCGTCCCGTGTGGCTGTTCACAGGGCAGGGGGGGCGGCCCCACACCGCGGTGCCCTTCCGGGGCGACGATGCGCTCGTCTTTGGCTGCGAGAGCGCGGGCCTACCGCCGGATATCCTCGCCGCCTTCCCCGAGCGCTGGGTCCGCCTGCCCATGCTCCCCGGGTGGCGCTCCCTGAACCTGAGCAACGCGGTGGCGGTCGCGGTCTACGAGGCCCTCCGCCAACACGGCTTCCCCGGCATGCGCTGACCCGGCCCGATGGCGAGGCCCGAGCCGCTCCCGGCCGTCATGGGGTCCAGGATCTGGTCCGCCATGCGGCACAGCCGCGGGAGGAGGGCGAAGGTCGCGCACACGCCGCCCGGACGGCGCTCGTAGCGCACGACGGCATGGACGTGCCGCGCTTTGCCCAGGGCTTCCACGACCACGCACGGCCCCGCGCCCACGAGGTGCTCGCCCCGCCGCGTCCCGCCCGGCTCTGGGGCACAAGCAGCCAGCGGCGCCCGGCGCACCTCCGCCCCGCGGCGTTTCCCGACGCCGGAGGCTCCGCGGGCCGTATGTCGGAATGGAGGAGTCGAATTCTGACCGGCTAGCCAGGGCCGAGCAGGCGCAGGTCGTCGACTCCGGTCGACCTCTCCGCGGGCGTTCGCGAGGGGACGCCGCGGGGGTCCAAGCCGGGTCGCGCCCCGCGCCCGGGCCCGGCCGCTGCGGCCTGGTAGAATGCGGGCATGGGCAAGACGGCACGCATGGGCCGGCGGCCGGGCCCCGGAGCGGCCATCGCGCCCGGGACGCGGTTCGAGATCGACGTCCTTTCCCTGGCGGCGGCGGGCGATGGCGTCGGCCGGCACGACGGCATCGCGGTCTTCGTCCCGCAGGCGGCGCCCGGCGACCGCCTGGAGGTGGAGGTCACCGACGGCGCGGCCCGCTTCGCGCGGGCGCGGATCGTGGCCGTGCTGCGGGCGGGGCCCGACCGGGTCGGCGCCCCGTGCCCCGTGTACGCGGCGTGCGGGGGGTGCGCGTGGCAGCACATCGCCTATCCGGCCCAATGCGCTTGGAAGCGCCGCCTGGTCGTGGAGGCGCTGCGCCGGCTCGGGCACGTCGCGGACCCCGAGCCCCTGGTCCGCCCCGCGCTTCCCGCGGAGCCGCCGTGGCGATACCGCCACAAGATGGCCGTCCCGTTCGCACCGCCGCCCCGGGCGGGCCTGCCGCCCATGGCCGGCTTCTACGCCGCCCGCAGCCATGAGATCGTTCCGTTCGAGACCTGCGCCATCCAGCACCCGCAACTGGACCGCGCCCTGGCGGAGACGCGGCGCCTCGCGCAGCGGCTCGGCGTGCCCGCGTACGACGAGCGCACTCGGCGGGGAGACCTCCGCCACCTCGTCGGCCGCGTCAGCCGGGACTCCGGCCAGCTTCTCCTCTGCCTGGTGACGGCCAGGCCCGCGGCCCCGTGGGCGGCCCGGATGGCGTCGGGCCTGATGTCGGCGCTCCCCGCCTGCGTGGGCGTGGTGCAGAACGTCAACGGCGCGCCCGGCAACGCGATCCTGGGACCCGAGACCAGGACCCTCGCGGGCGCGGACCACCTCGTGGAGACGATCGGCGGCCTCCGATTCCTCGTCTCGGCGCCCTCGTTCTTCCAGGTCGCCCCGGCCCAGGCGGAGTCCCTGTTCGCCACCGCGGTCGCCCAGGCCGACCTCGGCGCGGGGGAGGCGGCCTTCGACCTCTATGCGGGGGTGGGCACCCTCACCCTCTTCCTGGCGCGCGCGGGGGCGTTCGTGGAGGCCGTGGAGGAGGTGCCCGCGGCGGTGGCCGACGGGCGCGCCAACGCCGCGGCCAACGGCCTCGAGGACCGGGCGCGCTTTCACCTGGGCCCGGCCGAGTCGGTGGTTCCCGACCTCGTCCGGCGGGGGAGGCGGCCGGCCGTCGTCGTCTGCGATCCGCCGCGGCGGGGCGCCGCGGCCGGGGTGCTGGAGGCCGTGGCGGCTGCGCGGCCGCGCCGCGTGGTCTACGTGTCGTGCAACCCCGCCACCCTGGCGCGGGACGTGGAACTGCTGGCCGGCGCCGGCTACCGGCTGGCCGAGGTGCAGCCGGTCGACATGTTCCCGCACACGCCCCACGTCGAGTGCTCGGCGCTCCTGCAACGCGAGGGTCCGTAGGCGGCGCGTCCCCCATGCCCGCGGCACGTCGGGCCCTTCTCGGCGAAGAAGGCGCTCAGTGCCAGATCGCCAGCGCCAGCGCCGCCCAGAACAGGGCCCCGACCAAGACCCCTCGCACCATCGTGCCGGACCTCCCCGTGCGCGCCCAGGTCCGCACCCGGGCGGCCATCACCCTTGGTCCTGTTGTCGGGGGATGGCGGGCAAATGTTGAGGCCCCCGCGGGCTCCGGCCGCCCCCGGGGCGCACCTGCCCCCGGGCAGACCTCGCCCGGGCGCGGTCGCTGGGGTCACAGGAGCCGGCGGAGCAGGGGCCGCGCGGCGAGCAAGGTGGCCAGCAGGAGCGCGGCCCCAAACGCGCCCTGTCCACCCGCCACCGCGGGCCAGCCGGGCGCCGGCAGGGGCCAGCGGAAGGCGAACACGTCGCACCACTGGAGGGCGGGCACGGCCCGGAACGCGCCCAGCAGGCGGAGCACGAGGTCGCCCGTGGCCCAGCCGATCACGGCCAGGTAGCCGACGGTGGAGCGGCCGGAGGCCGAGGCGAGCAGGAGCCCCAGACCGGCGAGGAACAGGGTGGGTCCGGCCGCGGCCCACAGCCCCGCGCCGAAGGCCACGGGTCCCCACAGGAGGGCGAGGACCCCCAGCCAGGCGGCGCACAGGGCGCCGCCGCCGCCCAGGATGACGGCCAGCCGGGTGGCGAGGACCGCCCGCGACGGAAGGACGATCGCGGCCTCCACCGTCCCGTGCTCGGCGTCCCGCAGCAGGGCCGGCACGGCGGCGAGCGCCAGGGCGAGCGGCAGCAGGGACTGGCAGTTCTCGACGAACAGCCGGGCCCAGGACTCCGCGCCCGAGCGCGGCAGGGTCGCGTGCAGCCCCGTGAAGACGACGAGCGCCACGACGGGCAACGCCGTCTCGGGACCCGCGAGGATCGGCCACTCGAGGCGCCAGCGCCGCCAGCTGCGCACGGGACCGGACCCTCCTCCCGTCCCGGGTCCCCGCTCCGTCGACGCGCGTCAGGACGCGGCATCCGCCCACGCGAGGGCCTCCGCCCTCTGCGCCGGATCCAGGACGCCGACAACGGGCAGGGCGGCCGCGTCCGTCCAGGCGGCGGCGACGGCCGCGCTCCGTCCCAACGCCTCCCAGGCCGAGACCGCCGCCCGCGGCGCCAGTTCGGCGGCCGCCGGTCCCCGCCCCGCCTGCGCCGGCAAGGCGAGGTTGCCCCCCGGCAGTTCCAGCCGGGCCTCCCAGGCGATCACCGCCAGCCGGAGGGTGGCCGTCTCCAGGTCGGGGGCGGTCCCACCGCAGACAGCGGCGACCGGGTCCGCCGGGACGCAGAAGGGCTCTGCGCCGGGGATCCACAGCGTCTCGGCGGACAGCAGGGGATGCAGCAGAAGGGGCGATACCGCCACGGGCAGGGGGCCCGAGGACGGGAAGTCGCCCGGCAGGACGGCGGCGAGGAGGCGGCCCGCGCGGGCGTACGTGGTCAGCACGGCCGCCTCCGCCGGCGGGGGAGGTCCCGCCGCCAGGAGCCGCCAGCCCGCGCCGCTGAAGGTTTGGTAGGGGGCGGCGGCGCCGAGGACCGGGGGGAGGACCGGCCCGACGTAGTCGCGGGTCGACACGCCCACCCACGGGCGGTCCACCCCCGTCACGGCGAGGTGGATGGTCGTCTGTCCGGGCGCCGCCGGGCGCAGGCCCGGCCCAACCAGCACGGGGTACCAGGTCCCCCGGCCGTCGAAGAACGCCCGCCCGTGCCCGAGGGCCGCCCCTTCGAACGGCTCGGCGAGCGGGAACGGCGGGTAGGGCAGGGCCGAGGGGTCGGGGAGGAGGCGCCCGCCGAACGGCAGCACGAGGTCGCCCGCACTCGCCACGTGCACCTCATACAGCCGCGCGGCGGTTCCCGGAACCATCCCGTCCCCGAAGGGCGCGGCCGCGGCCCCGGCGGGCGTATCCAGCCGGAGCCCGGCGTCGAGCAGCACGTACACGTCTCCCGGCCGCTGCAGGGTCCACCGGGCCGTGCCGCGCAGAGTGCCGGCGCGGGCGTCCGCCGTGACGTTCAGGACCAGGGCGGAGGCGGCCGGCGTGGGGGCCGCGGCCAAACGGGGGGCGGCGGCCATGACGGGCGGCGCCAGCCGCGGCACGAGCATCCCCAGCCGCAGGAGCAGGGAGGCGGCCCCCAGGGCGGAGGCGACGGCCAGGGTCCTCCAGCCGCGGACGCGGCGCAGCGGCAACCGGGGGAAGCCCGCGGAGCGGCGGCGGGCCGCCAGCAGCAAAAGGCCGAATCCGGCCACCCCGTACAGAACGCGGTTGGCGACGAGCCATCCCGGGACGGCGGGGGCGCCGAGGAGCGCGGGCGGGAGGGCGAGCCCCAGCGTGAGGAACCCGGGCAGCGGCGAGAGGAAGGCCAGCACGTGCGCCCGGCCGGCGATCGCGTCGAGCTTGTAGTTGTAGAAGGCGAGGAGGAGGGCCCCCAGAAGGACCGCGGCGTGGTAGCGGGGTCCCGACCCGCCGCGGCCGAGCCACGCGAGGCACGCCCCGCAGAGGAGCGGCAGCCCCGGCGCCACGTACACGCCCGCGAAGACGCCGATCCACGCAAAGGACGCGCCCACGGGCAGGCGGGCGACGGCCACGAGACCGAGGGCGGACGCCGCCGCCACGGCCCCCAGCAGGCTGAGCCCGACCATGGTCAGGCCGGCGGCGCGGCCGAGGACGTATGTCAGGGCATCCACCGGCCGGGCGAAGACCGCGGCCTCGTCGGCGTCCCGCCGCCAGACGTCGCCCGCCAGCAGAACGACGGCGAAGGGCACGACCTGGAGGCAGACGGCGAGCATCTGGATCGCGCCGTCGCCCGCGGTGGGCGAGCCCACGGCGGCGACGGCTCCCACGGCGGAGAGCAGCAGGGCCAGCGCGAGCAGCCACCGGGTCAGCGGTTCGCGCCAGGCAAGACGCCACGCGCCCGCGGCCAGGATCCAGCCCTGCCGCCAGGCGGAGGCGGCAGCCGCGGGGGGCGGCGGCTGCCACGGGGTCCCGGCGGCGGGGAGCGGCTGGTCCCGGGCCGTCTCCGGCGGCGGCGCCTCCCGCCCAGGCCCGTCGCCCGCCGTTCCCGGATCAGGGCCAGCGGAGGGCCGTTCGCTCCTGCCGCGCCTCACGCCCCTCCACCTTCCCCGCGGCGCGTCCGCGCGGCGCGGCGGCCCAGGCCGCCGCGCCCGCGAGCGGGTTCCACCAAGGCGTGGAGGTACCCGTCGAGAGGAGTGGGCGCCCGGGGCACCGCCTCCGCCGGGAGGTGGTCGGCCTCGTACCCGAAGGTGAGCCGCGCCCCGTCGGGATCGACCCCGATGATGATCCCGGGCCGGCGGCCGGGCCCCTGCGCCGCTCCGGCCCCGTCCGAGGCCGCGGCGGTTTCCGCGGCGTCCCCGTGCCCGGCGGGCGGGATCCGAAAGCACCGGCCGGCGGCGCGCGCGGCAAGTTCCCGGACCGATCCGGCGAAGCAGACCCGCCCCTGCGCCAGGACCACGGCCCCCGCGCAATGGGCCCCGACCTCGTCGAACCGATGGGTGGTGACGCAGGCGGCGTCCGGGCCCGTGGGGTCATCCTGCAGCGCCGAGAGCTCGGCCCAGAAGGCCGCGCGCTCCTCGGGATCCAGATCGGCCGTCGGCTCGTCGAACAGGACGATGCGGCAGCGCCGGATCCACGCCTCGGCCAGGGCGAGCCGCCGGCGTTCCGCGGCGCCCAGTTCGCCGCCCCTGCGGTCCGCCGCCGCGGCGAGGCCGAGCCGTTCCAGAGCCTCCGCGGCCTCGGCCCGAGGCGCGGGAAGGCCCCACCACGCCGCGATGCGCTCCAGGTGTGCCGCGGCCCGCAGGCGGCCGTGGACGCCCGGGAACTGCGGCACATACGCCACGGCCTGGCGCAGCTCGTCTTCCCCCACGGGCCGCCCGTGCAGGTAGATGCGCCCCGCCGCGGGCGGCCGGATCCCCGCGAGGACGCGCAGCAGGGTCGTCTTGCCCGCCCCGTTCGGGCCCACCAGCGCCGTGCAGCCCCGCTCCAGCTCCAGCGAGCAGTCGCGCAGGAACCAGAGCGGCCCGGCGCGCTGTCCCACCGCCCGCGCCTCGAGGGGCGGGGGATCGGTCAGCGCACGCGGCGGCGCGAGCCGGGAGACCGCCGCGAAGGGCGCCCCGGAAGATCCCGGCGCGCCTCCCTCGCCGCTCACGCGGCATCACCCGGCAGCTGGCCCAGGAGCGCCAGCAGGTACGCGTCCTCGAGCGTCGGCGGCGCGGGCCGCGCCGGCGTTCCCGCGGGCGGGCTCCCCAGCAGGCGGCGGGAGCCCGGCTCCACCGTGCGTTGCAGGACGCGACCCGGGCCCGGCTCCGCGTCCGCGCCGACCATCCACACCATGCCCCGGGCCGCGGCGAGCAGTTGGGGCACGGACCCGCTGCGGAGCACCCGGCCCTCCCGCAGGATCGTGACCCGTCCGCCCAAGGCCTCGGCCTCGTCGAGGAAGTGGGTGGCCAGGACGACGCAGCAGCGAAGGCCCAGGTCGCGCAGCAGGTCGCGCACCGTCAGCTGCTCCTCGGGGTCCAGGCCCGCCGACGGCTCGTCGGCGAGCAGCACCGACGGGCGCCGGGCCAGGGCCTGCGCCAGCAGCGCCCGGCGCCGCATTCCGCCCGAGAAATGGCGCAGCCTGCGGTCGAGCGCTCCGTCCAGGTGGACGGCCGCGGCGGCCTGCCGCGCCAGGCCGGCGCGCGCCTCGCGCCCCCGTTCGCCGTCCAGCGCCAGGAGCTCGTCGAGGTACTCGGCAAGAGAAAGCTCATGGGGCAGGCCGACCTCCTGCGGCACGTAGCCGACCCCCGCCCGGGCGGCCAGGGGCCGGAGGCCGACGTTGCGCCCGCCCACCACGGCGCGCCCTCCGGCAGGGGGCAACTGGCCCGCGAGCACGCGGAGCAGTGTCGTTTTCCCCGCGCCCGTCGGCCCGACGACCGCGTGGACGCCCGGGCCCGCGGCGAAGTCGACCCCCGCCAGGGCCGGGCGCGGCGCCCCGGGGTACGTCGCGGTAAGGTCCCGGGCCAGCACGGATGTCGGAGCCACCACCGCGGCCACCACTCCAGCCGAAGTCTAGCCGTGATCTGGACGCTTCCGCCAGCGGCACGGTTCCCGCAGCCCCGGCCGGCGGTGCAGGGCGCACGCCCTGGTGTACACTCCCCCGGGGGACGGCGCCGGGCGCCGCGGCCCCGGGAGGAGGGCCGGCGATGGCGGGGCCCGCGCTGCGGCTCGGCATCCTCGGATGCGACACGAGCCACGTCGTGGAGTTCACGCGGCGCCTCCATGGCGTGGGAGTCGGCGCGGAGCAGCAGGTGGAGGGCGCCCGCGTCGTCGCCGCGTGGCCGGGCGCGCCCTCCGAGGTCGCGCCCGAGCGCGTGTCAGAGTACGTCCAGACGCTGCGCGACATGGATGTCGCCGTCGTCGACGTCGCGGAGGACCTCGCCTCGCACGGGCTCGACGCCGTGCTCGTCGAGGCGCAGCAGGGCGCGCTCCACGCGGGGCTCGCGCTGCCCTGGCTGCGCGCCGGCGTCCCCGTCTTCGTCGACAAGCCGTTCGCGTGCGCCGCCGCGGACGCGGCCGCGATGGTCGAGGCCGCCGCGCGCACGGTCACGCCCCTGCTGTCGGCGTCGTCGCTGCGGTTCGCCGAAGAGGTGCTGGCGCTGGACGTCGGCCGCGTGCTGGGCGCGCAGACCCACAGCCCGGCGTCCCTGCACCCGGCGAACCCGGGCCTGTTCCACTACGGCGTCCACGGCGTCGAGCTCCTTTACGCCCTGATGGGCGGCCCCGGCTGCCGCAGTGTGCGCTGCGTGAGCCTCGCGGGGGCGGACGGCGTGCTGGGGGTCTGGGACGACGGGCGGCTGGGCGCGGTGCGGGGCCTGCGGGAGGGCCGCACCGGCTACGGCTTCACGGCGTTCGGCGAGCGCGCGCTGGTCGCGGCGCGCGTGGACACCGCGTTCATCTACCGCAACCTCCTGCGGGTCATCGTCCGGGTGCTCTCGCGGGCCGCGCCGTCGCCCGTGTCGGGCGCGGAACTGGTGGAGGCGGTCGCGTTCCAGGAGGCGGCGCTTCGCTCCGCGGCGAGCGACGGGGACGCGGTCGCGCTTCCGCGCATCTGAATGCCGCGCGCGGGGGGCCGCATGGCCCCCCGCGCGCGGGCGAGGAGGGACCACGGGGCTTGGCCGCGGCGCCGCTGCTCTTCCAACCGCTCCGGGTCGGCGGGCAGACCCTGCGGAACCGCATCGTGCTGTCGCCGATGTGCCAATACTCGTCGGTGGACGGGATGCCGGGGGACTGGCACCTCGTCCACCTCGGCAGTCGCGCGATCGGCGGGGCCGCCCTGGTGCTGACCGAGGCAACGGCGGTCGAGCCGCGCGGGCGCATCAGCCCGCAGGACACGGGCATCTGGAACGACGCGCAGGCCGGCGCGTGGGCGCGGATCGCCCGGTTCATCGCCGACCACGGCGCCGTCGCCGGCATCCAACTCGCGCATGCCGGCCGGAAGGCCAGCACGCGCCGGCCGTGGGACGGCGGGGGGGCGTGTCCCCCGGGCGAGGGAGGGTGGCGGCCCGTAGGGCCCACGCGCGAGCCGTTCACCGCCGGGGCGACCCCGCCGGATGCGCTGGACGCCGACGGCCTGGCCACCGTCACTGCCGCGTTTCGCGCGGCGGCCCGCCGGGCGTGGGACGCCGGCTTCCGCGCCGTGGAGCTGCACGCGGCCCACGGCTATCTGCTGCACGAGTTCCTGTCCCCGCTGGTCAACCGGCGCACGGACGCGTACGGCGCGGACCGCCGCCGCCTGCTGCGGGAGGTGGCCGGCGCCGTGCGCGCCGTCTGGCCCGAGGAAGGCGCCATGCTGGTGCGCCTGTCCATGACGGACTGGACGCCGGGGGGCATCGATGCCGACCAGAGCGTCGAGACGGCGCGGCAGCTGCGCGACCTCGGCGTGGATGCGGTCGACTGTTCCTCGGGCGGCGCCGTTCCCGGCGTCCGGACGCCGGAGGCGCCGGGATACCACGCGCCCTTCGCCGCCCGGGTGCGCCGCGAAGCCGGCATGCTCGCGGCGGTCGTGGGCCGCGTCACCGGCGCGGCGCAGGCCGAGGCCATCCTGGCGGCGGGGGATGCGGACCTCGTCGCCGTGGGCCGGCAGCTGCTGCGGGATCCGTATTGGCCTCTGCACGCGGCGCACGAACTTGGCGCCGACGTCCCGTGGGCCGTGCAGTATCGGCGGGCCGCTCCGTGACGCGGCCCCCGCCGGGCCGCGACGCACGGACGCCGGACCCTCGGACCCTGAGCGGGTCCCTCCGGCCCGGCGTCCCGATCCCGGCGGCGGCAGGCGCGGCCGGCGCGGGACGAGAACAACGGCTGGGCCAGGCTCCGGCGCGCGGGTTGCTGCGGCCTCCCCGGTCCGAGCCCCTGTGCGGGTTGCCCATGTCCTCTGGTGCGGACCGGCGCGCAAGGCTCCATCGCCAGCCGCCCGGCCGCGGAGACGGGGGGATCCCATTGTCGCCCATGGTGCCGGCGGCCGTCGAGGCGGCGCTCCAAGGATTGCTGGGCCGCGCCGTGTTCCTGCACCTGGAGACCACGGCGGGCGCCTACACCGAGGGCGGGTTCGGTGCCTTCGTGCGCAACGCCCGGGTGCACCTGCGGCGCGCCGCCATCCGCGGCGGCGGTCCTTACCGCGCCGGGCTGGAGATCGACGAGGGGTGGGTCTACGCCGAGGGGCTCACCGATTGGGAGGTCGACGCGGAGGGCCGGGTCCTCATGGCGGGGCACGACGCCCAGGGCCGCGTGACCGTGGTGTGCGAGCTGGGCGAGCGGCCGTTCCCCGCCCAGGGCCGTCCGGCGCGGCTCCGCCCCGAGCCGGCCGCCCCGCCCGCCGGTCAGGCGGCGGCCGGCCCCCCCACGGCCGAGCGCGCGGTGCTGTTCGTGCACGCCCACCCCGACGACGAGACCTTCGGGTGCGGCGGCACCATCGCCCTATACACCCGCGCGGGGGTTCCGGTCACCGTCGCCATCGCCACCGGCGGCGAGATGGGCCGCAACATGGGCAAGCCGCCGTTCGCGACGCGCGAATCCCTGCGGGATCTCAGGGAACACGAACTTGAGGCGGCGTGCGCGATCCTCGGGGTGCGCGACGTGCGCCTCCTGGGCGTCTGGGACAAGACCACCGAGTTCGCGGATCCCGCGGCGCTCGCCGCTCGGGTCGGCGCCCTGATCGCCGAGTTGCATCCCTCCCTGGTGCTCACCTCGCATCCCGAGCACGGGCGGCACCCGGACCACTGCGCCGTCGCGGCGGCGACCCTGGAGGCCGTCCGCCAGCTCGCGCCCGGCGCGCGCCCACGGGTCCACGCGATGATCCCGGGCGTGGCGGCGGAACGCCTGGGCGTCGACGTCCACGCCATCGACATCCGTCCGGTCATGGACATCAAGGAGAAGGCCGTCCTCGCCCACCGCTCGCAGAGCGAGGCCGGGTGGCGCGATCTGACGGCCGAGGAACTGGAGCGCCGGCGGCAGCGCTTCCACACGGAGCGGTACGTCGTTCTGGAACCGGGAAGCCCATAACCCCAACCGGGGGAACGCGGGCTTGCGCCGGCCCGCCCGGCGCGGTGGGATCACCGCAGCGCGAGCACCGCCACGGAGTGCGCCGGTAGGCGGAGCCGCAGGGTCCGGGTGCCCAGGACCGCGCCGGCCAGCTCGCCGGGCGCCACGGCCTCCGGTTCCTCGAAGGTGTTGTGGGACTGGATCGCATCGCCCGCCAGGACGCGGGCCGCGACCTCCGTCGCGTCGAGGCCGGCGAGGGCGCATTCCACCTCCACCTCGGCCGCCGCGTCCAGGTTGCACACGGAAAGGTGGGTGGTGCCGGAGCCGTCGCGGGAGGCCGACGCGTGCAGGAGCGGAATCCCGTCTCCGCCATCCGCGTGGCGTTCGCAGTCGACGTCGACGGGCAGCAGCGTCGCGTCCTGATGGACCTGATACATGTCGTACACGTGGTATGTCGGGGTCAGCAGCAACTCGGGGCCCCGCGTGAGGGCCATGGCCTGGAGCACATTGACGGTCTGCGCGATGTTCGCCATGCGCACGCGGGCGCAATGCGCGTGGAAGACGTTCAGCGTGACGGCCGCGACCAGCGCGTCGCGCATCGTGTTCTGCTGGTAGAGGAAGCCCGGGTTGGTCCCCGGCTCCACCTCGTACCACGCGCCCCACTCGTCGACCACGAGGGCGACCCGCCGCTCCGGGTCGTGGCGGTCCATGATCGCCTCGTGGCGGGACACCAGGCTCTCCATCCGCAGCGCCGACGAGAGCACCGCGTACCACTCGGGCTCGCCGAAGCGCGTGGCGGAGCGGCTGGCGGCGCCTCGCCCGGGTCCCGAGTAGTGGTGCAGGCTCAGGCCCTGCATGTGGCGCCCGGCCTCCTGCATGAGCACCTCGGTCCACCGCTCGTCGCCGCCGTTGGGACCGCAGGCGATCTTGAAGATCCGGTTGCCGCCGAAGTTGCGCACGTACGTCTGGTACCGGCGGTAGAGGTCGGCGTAGTGCTCGGGGCGCATGTTGCCGCCGCAGCCCCAGTTCTCGTTGCCGACGCCGAAGTAGGGGAGGCGCCAGGGGTCGTCGCGGCCGTTCCGTCGGCGGCGCTCGGACAGAGGGGAGACGCCGTCGAAGGTGCAGTATTCGACCCACTGCTGCATCTCGGCGACCGTGCCGCTGCCGACGTTGCCGCAGATGTACGGGTCGGCCCCGAGCATCTCGCAGAGGTCGAAGAATTCATGGGTGCCGAAGTGGTTGGACTCCACCACCTTGCCCCAGTGGGTGTTGATCATCGTGGGCCGCGACGCGCGGGGTCCGATCCCGTCGGTCCAGTGGTACTCGTCCGCGAAGCAGCCCCCCGGCCAGCGCAGCACCGCCGGTCGGATCCGGCGCAGCGCCTCCACCATGTCGCGGCGGATCCCTCGCACGTTGGGGATCGCGGAGTCCTCGCCCACCCAGAACCCTTCGTAGATGCAGCGGCCCAGATGCTCGGCGAAGTGGCCGTAGATGTGCCGGCTGATGCGGCCGGCGGGGCGATCGCCGTGGACGGTGATCCGGCTCATGGAGCGCCGCCTTTCCGCGCGGTCGGCCAGCCGCTGGGGCCCGGCGCGGCCAGAGGCCGCGCGCCCCGCCCCCCGGGGCCTTCCGGGACGTGGTGATCGGAGCACGACGGCGGGCGGTTCGCCGGACGGCCGTTCCGGGCCTGCCGCCGCAGGGCGGCAGGACTTCCGCGCGCGGGGGCCAAGCCCTCCCCGTCCGCCCGCCACCGGGCTCCTGGCGGGCGGGGCGCCGTCGGCGCGCGGCGATGGGCCGCCCGGCCGGGCGCGGAAAGGGGAACGCGCACACAGGTGGCTGGCACGGTCAGGATCGGCATCGTCGGCAGCGGCGGCATCGCCCACGCGCACGCGAACGCATACAAGCAAATCCCCGACGTCGAAGTCCTCGCGGTCGCGGACGTCATCCCGGGCAAGGCGGCCGAGTTCATCGAGCGGACCGGGCTGGCCCAGGCGCGGCCCTTCGAGGACCACCGGGCCCTGCTGGAACTGGACCTCGACGGCGTCAGCGTCTGCACGCCCAACGTGGCGCATCATCGCACCGCGGTGGACGCGCTCCAGGCCGGGAAGAACGTCCTTAGCGAGAAGCCCATGGCCGTCACGCTCGAACAGGCCGTGGAAATGGCGCGCGCGGCGAAGCGGGCCGGCAAGATTCTGACGATCGGCTTCCAGCCCCGCTACGACCCCAACATGCAGATGGTCCAACGCATCGTGCAGTCGGGGGACCTCGGCAAGGTCTACTACGTCGAGACGGGTGGCGGCCGCCGCCGCGGGATGCCGGGCGGGACGTTTATCCGCAAGGACCTGGCCGGGGCCGGCGCCATGGCCGACATCGGCTGCTATTCGATCGACATGGCCATGAACGCCATCGGCTACCCCAGGCCGCTGACGGTCTCCGCCTACACCTCCAACTACTTCGGCACGTCGCCGCGGTATCACGGCGAGGCCTCCCGCTTCGAGGTCGAAGACTTCGGGGTCGCCATCGTCCGGCTTGAGGGCGGCGTCGTCCTGAACTTCAAGATCTCGTGGGCCATGCACATGGACACCTTGGGCGCCACGATGTTTCTGGGCACGGATGCCGGCCTGAAGGTGACCCCCGCCGGCAGCGGGCCGTGGAGCGGCGTCTGGGATGGCGGCGTGGGCTCGATCACGCTGTATCGGGACCTCCTGGGCCAGCAGACCGAGACCGCGATTCCGGTCCGGCGCCACGACATCGACATCTTCGCCCAGAAGGTCAAGGAGTTCGTGGCCGCGATCCGGGCCGGCCGGCCGGCTCCGATCCCCGGCGAGCTGATCGTGCGCAACCAGGCCATCATCGACGGCGTCCTGCGCTCGGCCGCGTCCGGCCGCGAGGTCGAGATCGAGATTCCCGAAATCTGAGCGGGCGCGGAGGACAGGCGGCGGTCGGACACCCGGGCCGGATCCGCCGCCGCCCCGCCCGCCGTGCGTGCGCCGGCTCCTCACAATCGCGCGATCCCCTCCGATGATCGGAGTGGGACCGGCCGTCCCAAGGAGGGGACGTCCCGATGCGCGCGCCCTCGGTCATTGTCGATGCGGTCGCCGAATTCCGGGTCCTGCGGGCCGGACCGTCCTCGGTCGGGGACGGCGGCTCCGATGCGCCTTTCGAGGCCCGCCTGCCGCCGGTGGCCCCGGCGTTCGTGGTTCGGCTGTGCGGGCCGGCGGCCGAGTCGGCGGCCGAGGCCCTCTGGCGGCGGGCCGAGGAGGGGCGCCCGCGCGAGGCGTGGGCGGGCGCTGCCCCCGGCTCCGCCCGCTGGGTCGCCGACCTGCTGCGCGCCCAGGGGTTGCCGACGCGCCTCTGGCCCGAGGCGACGTGCACCGAGACCCGGTCCGACCTGCCCGGGATGTGGGAGTTCACCGTCCGGGCGCCGTGCGGCACGCGGGCGGGCGTCGACGGGGTTCGCTTCCGCGTCGGTCCGACGCCGCGCCGCGCGGTGCGCAACCTCCTGCGCCGCTCGGGGTGGCTCTTCCTGGTCCTGCGCGCCGGCGACCGGACCGTCGGCGTGTTGGCCGTCCGCCCGATGGCGGAGGCGGGGGGCCCTCGGCTGTCGGAGCGCTGGCACGGCGGTTGGGAGCGGCTGGGGGCCTGGTGCATCCGGGCCCTGGAGGCCGGCGGCGCGGATGCATCCCCGGCCGCCGAGGCCGGCGTGGGCCGGCGGTGGGCCTCCGCGGTGTACGGAGACGGGCGGGAGGCCGCGGCGTGCGCTCCGGTGGGCCGGACCCCGGTGCGGACGAGCTCGACCCGCGTCGAGGTCACGGTCGAGTCGCTCGGCGAGGCCTTCGCCGACGCCGACGCGGTGCTGGCCGCGCTGGCCGATCCGGCGCGCCGGGACCTGGCGCCGGTGCTCTACGTCACCTTCGGCGGGCCGGACGCCGACGGCCTGGCGGCGGCGCTCTGGGATGGCCACCGCGCCCCGGACGAGGACGGGCGCCGCGCGCCGGAGCCGTGGATGCACCACTTCGCCGCCACCCGGGGGCTGGAAGTGCGCGTGGCCGAGGGCGCGGTGCTGCGGCTGCGGCACCGCCACGGCTCGTGGACGGAGACGTGGCTCACGGCGCTCGGCACGGCGGCGTCCACCGCCGGCGCGGGGCACGGCTGCGGACCGGACGCGATGATCGGCTGGCGCCTGGACTCCGCGACCGCGGTCCGCGTGGAAGCCGCCCTCGGTCGCAGCGGGTGGGTGTTCGTGGTGCTGCGGACCGCCGGAGGCTCCCGCGGGGTCCTCGGGGTGCGGCACGCCGAGGTGTTGCGCGGGCCCGCCGTCGCCGCGGAACGCGGCGGCTGAGGCCGCGGGGCGCGTCATGGCTTGGACGGGTAGGCCGGCCGAGGCTTGGGGCATCAGCGGCGGCGGGGCAGGTCCCCGTCGTCGCCGTCCTCGTCGTACCAGCGCCGGCGCCGCCCGGCCGCGCCGGCTCCGGCGCCTCCGGTCCGCGGCCCTCCCGCCGTCGGGCGCACATGGACCGCGCGCTCGGTGATCCGCGCGATATCCGCGAGGGAGGCCGTCTGTTCCGGGGCGAACCATCCTGCGCGAAAGGCGATCCCGTCGAAGATGTCGCGCCCCGGATCGCCGAGCAGCCGCGTGACCCGCCCGAGCCGCGCGCCCTCCGGGCCGCACACCGCGAGCCCCGGCCGGATCAGCCGCCACGACACCTCGGGATCCCCCGCCTGTCCCTGCTGCGGGATCCACACCACCTTCCCTCGGCACGCGCGGTGCGGGACGGGGGCGGCGCCGGGCCACGGCTCACGTGGGGATCAGGCCCCGGTTCTGCAGCCAGTCCTCCGCCTCCATGGCGGCGGCGCAGCCCGTGCCCGCGGCCGTGATGGCCTGCTGGTAATGGTGGTCCGCGACGTCCCCGGCGATGAACACGCCGTCGATGTCGCTGCGGACGCCGTGGGCCGCGAGGTAGCCCTGGGCGTCGCGGGGCAGGGACCCGCCGAGCATGTCGGTGTTGGGGATGTGGCCGATGGCGTAGAAGACCCCGTCGCACTCGATG
The DNA here is from genome assembly GCA_021791815.1 of Bacillota bacterium. Lineage (GTDB taxonomy): Bacteria > Bacillota > Sulfobacillia > RBS10-35 > JAJYVN01 > JAJYVV01. The sequence goes on along the minus strand of JAJYVV010000011.1, from coordinate 865 downwards.
TCCTCCACCGCGGCTTCGCCGGCCGTCGACCGCGCGCGGAGGCCCTGCAGGCGGCCGCCCTCGCCGCGGAGGATCTCCACCGGCTGTCGGTTCCAGTGGAAGCGGATCTTGGGGTGGCTCTGGGCGCGGTCCTGCATGATGCGGCTCGCCCGGAGCCGGTCGCGCCGGTGGACGACGTGGACCTCCGAAGCGAACTTGGTCAGGTAGAGGGCGTCCTCCATGGCGCTGTCCCCGCCGCCGATCACGACCACGCGCCTCTCCTTGAAGAAGGCGCCGTCGCAGGTGGCGCACGAGGACAGGCCCCGTCCCCACAGTTCCTTCTCCCCGGGCAGGTCGAGGGTCCGGGCCCGGGCTCCGGAAGCGACGATCACGCAGTGGGCCGCCACAGGCTCGTCCTCACCGTCCAGTTGCAGTTCGAAGGGGTGCCGGTCGAGGTGCGCGCGGGACACGACGCCCGGGTGCATGCGGGCGCCGAAGCGCTCCGCCTGCTTCCGGATGGCCTCGATGAGGTCGTACCCCCCGATGCCGTCCGGAAAGCCCGGGAAGTTCTCCACGGTGCTGGTCAGCGAGAGCTGGCCGCCCGGCTCGGTGCCCTCGATCACGAGCGGCTCGAGCCGGCCCCGCGCGGCGTACACGGCCGCCGTGAGCCCCGCGCAGCCCGACCCGATGATCACGCACAGTTCCGTCCTGCCGGCCGCTGCCAATCCCATCGCTCCTCGCGGGCCCTTGTCGAGCGCGAGGGACCCGCCCCGCGGGCACCCTCTCCGGGCCTGCCGGCCCCGGGGGACGCTCCCGGTCCCCGCAGTCGGCGGCCGGAACCCCGGGTCGCGCCGCCGGCTACAGTATCCCTGGAAAGGGTTGTGGC
>JAJYVV010000010.1 GCA_021791815.1 Bacillota bacterium | reverse complement strand
GCCGCCATCCGCTCCCGCCACGGCGCCTCTTCCCCGCTCCGCAGCAGCCGTACCACGAGGCCCGCCCGCCAGTCCCGACGCACCGCGACCCCGTCCGCGCTCGGCTCGTCGGCGTGTCCCACGCCCCTCCCATATCACACTCGCCGCCGTTCCGCCAGTGGCCCCCCGCCCCGCCTGGCTCCGCCTGGCTCCCTTGCGACTTTGACGCCACCGTGGCGCCGGTGACGAGGTCCTTGACGTGGCGGGGGGCCAGGTTCTCCAAGCGCCATCACCTGCCGGTGGGGAGTCGAACGGGACGGCCCCAGCATAGCGCACGGGCGTGCGTTTGGCAATAGATGCCATAATGCTGGTATGTAGCCTTTGAGGGGGGTCTTCCCAGCCGCGCCGATGGAGCCATTGGGAACTTTTGTTCTTATCAGCGGCAGCAACGGGGCGCCGGTGCGCCGGGTCCGGGGATGCTTCTCCACGGCAGGCGAGGTCACGCGGGACGCGCCGCCCGAGCGGCGAGGCCCGTCCGCACGGTCCGGACCTCGGGCCGTCGAGGGGGATCACGGGGCGGACGGTCCAGGCGCCGAGTCGAGGCAGGGCCGTCGGGAGGGTCCGCCGCGACGGCAGGGGCCGACCCCGTGCCGCCGGCACCTCCCCTCGGCCGGAGCCAGCGCCCCGTGCCGCCCACGGCTCGAGCCGTCCCCGCCCGAGCCACGCGCGCGTGGTCACGCGGACCTGGTGCTGCTCGACGAGGCGGGGGCTTCCCTCGACGCGAGGCGGAGCCATACCGACAGCACCGCGATGCCGGGGACGGCGGCCGCCCAGGCGGGGGATCCGCAGGGGGCGCGCGCGGACGGGGCGGAGCCCTTCGCGGACGTTCGCGGCCGCCCGAGCCCAGGGCGGCGGGCGCCGTCTGCCGGTCCGCGGCGTGGGCGCCCTCCCGGCGCCCCCAATATCGCCAGGGCCCGCGGCGAATCTCTCCGCAGGGGGCGGCGGCGACCGCCCCGCGCGTCGGGCCGCGGTCCCGGCGTCGCTGGGGCGGGATGCCGTCGGCCGGCCCGGCCCTGTGGCTCCGCGGTCCATGCGGTCGGGAGGGGATGCCCGCCGTGCGCTGGGTTGGCTGGCACGCGATCCGCGTCCACGGGCTCGACCTGATCCTGGTAGTCCTGCTGCTCATCGACCTCGGCTCCGGCTACCGCGCCGGCCTGGTCGCGACGGTGGCCGCCCTGGGCGGCCGCATCGTGGCGGCGGTCGTGGCTTGGAAGGGGGCTCCGCTCGTGACCCGCCAGCCCTGGGTGGCGGGGTGGGTGCCGTCGGTCGCCGCCTGGCTGGAGCGGCTCGCAGCCGGCCGGCACCTGGCGCTGGGCCCGGCGCAGGCGGCCGCCGCCACCGCCGACGCCTTCCGGGTCATCGCGTTCATCGCGATCTATGGGCTCGTGGCCCGCCTCATCGCCGCCGCCGCGTGGTCCGCGACCCGCGCCATCCAACGGGTCCCCGTCCTGGGGGGCGCCAACCGGCTCGGGGGCGCCGCCCTGGGCCTCGCGGTCTCGGCGGTGGAACTCGGCCTGCTGGCGGCCTTTGCGCTCGTCATCCTCACCGACCTGCACGCGGCGGGCACCGTGCACTGGATCGATCGCTCCTGGCTGGTGACCCACCTCGACGGTCCGGGGGAGCGAGCCGCGCGCGGGATCCTGCAGCGCTGGAACGCCGCCGCAGCCTCAGGCGCCCGCACCCTGGGAGGGGTGCTCGGGACGCCGCCAGGGTCGGCGGCCTGAGGGGAGCGGGCGGCGGTGGCCGGTGCGCCCTCGCCCGCGCGCTGTGGGGCGTGACCCCGACTCCCGAGCCGACCGCGGCACGGCGGGCGGCCGCCGTCCCTCCGGTGGACAGGCGCCGTGCCTTGCCGGGGACGGGCGGGATGCGGCGCACTGGAGCGAGCGCTCTACCCGCCGGCGTCTCCCGGAAGAACCGTTGCGCGTCCGAGGACACGGGATCCCTCCCGGCCGCGGCTCCGGCAGCCGCGCCGCAGGGTCGGGTCCCCCGCGCGGCGGCCGGCCGCGGCCCCCGGGGTCTGGCGGCCGACGGACAGGTAGGGAACCCCCGGCCGCGAAGGGGTGCCCAGAAGCATCCAGGCAGGGTCCGCCGTCGGGGCCGGGAGCGGTCATGGTCGCGGTGTGCCTCGGGCCGGGCGGGGCGGTGCTCCGCGGCCGGAAGGGGACGACGCGGATGGACGTGCGGGTGTTCGCGGGAAGCGTGCTGGATGCCCCCGCCCAGGCCATCGTCAACGCCGCGAACACGGAACTGCGCCACGGCGGGGGCGTGGCCGCCGCGATCGCCGCCGCCGCCGGCCCGGAGTTCGCCCGGGCCTCCGCGGCCGTCGGCTTCTGCCCGCTGGGCTCGGCCGTGGCGACCTCCGCCGGGCGGCTGCCGTTTCGCTCCGTGCTGCACGTGCCCACGATCGACTACCGGGCGGGCGGCCGCCGCGCCACCCCGGAGCAGGTGCGGGACGGGGTTGCCGCCGCGTTCCGTCTCGCCCGGGAGCTCCGCTGCGCCTCGGTGGCCCTGCCCTTGCTGGGGGCGGGCGTGGTGGGCCTCGCGCCGGACGAGGCCTGCCGGCGCATCGCGGAGGGGCTCACCCGGGCGGAGGCGGCCGGCGACGCTCCGCGGACCGTTCTGGTTTGCGCCTTCACCGAGCCCGAACGGCGTGCCGCGGAGGCGGTGTTCGGGGCGGCTGCCCGGACCGCGGGGCCCGGGGAGGAGCCTCCTGTCCGGTGAGGGCGCCCGGCCGGGGCCAGCGGTTTCCCACCACCGCCCTTCGACGCGGGCCGGTGCCACGCCGCAGCGGCCTCGTCAACCGGCCCGCACCTGCACGCCGTTGGCCCGCAGCAGGGCCGCCAACTCCGCCAGGTCCGGCGGATCGGGTTCGACCAGGGGTGCCCGGACCGGCCCGCACGGTCGCCCGATCAGGGTGGTACCCGCCTTGACCAGGGACACCGCGTAGCCGCGCCGCCGCTCGCGGATGGCGCAGAAGGGCCGATAGAAGTTCGCCAGCAGGCGCTTCACCTCGGCCTGGTCGTCGCCGCGCCACGCCCGGTAGAAGCGCTCGGCGACATCCGGCACGAAGTTGAAGACGGCCGAGGAGTACGACGCGGCGCCGGCCGCCCCCAGGGCCGGCTGGCTGATCTCGGCGGTCGGCAGTCCGTTGAGGATCGGCAGGCGCCCATCGGTGGCCAGGGCGATCCGCTGCAGGCGTTCGAGGTCGCCGAGCCCGTCCTTGAACGCGGCGACCTGGGGCAGTTCGGCCAGCCGCGCCACCGTGGACGGAGCGAAGACGGCATTGTCCCTCTGGTACAGCACGGCCGCGATGCGCGCGCCCTCCAGGACGGCCGCGTAGTGCGCGTACAGGCCCTCCTGCTCCGCCAGCGTCAGGTACGGCGGCAGGATGAGGACGCCGTCGCAGCCGGCGGCCTCCGCCGCTGCGACGAACTCGCGCGCCATCGCGGCGCCGTAGCCGCAGCCCGCCACCACGGGAACGCTGCCGCCGACCTCGTCCACCGCGGCCGCCACCGCGGCGCGCCACTCGGCGAAGGACAAGGAGACGAACTCGCCCGTGCCGCCGCAGACGAACAGGCCGCCCGGCCGGTGTTCGAGCAGGAAGCCGAGGTGCCGCCGGAACGCCGGCAGGTCCAACTCCCCGGCCGCGGTGAACGGGGTGACCGGGAACGAGAGCAGCGCCCCGCGCTGCAGGTGGTCGCGCAGTTCCGTCGGGGTCCATCCCACGTCGCCAAGCCTCCCGCCGGCCCGGCGCCGGCCGTCCTGCTAGCATGGGGCCGCGGGAGCCGGGTGCCCCCCGCGCGTCCGGCCGTGTGCACCAAGGGCTCCGCAGCGCAATACGGTGGCGGCCGCCCGCCACCTGCCGAGGTGACGGAGGCGATGGGTGGCTCCCCGGATCCCGCCGGCCGCGCGGCGACCGACCCGCCGGATCCGGTGCATGTGCTCTCGGCCCTGGGGCTGCCCGTGCCGGAGGCGCTGCAACCCCTGCTCGGCGGCGCCGACACCCTCATGTGGCGCGTGCAGATCGAGGGCCGGCCCTACGTGCTCCGGGTGCTCGGCCCCCGCGCCGACGCCCGGTGCGATCGGGAGACGGCGTCGGCCCGCGCGGCCGCTGCGGGCGGCATGCCCGTGCCGGGCGTTCGGGTCCGCGGCCGGTTCGGAGACCGACCCGTGCTCCTGCTCGACTGGTGTCCCGGCGAACCCATCCTGGATGCGCTGGCCGCCCGGCCGCCGGACGCGCGGCGCCTCGGGCGCCTGTTCGGCATCGTCCAGGCGCGACTCCACGCGCTGGCGGCCCCGGCCGGCCATGCCACGGCGTGGCTCGACGCCGGCGGCCCGGCGGCCGAGCCCGTCCGCGACCGGCTGCGCGCCCTGGGACTCCGGACGGACGCCCTGATCCACCTCGACTACCACCCGCTGAACGTGCTGACGGACGGCGTGCACATCACCGGAGTGATCGATTGGGACAAGGGCGGCGGCGGGGACCCGCGGGCGGACCTGGCGCGCACCTTCACGATCCTCCGGCTCGACGCGCGGAGGCCCGGGTTCGTGTCCCCGCTGGTCGCGGCTGCCCTGATGCGCTTCGAGGTCGGGTGGCGGGAGGGGTACGGGGAGGCGGGGACGGCGGTGGACGACCGGAGGCTCGCCGCGTTCCACGCCTGGGCCGCGCTGGCCATGGAGCAAGACCTCGCCGGTCGCCGCGACCCCGCCTTCTTCCGCGGCGTGCGTGCCTTCGCCGTCCGGTGGGCCGCCCGGGCGGGCGTGCGGCTGTGACGGGGGGCCGCGCGGCGGAGGGATGGAGCGGCATCAGCGGCCTGCCGCACCTGATCACGAGGTCCGGTGGAGAGGCCCGTGCCACGGCTTCCAGCGCGGCGAGGGTCGAGGGCAACTGCGGGGGCTCCGCGTTGTTCCCATGGCCGCATTCAACCGGGGGCGAGCCCGCAAGGTCCGTCTCGTCTGACGCCGCCACGCGTGAGGAAAGCCCGTGGGCTCCACCTCAACCGAGGCTTGGCGCGCTCGGGCACGGCGGTCGTCGCCCCCCGACGAGCGCATGGCGACGCGATCCCCCGGCCGTGATCGCCCGATGGCCGGAGCTCGCGACGCTTCGCCGGCCACGGGCGAGGGCATGGACGGGGGCGCCGGCTCGGACGCCGCCTTGCGGCGGACCAGCGCCGGGGTGGCTTCCCGGTCCCCGGCGCCCACGCAGGAGCATCCGCAGGGGGAACCGCGTCCGGGGGTGCGAAAGCACGCGGGGGGTCCCTCCGAGGGATGCGCAGCCGACCCCGGGGAGGTTCCCGCGTGACCGGCATCCACCATGTCGCGCTGACGGTGAGCGATCTCGACCGCTCCCTCGCCTTCTACACCGAGACGATGGGCTTTCGCCCGGGCCGCTGGCTGCGCGGGCCCGCCGGCCCCACGCGCATCGTCTTCGTGGAGGTGCCGGGCGGCGGCCGGGTCGAGCTGTTCCACCACGCCGAGGGCGCGCAGGGCGCGCCGCCGCGCACCGACAACCGGACGCTGGGCTGGAACCACCTGGCCTTCGGCGTCGCGGACATCGATGCCGAGGTGGCGCGGCTCAAGGGTCTGGGGGTCGCGTTCCGCAGCGAGCCGGGTCCGCGCACGGGCTCGGGCATCCGCGTGGCCTTCTTCCCGGACCCGGACGGCAACACGCTGGAACTGTTCGAGGAGTAAGGCCGGGTCCGGCCGCTGCCGCGCGCGTGCCCGCCGCGGAGGCGGGGGAGGGAGGCCGACGCCGTCGTGTGGCCGCCGTTCGACCCCGACGCGGCCGAGGTGGTCCTGCATCCCGAGGCCCCGGGCTCCGGGTATTGGGTCGGTGCGCCCTCCGTCCTGCGGGACGGCGACCGTGTGCTGCTGACGTACCGGCGTCGGCGCCCGCGCGGCGCCGGTCCCGACCGCGGCTACCGGACGGCCATCGCGGCGAGCGTCGACGGGCTGCGCTTCGACGACGTCGCGGTGCTGGAGAAGGGCGCGCTGGGCACCTCGTCCATCGAGCGCACCGCGTTGCTGCCCGACCCCGGCGGCGCCGGGTGGATCTGGCTCGTGTCCTTCGTGGACCCCGCCGACGGTCGCTGGCGCATCGACGCGCTCCGCGCGGGCCGCGTGGAGGACCTGCCGCGCGGCGAGCGCAGCCCCGTGCTGACGGCCTCCGACATCGGCGCTGAAGGGGTCAAGGACCCCGTGGTCGTCCGGGGCCGGGCGGGGGAGGCCCTGCTCCTGCTGTCGTGCGCCGAGCGGGTCGGCGCCGCGGCGGACCCGGCCTCCCTGCACGGGACCCACGACGCCTACAATACCGGGCTGGTGCGCTGCTTCACCGGCCTCGCCTCCAGCCGTGACGGACGGCGCTGGGAGTGGCGCGGGCGGTCCCTCGATCCGGGCGCCGGATGGGACCGCTACCAGGCCAGACTCGGCGCGGTCGTGCCGGCCGGCCCGCTCTGGATCGGGCTGTACGACGGAAGCGCCAGCGTGGAGGAGAACTACGAGGAGCGGCTGGGCGTGGCGGTGTCGGCCGATCTGGCCGCGTGGCGGAGCGTCACGCCGGACGGCCCCGCCGTGGTGTCGCGGGGGCGCACGGGCAGCGTCCGCTACGCGGACGTGCTGCCCGCCGCCGACGGGCTGTGGCTCTACTTCGAGTGCAGCCGGCCGGACGGGGCGCACGACCTGCGGCGCGCCGTGCTGCGCTGGCGCTGAGCGATGGAGGGGCGGGACCGTGGACGACTGGGAGCGGTACCGGTTCGACCTCGAGGGATACCTGCTGGTCGAGGGGGTCCTCTCGCCCGAAGAACGGGACGCCGCGAACGCGGCCATCGACGCGCGGCACCTGCCGGTGCCGGCCGAGGATGACGGGAGCCCCCGCTTCGGCGGCTTCCTGGACTGGGAGGAGCCGCTCTTCCGCCGGCTGATGGACCACCCGCGCCTCGTGCCTTACCTGCACGAACTCATCGGTCCGGCGTTCCGGCTGGACCACGAGTACGGCATCTACATGCGCCGCAACCGCGCGGGGCTGCAGCTCCACGGTGGCGGAACGCCCTTCGACCCGTCGCAGTACTACGTGGTGCGCGGCGGCCGCATGTACAACGGCCTCATCGTCGTGTCCTGGGCGCTTCAGGACGTCCCGCCCGGGGCCGGGGGTTTCTGCTGCATTCCCGGCAGCCACCGGCAGAACTGGCGCGAGCCGCCGCACCCGGGCGGCTTCGCGCCCGAGTCGCTCCTCCGTCAGGTCCCGCAGCCGGCCGGATCCGCCCTGATCTTCACCGAGGCGCTGCGCCATGGCACGCTTCCCTGGACCGCGGACCACGAGCGCCGCTCGCTCCTCTACAAGTACTGCCCGGGGCACATGGCGTGGGGCCACCGGCTGCCGGCGCCGGCGCTGCTCGCGCGACTGACGGAGAATCAGCGGCGCCTGCTGGAGCCGCCGTACGTCTACCGCCGGCAGCCGGTGGAGGTCCCCGGCGGCTGAGACCCGGTCACCGGGCCACCGCCACCGGGCGGCCGGTGGCCAGCGACTCGGTCACCGCGCAGGCGATCGCCACCGCCTGGCGCCCGTCGCGGGCGGTCACGGCCGGCGCCGTCCCGTCCAGGACCCAGGCGACGAAATCCCCCCGTGCCCGCGCCGCCCCGGCCCCACCGCCCTCGCGGAGCGCCCCCGCCGGCACGGCCACCTCCCGCGGGCCACCGTCCGGACGGGCCAGCCGGTACCGGCCCGTGAGCAGATCGAAGTGCAGCGACCCCTCCGCCCCGTTGATCTCGCCCCGATAGGCGGCGGCGAAGTCCGTCATGCAGGCGGCCAGCGCCCCGACGCAGCCCGAGGCGAACTCCAGCTGCACGATCACGCCGTCCGGGAAGTCGAGGCCGGCCTGCAGGGGCGCCGGCACCCCCACGGCGCGCACGGCCGCCACCTCGCCGAACGCGGAGCGCAACCAGTCGAATTCGTGCACGCTCGACTGGAACTGCAGCCCGCCGACCACGGCGCGGCGCCGCAACCACCCCGGCGCGCGCTTGAGGTATTCGCGCCGGGTGAGGGTGACCATCGCCGGCCGTCCCACCGCGCCGGCGGCGACCGCCTCGCGCACGGCGGCCAGGAGCGGGAAATGCCGCTGCATGTGGCCGACGGTGAAGCGGACCGCGGGCCCTGCGCGGCGGGCCGCCTCCAGCATCGCGTCGCAGTCCTCGACGGAGAGCGCCATCGGCTTCTCGCACCAGACGTGCTTGCCGGCGGCGAGGGCGGCCAGGGCGCACTCTCGATGGGCGGCGTTGGGGGTGGCGATGGCCACCGCCTCCACGTCGGCCGCGGCCAGGAGGGCCTCCGGCGCCGCCGAGCGGGCTCCCGGGATGGCCGAGGCGCAGGCGGCCGCAGCCTCGGGGTTCGTGTCGGCACAGGCCACGACCCGCACGCGGGGCGTCCGGGCGAAGGCCGCGGCCAGGCCGCGGCCGAAGTTGCCGCAACCGAGGACGCCGAGCGAAAGGGTCCCGGAGTCGGGCGGGGCCATGCGGGTTCGGCCTCCCACCATCAGCCTACTCGGCTCCGCACGCCCTGGCCAGGCTGCCTGGATCGACCCCGCCCGGCCGTCTGAAACGGAGGGCGCGGCAGGTCTCCGGCCGGTAGGGCGGAGAAGGGACGGCCCCGGACGGGAGGGGTACCATGCCCGCGCCGACGCCCGCCGAGGATCCGCCGGCCCTCGAAGACTGGCGCGACCTCCTGCACGCGGCCCTGCTCTTCCACGATGCCGCGCCGTGGACGGGCCTCGGGGATACCCCCGTCATCGGCGTGCGGGATCCCGAGACCGGCGAGGTCGGGTATGCGAGCGTCCTGGGCGCGAACGGCCAGGTCTTCGGCCTGCTTGTCTTTCGCGGGCCGGAGGGGCTCTGGGCCCATGGCCGGGCCAACGCGTCGGCAGATTCGCCGCAGGATGGCCTCGCGGCGTTGAGCATCGCCCCCGTGCTGCAATGCACGTTCGGCCCGAGGGACGGCGTGCTGCGCGAGGAGCGCGAGGTGTTCAAGACCCTGGGCCTGCACTTGCGCGGCGCCACCGCCTGGCCGACCTTCCGCAGCACCCGTCCCGGTTACATGCCCTGGCGGCTCACGCGGGCGGAGGCGCGCCACCTGTCCACGGTGCTCGCCGCGACCACGGCATTCAGCCGGACCCCGGCCTGGCGGCCCCTGTTGGACGAGGCCGCCGCGTCCTCCGCCAACCTCCGGCGCGTCGTCGTCGTCACGCGTGACCCCGCCGGCGCCTGGCGGGCCGGCCTCGACGAGGTCGAGCCGCGCCCCGTCCTGCCGATCGACGCGGGCTTCGATCGCGTGCGTGCGCGGCGGCTTGCCGCGCGGACAGGGCCGCGCGCCGGCGTGTGGCAGCTCGACCTCCGTTCGGCCCCGTTCGGGATCGGCGCCGCCGGGGCACGCCTGGAGGCGTCGTGGCTGGGCCTGGCTGTCGACGATGGCAGCGGCCTGATCGTGCACATGGACGTGTACCCCGCGCGCGAGCGGCTCCAGCCTTCCCGGTTCGTCCTTGACGCCATGCAGGAGGCGCGCCTGATTCCGGCCGAGCTGCGGCTCTGCCGGCGCGACGTCGCCCGAGCGCTGGCAGAGCTGGGCGAGGCCCTCGGCTGCACCATGCGCTGGAAGGCGCGATTGCCGCACCTCGAAGCGGCCTGGAACGCCCTGCTCGCCTCGCGCGCGTGAGGCCCGGCACGGACCCGCGGGGTGGGACGCCCGCCGGCCGGCGCCTACCACCTCGGGTTCCGATACTCCCACCCCGGCACGTGCCGCCGCATCTCATCCCGGTCGTTCCGCCGCCGGATGCCGCAGCGCTGCCAAGCCTCGTGCATGGCGGCCAGGCGGCGGCGGTCCAGTGTCACGCCGAGCCCGGGCCCCTCCGGCACCCGCAGCCGGCCCTCCTCGAACCGCCAGGCCTCGGCGATGACGTCGTGGCCCTCCTGCCATGGGTAGTGCGTGTCGCAGGCGGCCGTCAGGTGGGGCATGGCCGCCGCGACGTGGACCATCGCGGCGAGCGACACGCCCAGGTGCGTGTTGCTGTGCATGGAAACGCCCAGGCCGAAGTCGCGGCAGAAGGCCGACAGCCGCACGGTGGCCCGGAGCCCGCCCCAGAAGTGGTGGTCGCTGAGGATGAAATCGACGGGGCGCAGCGCCACGGCTCTGGGCAGATCGCCGAAGGACGTGACGCACATGTTGGTGGCGCAGGGCAGTCCCGAGGCGCGCCGCGCCTCGGCCATGCCCTCCATGCCCGCCGTGGGGTCCTCGTAGTACTCCAGGCCGCCCGACTCCCGCAGCGCCGCCCCGATCCGGACCGCGGTGGGAACGCTCCACACGGCGTTGGGGTCCAGGCGCAGCGGCGCCCGCGGGAACGCATCCCGCAGGGCCTCCACGGCTGCGGCCTCCTCCTCGGGTGGGAAGACCCCGCCTTTCAGTTTGAAGGTGCCGAATCCGTGGCGCTCCGCCATGCGGCGCGCCTGGGCCACGATGCCGGCGGGATCGAGGGCCTCGCCCCACGGGTCCGCCGGCGGCGGCGCGCCCTGCGCCGCGGGATCTCGCGGCGCGTGCCGCCCGAATTTGTAGAAGAGGTAGGCGGAAAACTCGACGGCCGGCCGGTGGCGGCCGCCCAGGAGCTCGGCGACGGGCACGTCCGCCTGCCGCCCCTGCAGGTCGAGGCAGGCCACCTCCAGGGCGGCGTAGGCGTTGGCCGCCCTGGAGCGCACGGCGCCGGGGGCGTTGAGGGCAGCGCCCTCCGCACCGTCCGGCGCCGGGGTCTTCCCGCCCGTGCCGCCGGAGGCTCCCGCCACCGCGGCCCAGATCGACGCCAGGTTCCACGGGTCGGCCCCCCGCAGGGCCGGCGCCGCCGCCTCCAGCGCCTGGCGCGTCGCGTCGTCGCCATAGGCCTCCCCGAGGCCCACGCGCCCGGCCCCGTCCTCGATCTCGACGATGCAGCGCAGGGCGAACGGCTCGTGGCACCCGGCGGCGTTGAGCAGGGGGGGGTCGGGGACGGCGACCGGCGTCACGGCGACGCCAGCGATGGCGGCGCGGTTGGCCATCGGCGAGCCTCCTCGCTGGGGGGCGGCGTCGCGGCCTTTCGATCGGGACCCCCGGGGACCTGTGGGCGACCGGCGCCGCTCCGCCTACCGGCGCCGGTCGCTGAAGGCCGGGCGGTCGGCGGGTGCGGACGCGCCCGCCGACCGCCGACGCTGCAGTTCCGCGCCCGCGACGCGACGGAGGGCCTGGCGCAGCGGCGCCGTGTCGGCCGGCGGCGCGTCCGGGTCCTTGCCCGCGTCGTCGCACCGGCGCATGCGCATGGCGTCCGGAAACCAGCGGTGGCTCCGGAAGCGCTCCGCCTCCGCGGCCGACATGCGCCCGCCCTGCGCCTCCAGGGTGCGGCGCGAGACGGGGGACAACCCGTCCCAGTAGGCGGGATCTGTGGTACAGGCGTAGCGCTTGGCCTCCGTGTGCGTGGCGATCAGCCACGCGACGCGTTCGCCGAGCAGGTCGCGCACCAGGGCGCCGCCCCACGGGCCGTGCGCGGCGGGGGAGACGCGGCCGTCGCCGATGTCGTGAAGGAGCCCCGCGACCACCATCTCGTCGTCGGCGCCCTCCTGCCGAAGGGCGTCGGCGGTCTGGACCTGGTGCGTCCAGATGTCCACGGCTTCGCCGTCGCTCATGCCGCGCTGGGCCTCGAGGAGGGCCCATGCGTCGTCCGCGGACCGGGGGGGCCAGGGGAGATCCACCGCCGGAGCCTCCTTCCCCCGCGCCGGCGGGTCCGCCCGGGACGGGCCGGCCAGCCAGGGCATGGTACCGAATTCCGGGGCGGCAGGGCGGCGGCCCTTCCCGCCGTCCGCCGCCGGATTCGCCGCGGGCCGGGGCGTCCCTGGCGGAGGCGGGCCGGCCCCTTCGGGCACCGGGGCGGGAGGAACCGCGGCCGGCTGTCCGGAAGGGCCCCCCGGATGGAGGCGACCGGCGCCGTGCCTGCGCCCGCGGAAGGACCCGCCCCGGTTCCCCACGGGAGCGTGCCCGCCCTTCCCCTACCCGCGGGGTCCCGCTCCGCGGCCGGTCTCGCCGTGGCCGTGAGCGGTGGGAGCAGCGGCATCGGCCGGGCGGTGGCCGCGCGGTTCCTGGACCGCGGCGCCGCCGTGGCGGTCCTGGCCCGCCGCGGGGAGCGCCTGGAGGCGCTCCTCGACGAGCACCGCCCGTCCCGGGAACGGACGGTCGCCGTGGCCGGCGACGCCACCGTGCGGGCGCAGGTCGAGGCGTTCGTGGCCGAGGCGGAAAAGCGCCTCGGGCGCCTGGACGTCTTCGTGGTCAACGCGGGCCTGAACGTGCGCGAGCGGGCGCTGGACCGCCTCGACCCCGCCGACTGGCGGCGGATGCTCGCCGTCAACCTGGATGCCGCCTACCACTGCACCCAGGCGGCCCTCCCACTGTTCCGGGCGCAGGGCGCCGGGTTGTTCGTCTACGTCACCTCCCGCAGCGCCCGGCGGGCCGACGGTTCGGGCGCCGCCTACCAGGCGGCGAAGCACGGCGTGGTGGGCCTCGCGGGTGCGGTGCGGTTCGAGGAGGAGCGCCGGGGCATCCGCGCGACCGTCCTGTACCCGGGGGTGGTCAACACGCCCCTCGTCCTGCAGCGCCCGGTTCCGCCGAGCCCGGAGGACCTCGCCGAGGCGCTGCAGCCCGATGACGTGGCGGCCGCGGTGGAGTTCGTGGCCACGCTGCCCGGCCGCGTCGTCGTCTCCGAGATGGAGATGTACCCGCTGCGGCCGATGTAGCCGCGGGCCCGTCACGGGGCCTCGCGGGCGAGCACGCGCGCAAGCAGGGCCGCGGCTTCGGCGCGGGTGGCGTCGGCGGCGGGCCGGAAGGTGCCGTCGGGATAGCCCCGGAGGTAGCCGGCGGCGGAGGCCGCCCGCACGCCCGCCACGGCCCACGGGGCGACGTCGGCGGCGTCGGTCCAGGGCAACGCCGCAGTGCCCCCGAGGCCCAGCGCGCGTGCCACGAGGACCGCCATCTCCTCCCGGGACACGGGGGACCCCGGCGCGAAGGCGGTCGGGGAGACCCCCTGGATCCAGCCGGCGGCCCATGCCGCGGCCACGTACCGCGCATACCACGCCCCGGCGGGCACGTCGGTGAACGGCGCGGGGGCGCCGTTCGGCGGCGCCGCCAGGCGCAGGACGCGGGCGAGCATCGCCACGAACTGGGCGCGGGTCACGGGGGCGTCCGGTCGGAACGTGCCGTCCGGGAAGCCCCGGAGCGAGCCGGTGGCCGCCAGGGCGTCGATGCCGCCCGCCGCCCAAGTGCCGGAGGCGACGTCGGGCCAGGTCAGCGTCGCGGCCAGCACCACGAGCGTGGTGGGCCCCGGGACATCGGCCCACACCGTCCCGTCCCCGGCGTTCACGGCGGTGGGCAGGAAGGCCCAGGTGCGGCCGGGCCCCCGCGCATACACGGAGAGGCGCCGCGGGGACCGTCCGCCGAGGGCGGAGGCCGTGTAGCGGATCGTGGCCGGAACGGCCGACGCCAGGGCCGCGCCGCTCAGGGTGAACCCGGGGCTGGCCGCGGCCATACCCGCCGGCAGGCCGCCGGCGGGCGCGGCCGCTTCGGCGACCTTCAGGCTGCCCCCGCCGGCCGTCGACCCGGCCGGGACGGCCATCACGAACGTGCCGTCCGGGGTGCCGAGCAGCCCGCCCACGGCGCCGACGGAGGGTGCCGCCGGGGCGTACCGGAACAGGTCGCGGGCCCCGGGGGCGCTCGTCCCGCCCGTGCCCGCGACGGTGACGGCGACCTGCCCTGCGCCCGCCGGCTCCGCGGCGGTGATCTCGCTGTCGGAGACGATGGAAAACGGCGCCTGCGCGGTGCCGAAGTATACCGCCCGCGCCACGCTGAACCCGGCCCCCCGGATGTCGACCGGGATGCCCCCGGCCGCCGGACCCGTCGCGGGATCCACCGCCGCGACCTGCGGCGGGGTGCCCGCGCTCCCCGTCTCGTCCACCGCGAACAGCGCCCCGCCCAACTGCGCCAGGGTGGGCGACGATGTCGTCCGGTCGAGGTCGGCCCGGATGCAGGCCGTGGCGGCCCCCGCCTGCGCCGTCTGGGGCGACACCGGGGTCCAGCCGCCCGAATCCCACCACAGGAGGGTGCTGCCGGCGGCGAGGCCGCACTCGGCGACCGCCACCGTCGAGAACGTCGAGAGCGGTGCGAGGCTGACGCCGAAGAACGGTCCGGACGCCGGGCCCGCCGGCGTCGGGCCGGCCGGGTCGCTGCCGTAGAGGGCCACGGCCACGGAGCCGGTGCCGCCGGCGGCGGTGGCGGACGTGTCGGGCACCGGCGTGGCGGGGCCGCCGGCCGTGGCGGTTCCGTTCGCCGGCAAGGGGGCGGATGCGGCCGACGCCTCCGCCGGAGCCGCGGCGGGCGGCATCGCCCCGAGCAGGAGGGCGATCTGGCAGTCGGCCCCGCCGACCCACGACACCTCCGCATCCCGCGCGGCCGTTCCCGGGCACGCCACGATGCTCGCGTTGGCGGCCATCCCGTCCACCGTGAACGAGAGGACCGTCCCGGAGAGCCCAGGGCCGCCGGGGAGCGTCAGCGGCGCCGCGCCCGAACCCGGGGGGGCGGTGCCGAAGGCCCCGAGCGGCGAGGCGTAGTGCAGGGACGCGACGAGGACCCCGCCGGCGAAGGCGGCCACCGTGCCGGCCGTGACGGGTGCCCCCGCCGTCGTGGTCACCGTGCCGTACAGGGTCATGGCGGCGAGGCCACCCGCCGCGGCGCGGGCGGCCGGCAGGAGGGGAGCGATCGCGGCAGCCAGGACCGCGGCGACTGCGCCCAGGGCGCGGGCCGGGCTGCGGCGCGCGGTCCTGGCTGCCGGTCGCCGACCGCGACGGGCCGGTCGGAGCGGCCCCGCCCGGCCCTGGTCCACCGCGCCCCCCTCCCCCCGGCCCGCCGGCCGTGCCCCCCTCAGTCCCCGGCGCCGGCCCGCCGCAGCACGTCGGCCACCGCCACCTCCGCGCCGGTGCGGCTGGACTCCTCGGCGGCCTCCAGGACGGCGACCACCTCGCCCCCCCATTCGGCCGGGGCGGAGAGCCGGCCGCCCGCGGTGCACGCGGCGTGGAACTCCGCGAACTGGGACGAGAAGGTGTCGACCGCCGGCACGGGCAGCGCCTCGTAGGCCCGGCCCCGGCCGACCGCGACCTCGCGGTCGGTGACGCGCAGGAAGCCCCGCGCACAGACGAATTCCGTCTCGAAGCGGTTCACGCCGTCCCGCCAGCCGGCGTGCGCCACCGCCGCCGTGAAGCCCCTGTCGAACGTCAGGAAGGCGTGGGCCGCGTCGGTCGCCGCCAGACCCCAGAACGGGTTGCCGATCCGGGCGCGGACGGAGACCACCCGCTGCCCCGTCGTGAACATCAGCCGGTCGACCATGTGGCTGCCGTTCATCGGCCACATGCCGCCGCCCTTCGCGGCGTCGAGGAACCACGGCGGGCGGCGCGGCGGATCGTAGAACGACTTGTGCCACACGTCCATGGCCATCACGGGGGGGCCCAGGTCGAGCTCCGCGGACGCCAGGGCCGCACGCGCCGCCAGCGTGGGGCCGGTGTGGTGGTAATGGTGGCCGACCGAAACCCGGACGCCGGCCCGCCGCGCCGCGACGGCGACCTCGGTGCACTCGGCGGCCGTCAGCGCCAGGGGCTTTTCGCAGAGCACGTGCTTGCCGGCGGCGATGGCCGCGAGGGCGGCCGGCGCGTGCAGGAAGTTGGGCACGGTGATCACGACGGCGTGCACGTCCGGCCGGGCGCACAGGTCCCGGAAGTCGGAATGCCAAGGGATGCCGCCGCGGGCCTGGGCGAACTCCCGGCCCCTCGGCTCGTCGATCTCGGCCACCGCCACGACGGCGCAGTCCGGCTGCGCCGCGGCCGCGCGGGCGTGGGCGTTCGCCGTGCGCCCCACCCCGATGATGCCGACCCCGAACACGGCCCACCGCCCCTTCCGCAGGGGCCTCCGCCGCCCCGCTCCCCCGATTCGACGGGTGCGCGGCCGGGCCTTCGGGGCCGTTCCGTCCATGGGCCCTGCCGCGCGGGATCGAGCCGGAGGGGACGGGGCGCGCGCCCCGTCGCTTTCCGCGTCCCCGCTACCCCTCCGCGCGCGGATTCCCGAGATGGCGCTCCAGGAACGCGAAGGTACCCTCGCCATGGATCCAATGCCCGCCGTCAAAGAACTCGATGGCGGTGCTCTCCGGGATGCCGAGGTCCGCGTAGAGCCGCCGCACCTTCGCGTACTCGAAGGCCACGAACTCGTCGCGTCCCACCCCGTCGCGGTGGCCGCGTTCGACCATGAAGGGCCGGGGGGCGATCAGGCCGGCCAGCTCCGCGTAGTTGCAGCGGTTTCCCAGATTCCACTCGTACATGTCGTACTCGCCGGTGTAGAGGTAGCCGAAGCGCCGGTCCTCCGCCGCGCACTTATACACCCACTCGTTGAAGTCGGCGGAACAGATGGACAGGCAGTACCCGGGGAGGAGCGCCGGAACCCGCATGGCCGTCTTGCCGCCGTAGGAAAGGCCGTAGAGGGCGATGCGGGCGGGGTCGACGTAGGGGAGGCCGCCGAGCCACTCCAGCGCCCGCGCGTGCTGCGCCGTGATGAACGAGAAGAGCGACAGGCCGAGCGGGTGGGCCTTGCGCTGCAGGCGGCGGAAGCCCTCGCCGCCCACGTACGGGTTCTGGGGCGCGAAGACCACGAAGCCGCGTTCCGCCAGGCGCGCAGCGAACGCGCGGTATGGTGAGTCGGGAGGCCCCTCGACGGTGTCCCGGGCGTGGCCCTCCAGGCCGTGCTGGCAGACCACGACCGGTCGCGGGGGCCCGTTCTCGGCACCGTCGGGCAGCAGGAGCAGGCCGGAGGCGAAGACTTCGGGCCAGAGGTCGAGGGCCACCTCGTATCCGCGCCACCCCGGCCGGTCGTAGACCAGCCGGCTGCGGGCGCGCAGCGGGCCCTCGGGGGGCGGGCAGCGGCCGATGACCTCTTCCTCCAGCGTGGCCCGGTGGTGCGCGCAGCCCCGCGCCCACGCCTCGGGCGACGAGCGGTCCACCCCCGACCACCACCGGTCCCGTTCCGCCTCGGAGGCGCGGCGCAGCGCCTGGACGGCGTCGACCAACTGGCGGAACTGCCGGTCGCGCCGGGCCCCGGCGTCGGGCAGGGGGCCCGGGGTGCCGCCGGGCGGGGCCCAGGGGGCAGCCTCCTCGGCCGGGCCTGCGCCGTCCCAGGCCGGTCCGGCGGGAAGGCCGCGCACGCGGGGCGGGGCAGCCGGCTCCAGCAGCCGCAGGAAGGCATCCAGGGTCTCCGGCATCCCGGGCGCGGACTCCCGGCCCTCGCCGGGATCCGCCACGATCAACCGTGAGCTGTGCGCCGCCCCGTAGACCCGCGTGGCCCGTTGGCACTCCGCCCAGACATCCTCGGCGGTGGGCGGCCCGTCGGGATCGCCGAGGGCCACGCCGGCGGGCCGTGGCTGGGTCGCCGCCTCGACCACCAAGCCCCGCGGCGCCACGAGCGCCGCCAGCCCGGCGTCGTCGCAGCCCATCCGCAGCAGGCCCCAGACGTCGCGGTCGATGGGCTCGCGCCACACCTGGGCCCGGCTGCGGAAGTGGCCGCTGACGACGGCGGCCGCGATGCGGGGATCCAGCGCCGCCGCATACAGCGCCAGCAGCCCGCCCTCGCCATAGCCCATCACGCCGATGGGCGTGGCCGTCTCCGCCTCGAACTCGAAGAAGTCCACCAGCGCGAGGATGCGCTGGACCTCGTAGCCGATGATGTGGCGCCCCAGCTCGAACGCCATGCGCCAGACGTATTCGCGCCGCGGGATGCCGCCGGTCCCGTCCCGGCCGCGGTCCACGACCACCGGGCAGACCACGCGGCATCCCCGCTGCGCGAGGTGGAGGGCGAACCGACCCTCCTCGGGGAGCTCGCCCGCGAGGCCGCAGAGCGCCTCCGGCGCCCAGCCGGCGTCGCCCAGCGCGACGACGTCGGCCCGGGGCGGCCCCTCCGGCACCAGGAGCAGCCCCTCCCCGTCGACGCCGGCGAGCACCGGCCAGCGGACGGCGTAGATCTCCACGCCGCCCGCCGCGCGGGCCACGAGCGACGACCCGGCCGTGGAGGCTTGCAGCTCCAGGGCGCGGACCGGCAGGCGGGGGTCCGCCGCGCCCACGCGGACCCGCACCTGCGCGCGGCGGGCCTCGATTTCGGCCGCGTCATGGTGTTCCGTCCACCCCGCGGCCAGACCGGCCGTCTCCCGATCGCACCAGGCGCCGATTCCGGCCACCATGGCCTCCGCGAGGTCGCGGCCCGCCTCCAGGGGCAGGGTTCCGGGCAGGATCCTCCGTCCTTCGGGCAGCTGCCGGTCCACGAACCGGCTCCTCCTCCGGGGGCGGGCTGGGTGTCGCCGTCCATGCGAGCAGCACGGGCCACCGAGCCGGCCCCCTACCCCGGACCGGGACCCCGCCCGCCTCCCGGGACCGGCACCGGAACCTGCAGCCCGGCCGCGAGGAAGGCCAGCCACGCCTCCCGCACCGGCCGCCCGTAGGCCCCGGAGGCCGCCCTGGCGTAGAGCCCGACCTGTGCCCCGTAGCGCGCGAGCAGCGGCGCGACGCCGGCCTCGCCCGCCACGTGGTCGGTCTTGAAGTCGACCACGACGATCCCGTCCGGCTCCAGCGCCAGCGCGTCCACGACACCCTGCACGAGCGTCCACTCTCCGGCCGCGCGCGCCCCCAGGCCGTCCGCCCCGGCGGCGTCCCGCGCATCTATGCGCAACGAGAACGGCACCTCCCGCCGCAGGGTGCCGGCCGCGGCCGCCCGTCGCAGCCGCACGCCGAGGGGTGACCGGAGGAACGCGGCCAGCGCCGCGGTGTCGACCGCCCGTGCAGCGTTCGGCTCCAGCATTTCGCGGTCCTGCAGCGCGAGGAGGCACGCGGACACGGCCCCCTGGTCGCAGGGCCCGCGGAGGTCCAGGTGGCGCAATGCGAGGTGCGCCGCGCTGCCCACCTCCCAGGGCGTCGGGTCGTGGCCCGCCGCGAAGCGCGGGCGGTCGAAGCCGGCCGCGGGCCGGCGCCCGCCCGCGGCGGACGGCTCGTCCGTCGGCTCCGCCGGCTCCTCGTCCCCGTCCGGCTCGCCCGCGACGCGTTCCGCCAGTTCACCCACCGTGGCCTTGGCCACGAGGCGCGTGGCCGCCGCGAAGGGATACCGCCACGCGTCCTCCGCGTCGAGGCGCCGAAGCACCGAGGCCTCCTCCTCGGGGTCCCCGGCGTCCGCAACCGCGCGGTCGCGGCCCGCCGGGGCGGACAGGCGGACGGCCCCCCCATCGCGCTCCGCCCCGCCGCCCCCCGGGCCCGTCGCGGCCCCGCCCGCATCGCCGCCCACGACCACGAGCCAGCGGTGGTCCGGCCCGCCGCCGGGACCCGCCGCCCGCGGCGCATCCCCGCCGAGCCCGGCCAGGGCCGCCTCCACGTCGGGGTGGCGGGCGAGGAGCGGCGCGAACCATTCGAGGGGGGACGACCCCTCGGCAAGGTCGGGCTCGGTGCCGGCCGCCGCCCGCCACTCCGCCGCGTGCTCCACCAGGCGTCGGACGCGGCCGACGAGCGCGAGGCGCTCGCGGGCGCGCGTCAGGGCGACGTAGAGGACCCGCGCCTCCTCGGCGCGGGCGTCCGCCTCGATCCGCTCCGCCACCGCCGCGTGCCCCAGGGTCGGCCACTTGACCCGCCGTTCCAGGTCGACCAGCCGCGCCCCGAGGCCGGCCTCCCGGTGCACCAGGACGTCGCCCTGGCGGTCCCGCAGCGACATGCGCCGGCCCAGGCCGGCGACGACGACGAAGGGGAACTCCAGGCCCTTCGCCGCGTGCACGGTGAGCACGCGGACCACGTCGCCCGCCGCGCCCGCGGCCTCGGACGCCGTCTCCGCGCCGTCGCCGCGCCGGAGCGCGTCCGCGAGCCGCGCGGCATCCATCCCGGGCTGCTCCTCGGCGTGCCGGAAACGCTCCGACAGCCAATCCAACGTCGCCAGGCGCCGGGCGCCGTCGGGCAGGCCCGCGACACGCGCGGCGTAGCCGCTGTCCTCCAACGCCTCGGACAGCAGCCGCCCGAAGGCGGCCCGCCGGGCCAGGGTCCGCCAGCGGTCCAGGCGCTCGCTCCATTCCGCCACGGCGGCCTCCCCGCGGCGGCGCGCGGCCTGCAGGCAGGACCAGAGGTCGCCGCCGGCGCCGCCCTCCAGCCGCCACCGCGCCAGGTCGGCGTCCGTGAAGCCGCCCAGCGGGCCGCGCAGGACGGCGGCGAGGGGGATGTCCTGTTGGGGGTTGTCCAGGACCTGGAGCCAGGCGAGCACAGCGCGGCCCTCGGCGGACGCGAGGTGGCCGCCGCCCGCCGGGGCGGCGCAGGGCACGCCCGCCGCTCGGACGGCGTCGACGTACGCCTCCTGGACCCCGGCGGCCGCGCGCAGCAGGATGGCGATGTCTCCGGGGCGCGGCGCGCGCGCCGCCCGCCCGTCCACCACCCGCCCTTCCCGCAGCCAGCGCGCGACGATGCCGGCCACCGCGGCCGCCTCGCGCTCGAGGGGGGTGGGCGCGGCCTCGTCGGCGGGCGGCGCGTCGGGCGGGCCTTCCTCGTCGGCCTCGGCGTCGCCCGCCTCCAACAGGTGCAGTTCGACCGGCGGATCGTCCCCCGGCAGGGCCGCCGCGTACCGCAGGGCGCCCGCCTCCGCGGGCGGCAGGTCGGACCCCCGGGCGGTGAGGAGGGCGCCGAAGAGCAGGTTGACGGCGCCGATCACCGACCGGCGCGAGCGGAAGTTATGCGGCAGGGCGATCCGCCGCGCCGCCCCGTCGTCGGAGCCGGGCGCGCCGCCCGCCGCGGCTGCCGCGCGGGCCAGGAACCGGCGGGGCTCGGCGAGCCGGAACCCGTAGATGCTCTGGCGGGCGTCGCCCACGCAGAAGAGGCGGGCGGGCCCGCAGAGGGCGGAAAGCAGGGCGTCCTGCACCGGGCTCAGGTCCTGGGCCTCGTCCACGAGGACCTCGCGGAAGGCCGCGGCCGCCACGGCGGGGTCTCGCAGGAGCGCCAGCGTGCGGTGCTCGAGATCGTCGAAATCGACGGCGTTCTGGCCGCGTTTGGCGGCCCCGTACGCCCGCCGGAGGTCGGCGGCCAGGTCGACGACGGGCCGGAGGTGCCCGGCGACGGTCTGGGCCTCCGCGCGGTGCGCCGCGGCGCACCGCCCGAACGGTCCCGCCGCGAGCCTGCGGAGCTCCTCCTTCGTCCGGTCCCGCATGTCCCGCACCCGTTCGGCGAGGACGCGCTCGGCCTCGTCCTCCAGGGCCGGCAGCCTGCGGAACGCCGCGGCCCCCAGCGCCTGGGCCAGCGCGTCCCACCCGCCCTCGTCCAGGGCGTCGTGCAGGCCCAGGATCACGGCCTCGTCGGCCTCCAGGGCCGGACCGTAGGCGCCGGGCCCCCCGGGCTGCTCGGCGAGGAGGCGGGTGCGCCGCGCGCGGCCGGCCAGCCGGCGCAGCGCCCGGCCGGCCGCGGCGCCCGCGGCGTCCAGGTCGGGGGCGGCGGCCCGGCGCGCCTGGGCCTCCAGCCACCCTGCGGGGTCCTCCAGGCTCTGGGCGTAGTGGTAGAGGCGGCGGACCAGCCCGCGGAGGTCCTCGTCGAGCCGGGACCCACCGTAGCGCTCCACCGCGTCGGCCCACGCGGCCCCGCCGGGCTGGCGCCCCGCGTAGCGGGCCTCCAGCAGGTCGTCGAGGCAGGCATCCAAGAGTTCCGCCGCCTCCGAGGGCTCCAGGATGCGATACTCGGGGTCGAGGGCCGCCGGGCCGAACCAGCGCCGGAGGATGCGGTCGCAGAACCCGTGGATCGTGCCGATCTCGGCCTGGGGCAGAAGGCTGGCCTGCCGCTGCAGCCAGGGGCCGGGCGCGCCGGGCTCCGCGGCGCGCTCGCGCAGGCGCGCCGCGATGCGGCGGCGCATCTCCGCCGCCGCCGAGCGGGTGAACGTCAGGACCAGCAGCTGGTCGATGGACGCGGGGCCCTCGGGGTCGGAGAGCAGGCTGACCACGCGCTCGGCCAGCACCGCCGTCTTCCCGGATCCCGCCGCGGCCGCGCAGACGATGTGGGGGTCGCGCGCGGCGATGGCCGCCGCCTGCTCCGTGGTCCACTCCGGCACCGGTGTCCTCGCCCCCCTCCCGTCCCGCGGGCCCTGATCAGGCATCGGTCTCCCCGGGGCGTGCGCGCTCGTCCTCCACGCAGAGGGCGGCCCACGGCCGGGGCTCCGCGGTGAGCGCCCGCGGCCGATGGCCGGCGGAGCGGTCGAACCCGCAGACCGCAAGCAACTCGCACCGGGCGCAGGCCAGGTCCGTCCCCAGCCGGTATGGGTCGGGGGTCACGTCGCCGGAGGCGATCCGGGCCCGCTGCCGCTCCACCCGGCGCCGCAGCGCCCGGAACAGCAGGGGAAAGCCGCCCTCGCCCGCCACGGGGGCCCCGGCGTACGGGGCGGGCGGCTCCCCGCGGGCCGGCTTCTTCCACCGCACCCCGGTCACGCGGCCGTCCAGGGCCTCCTCGTGCAGCCTCGCCAGGTCCGGATCCGCCGGCGCCAGGCCGCGCATGGCCGGCGGTTCGTCGCCGCCCGCCCCGCCAGGCCCCTCCACCGCCAGCAGGCGGTCGCGCACGCCGAGCACGAAGAGGCCGCCGGCTTCCGCGCCGGAGGCGGCGACGGCGGCGTCCAGGTAAAGGGCGAGGGCCAGGTCGAGCCCGTGCTGGAACCGCGCGAGCGAGAAGGGCGCAAAGCCCGTCTTGTAGTCGACGACGCGGACGTGCCTGCGCCCGTCCGGCCCCTCCGCCACGTCCACCCGGTCGATGCGGCCGCGCACGGCATGCCGCTCGAACGGCGCTTCGACCGCGGCGGGCCGGTAGGCGCCGGCCCGCGCGTGGGCCACCAGCGCGTCGGTCGCCCGGCGGACGTCCCTCCCCGCGGCGCGCACCAGGTACGGGCCGCGCGCGGCGCCCGGCGGAACGTGGCCGAGGACGTGGTGCCGGGCGGCCTCCACGGCCGCCCACCGCCGCGCCTCCGCCTCCGCGGGACCCATGGCCGCGAGGTCGGCGCGGTCCTCCAGCACGCCCCGCACGAAGTGGGCGAGCGCCGCGTGCACGAGTTCCCCCACGTGGCTCGGGTCGACGGCCGCTTCGAGGCGGGGCCGGAGCCGGAGGGCGTGCCGGCCGAAATACTGGAACGCGCATGCGGCCGAGGCTTCGAGGGCCGAGGGGCTCTGCGCGGGGGGGCAGAGCTTCGCCGCGACGGCCGGGGGGATCGTCCGCCGGGCTCGGCCGCCCCGTCCGGCGGTGGCGGCGGCCACCGCGGGGTGCCGGGACGCGAGCCAGCGGCGGGCGGCGGCCCACTCCGGGTGGAGGGCGGCCGCCGCCGCGAGCGCCGCCGGGCCCTGCCGCGCGGACGGGACCGCCGGGGCCGGCCACGGGAGGCCGTGGCCCACCGCGGCCTGCGCGCGCCGGTACGCCTCCGACGGCCCCGGGCCGGCGGGGTGCGACAGGTAGAGGCGCTCGGAGGCGCGGGTCATGGCGATGTAGGCCAGGTACCGCTCGCCCAGCGCCCTCTGGGCCGACGTCGGCCCCAGGTCCCAGCCCACCCCGGCGAGGAAGGAGCGCTCCGCGTCGCCGAGCAGCGGCTCCTCGCGGTGCGGGGCAGGGAACGCGCCGTCCGCCAGGCCCAGCACGAAGGCCGCCCGGAGCGCGGGGTGACGGCTCCGCTCGACCGCGCCGCAGAGGACCTGGTCCAGACGGGGCGGGACCAGCCCGATCGTGAGGTCGCGCAGGCCCGCGTCGAGGGCCTCGAGCGCCTGCGCGGCCCCGACGGGTTCCGGTCCCAGCGCCAGGTGCATCTGGTCCAGGAGACCCATGAGGGCCCTCCAGCAGCCGGCGTGCCAGTCCGCCTCCTCCTTGCGGCCCGCGGCCCGGGCGCGCTCGGCCCAACGCGCAATGCGGCGGGAGGCGCGCACCTCCTCCAGGAACGCCCAGCAGGCGTCGGCGGGGCTCCGGACCCGGAGGGCCTCCTCCAGGCGGCGCACCGGCAGGACCGCCCGCAGCCGGGCGGAGCGGCCCGTGGGCACGACCCGGGGCACCCCCGCCGCCGGGCCGGCCGGGCGCCCCGCGCGGGGGACGGGGCCGCGGTCCCCTGCCGGATCCGGAGCGTGCCACGCCCGTCCCGAGAGACCACGGGCCAGGGCGCGGTTCTCCTCGCGGTCCGCGACCGGGCGCGCGATGGGGCAGAGGTCCGTGTGCAGGTAGCGCCGCACGGCCCCCAGGGACCAGCCGCTCGCGGCGACGTCCAGCGCGGCGCGCAGCGTGCGCGCCGCGGGATGGACGTCCGCCGGACGCTTCCGGTCCACGAACAGCGGGATGCCGCGCGCCCGGCAGGCCGCCTCGACCGGGCCCTGGTAGGTGGCCATGTCCCGGACCACCACGGCGATGTCGCGGTAGCGGAAGCCCTCCTGCCGGACCAGCAGGTCGATCGCGGCGGCGGCGGCCTCGGCCTCGGCGGCCGGGTCGGCCGCCGTCAGGAACCGGACCCGGCCCGCCGGCGCAGGCACCTCTGCCGGGACCGTCTCCGGCCGCCCCATGCCGGCCTCCAGGCTCGCCAGCTCCCCGCCCGGGGCAAACCGCGGCAGGCCGCCCTCGGCCGGCAGCCGGACGCGGCGGGCGTCCCGGTGCCGGCGCAGCAACCGCCGCAGGGTGCGCCGGGTGGGCGCAAACGGGTGGGCGGGGTCCTCGGCGTCGGTCCCCGGGTCCTCCGCGGGGTCGAGGCAGAGGGTGACCGTGAGCGCGCACCCGAGGCCCATCAGGGCCTCGAGCACGTGCTCCTCCCGCGTGGTGAAGCCCGAGAAGCCGTCCACCCACACGCGCGCGCCCGCGCCCAGGCCGGTCGCGGGCAGGAGGGCGGCCGCCGCGGCGAGGTCGGACCCGGGGAGGGCGAGCCCCCGGCGTTCCATCTGCTCCCGCTCGTCGGCCCACAGGAGCGCGAGGTCGCCCAGGCGCGCCGAGACCGCGGGCGGGGCCCGGCGCGCCGCCTCGCCGAGCGCGTCGGGGTCGAGGGCGTACGCTTCGAGCTCGGCGAGCTGCCGCGCCAGCGCGGCCGCCAAACCGGGCCGGTCCGCGCTGCCGGCGAAGGCCAGCAGCCCGCCGGCACGCGCGCGCAGCACGCGGCCGAGCAGCATGCGGCGGCCCGCCACGCCGAGCCTTGGGCGCGCCAGGCCGCCGCATGCCTCCAGAACCCGGTGGGCCAGGCGCCGGAACGAGAGGACCTGCAGCCGGGCCAGCGCCGCCCCTTCGGCCGCGCCGTCCAGAAGGGCCCGCTCCAGTTGGTAGGTGGCCTGCTCGGGGCAGAGGAGCACGAGCGGCGGGCCGTCCGGGCCCTCCGCCGCGAGGGCGGCGCGGGCCTCGCGCAGGCAGAGCTCGGTCTTGCCCGCGCCCGCCCTGCCCAGAACCAGCGTGAGCACGCCGCCCCTCCCTCGGGTGCCGTGAGCCGCCCGCCTGGCTTCCGCCGGAACCGGTCCGATCCCTGCCCGCGGCCGCCGCGCGGCCCGCGCGGGGAATACGTGCCGCGCGGCGGCCGGATACTGACCGGGGCGCGCCCCGGGACCACGGAAGGGGAGGTCTCCCGCTTGTTCGCGAGTCGGCGGCTGGCAGAGCTGCCCGCGCCCGATGCCGGCCCCGCCCGGCACGTCTCCGCGTTGCGCCAGGCCGGCGCGCGGGTGCTCGACCTCACCGGGGCCGAGACGGAGCCCCTCGCCCCCGACTGGGCCTCCCGGAGCCTCGCCCACGCCGCGACCCTGCCGGAGGCCCACCGCGCCGCGCCGCCCGACGGGGTCCCGGCATTCCGGCGCGCGGTGGCGAGCTGGTACGCGGACCGGCACGGTGTCCGCCTCGACCCGGACACGCAGGTGCTGCCCCTGGCCGGGGCCCGACAGGGGTTGTTCCTGGCCGCGTTCGTCGCCTGCGACCCCGGCGACGTGGCGCTGGTGCCGGATCCCTGCGCCGGGGCCGGCCGGGCGGGCGCGTACTTCGCCGGCGCGGAGGTCGTCTCGCTGCCCCTGCGCCCCGAGCGGGATTTCCTGCCGGACCTCGCCTCCGTGCCGGAGCCGGTGGCGCGCCGGGCGCGCATCCTCTATCTGCATTACCCGAACAACCCGACCGGCGCGGTGGCGCCGCCCGCCTTCCTCGCCGCCGCCGCGGCCTTTGCGCGGCGCCGCGGGCTCCTGCTCTGCAACGACTTCGCCTACGGCGAAACCTGCTACGACGGCTACCGGCCGCGCTCGGTCCTGTCGCTGGAGGACGGGGCCGAGACCGCCCTGGAGTTCATGACCCTGTCGGAGGCCTGCGGCCTGCCCGGCTGGCGGCTCGGCGCCGCGGTGGGTGCGCCGCGCGCGGTGGCCGCGCTCAGCCGGCTGGTGGCCCAGGTCACGGGCGGGGTCGCCGCGGTGGCGCAGCTCGCGGGCGGCGCCGTGCTGCCGCACCCCGCGCGGTGGGGGTTCCTGACCGCCCGCAACGAGAGCTACCGGGTGCGGCGGGACGTGCTCACGGCCGCGCTCGCCGAGGCGGGCCTTCCGGCGCGGCGCCCGCGGGCCACCCCCTTCCTGTGGGTCCAGTGCCCGGACGGCGCCTCCTCGGCCGAGTGCACCATGGCGGTGCTGGAGCGGCTCGGGCTGGCCCTGACCCCCGGCTCCGCCTTCGGTCCGGCGGGCGAGGGCTACATGCGCATCTCGCTGCAGCCGCCGACGTCCATCATCGAGGAGGCGGCCGCGCGCATCGCGGCCTGCGGGCCCGGGGGCCTTGCCGGCCTCCGTCCGGCGCCGGAGCCGCGGGTTCCCCGCCGGGGGCTGCCTCCGGCCCACCCCGTGCCGCTGGAGGTCGGTGCGGCGCCGGACCCGGCGGATCTGCTCTCGTGCCTTTGACCGCCCGGCCAGCGGCGGACCCTCTTGCCAGGCGCCCTTCCGGCGCCTATACTGCCGTCAGATGGTCAGGAAACGTCAACCTGGCGCGGCCAGGCCGGCCCGGACGCGGAGCGCGGACGCGGCGGGGAAGCGGAGGGAACGGCCCTGGGCTGCATGACGGACGAGATCGAGGCCCACCTGCTCGGGCTCCTCGGCGGCCGCAGCGCCGTCGAGCTTCAGCGCGGCGAGCTGGCCGGACGGTTCGGCTGCGCGCCGTCGCAGATCAACTACGTGCTGGTGACGCGCTTCACGTCCGCGCGTGGCTTCCTGGTGGAGAGCCGCCGCGGCGGCGGCGGCTACATCCGCCTGGTCCGGCTCAGCCCGGAGGCGTGGCAGGACGTGGCGGTGGTCGGCCAGGCCGTCGACCAGGCCACGGCCGAGCAGCACCTGCGCAGGCTGCGGGAGGCCGGGCGGTTGTCCGCCCGGGAGGAGTCGATGCTGCGGGCGGTGATCGCCCGCGAGGTGCTCGCGCTGCCGCTGCCGCTCCGGGACCAGATTCGGGCATCGGTGCTGCGGGCGGCCCTGGGCGGCCTGGATCGGGAACCCGATCTCTCTTCGGAGGATGCGGGGGGCGGCGAAGCGCAAGGTGCGCCCGCGGGCCGGGAGGCGGGCGACCACGCGGCGGACGGGTGCGCCGGGGGGCGATAGGCCGTGATGTGCCAGCAGTGCCATGAGCGCCCGGCGCAATACCACCTGACGTCCGTGGTGGAGGGACAGACGGTCCAGGAACTGCACCTCTGCGAGCGGTGCGCTGCGGAGCGCGAGGTCATCCCGCCGCCAGATGCGCCCGTGTCGGTGCACGGGTGGCTGGCGAGCCTGCTCGGCGGCCTCGGCGAAGGCGCCTCCGCCGTCGCGCCGCCGGGGGCCGGGGCCCCGGCCGCCCTGCGCTGTGCCCGCTGCGGCATCACGTACGCGGAATTTGCGCGTACGGGGCTTCTCGGATGTCCGGACTGCTACGATGCCTTTGCCAAGGAGCTCGACCCCGTGGTCCGCCGGGCGCAGGGCCGGACGCGCCACGAAGGGAAGGTCCCCTCCCGCACGGGGGACGCGATCCGGCGGCGGCGCGAGCTCGCGGACCTGCGCCGCGAGCTGGACGCGGCGGTGGGGCAGCAGGCCTTCGAGCGGGCGGCCGCCCTGCGCGACCGCATCCGGGCCCTGGAAGGAGGTGCGCGGGCGTGACCGGCGACCCGGATGCGGCGGGCGGCGCGCGCCCGGAAGCCGGGTCGGACCGGCTCGAGGCGATCCTGCGTGAACCCGTGGGGCCCTGGCAGCGGGCGGAGGGGCCCGCCTCGGACGTCGCGGTCTCCAGCCGGGTGCGCCTGGCCCGCAACGTGGCCGGGTTGCCCTTCCCGCCCCGGATGCAGGCCGCGGACGCGACCGCGCTGCTCGGCCGGGTGGACGAGGCGCGGGCCGCGCTTCCGCCGGAGGATGGCGCGTTCCTGTTCGCGCGGCTGGACGGGCTGGGTCCCCTGGACCGCCAGGTGTTGGTGGAGAAGCATCTGATCAGCCCGCCCCACGCGCACCAGTCCCGCGGGGCCGTGCTGATCGGCCCGGACGAGCAGGTCTCGGCCATGGTCCTGGAAGAGGACCACCTGCGGATCCAGGCCCTCTGCCCGGGCCTGCAGCTGCCGGCGGCCTGGGAGTTGGCGAGCCGCCTGGACGACGGGTTGGAGCGCACCCTCGACTGGGCGTACTCCGCATCCCTCGGCTACCTGACGACGTGTCCCACCAACCTGGGCACGGGCCTCCGGGCCTCGGTCATGCTGCACCTCCCGGCGCTGGCGCTGCTCGGGCGGATCGGCACGCTGCTCACCGAACTGGCCAAGGTCGGGGTGGTGGCCCGCGGTCTTTACGGCGAAGGGACGGCGGCGTCGGGCAACCTGTTTCAGGTGAGCAACCAGACCAGCCTCGGGCAGTCGGAGGCGGAGATCTGCGCGCACCTGCAGGCCGTGGCCAAAGGGATCGCGGCCCGGGAGCGCAGCTCGCGCGAGGCGCTGCTCGCCGAGCGGCGCACCGCCGTCGAGGACCGGGTGTGGCGGGCGTACGGGCTGCTGACGAACGCCCGCCTGCTGTCCTCCGAGGAGGCGCTG
Source organism: Bacillota bacterium (assembly GCA_021791815.1). Taxonomy (GTDB): domain Bacteria; phylum Bacillota; class Sulfobacillia; order RBS10-35; family JAJYVN01; genus JAJYVV01. The sequence goes on along the minus strand of JAJYVV010000010.1, from coordinate 15,956 downwards.
CAGTTCCTGTCGGACCTGCGTCTCGGGGCCGACCTGCACGTGCTGCCACCCATCGGGGCCGACCGGTGGGCCGAACTGCTCGTGTTGACGCGGGCGGGCTTCTTGCAGCGCCAGGGCGGCGGCGAGGCCGGTCCCGGCCAGCGCGACGCCCGGCGGGCGGACATGGTGCGTACGAGGCTCCAGGCCGCGCTGACGCCGGCGCCGGCGGCGGGAGGCGCCGCGGGACCGGTCCAGGCCCGCTGAGCGTCGCAGGACCCGGGCGGGTGCCTTCTCGGCCGCGGGGCAGCGCGGCCGATTTCCGTGGGCGGGGCGAGTGGTCCGGCGCCGAGGGCTGCGGGGACGGGCGGCGCCGCCGAAGGGGGAGAACGTGATGTTCGGCCGCTATTCCGAGCGGGCGCAGCGCGTCATCATCCTGGCGCAGGACGAAGCGCGGCGACTGAACTACAACTATGTCGGAACCGAGCACCTGCTGCTCGGTCTGATCCGCGAGGGCACGGGGATCGCCGCGAAGGCCCTGCAGAATCTCGGCGTCGACCTCGATCAGGTGCGGAGCGAGATCGAGAAGACCCTGGGCCGCGGCACGGCCCCGCCCAGCGGTGAGATCCAGTTCACGCCGCGGGGCAAGAAGGTGATCATGGAGCTGGCGATCGAGGAGGCCCGCGCCCTTGGCCACTCGTACGTGGGCACGGAGCACCTCCTCCTCGGCCTGATCCGGGAAGGCGAGTGCGCCGCGGCTCGCCTGCTCGAGAACATGGGGGCGGACCTGGAACGGGTGCGCCGGGAGGTGACGAAGTTGCTCGGATCGCCGATGCAACAGCCGCAGCCGCCGCGCGCCGGGGCGCGCCGGAGCAAGTCCAACACCCCGGTGCTCGACAACTTCGGACGCGACCTCACCGGGCAGGCCGAGGAGGGCAAGCTCGACCCGGTCATCGGCCGCGACAAGGAAATCCAGCGGGTCGTCCAGATCCTGTCCCGCCGCACCAAGAACAACCCGGTGCTGATCGGCGAGCCGGGCGTGGGCAAGACCGCCATCGTCGAGGGCCTGGCCCAGCGCATCTCCGACGGCACCGTGCCGGAGATCCTCAAGGACCGGCGGGTGGTGGCCCTCGATCTGGGCGCGATGGTCGCGGGGAGCAAGTACCGCGGCGAGTTCGAGGACCGCCTGAAGAAGGTCATGGAGGAGATCCGCCGCGCCGCGAACGTGGTGCTCTTCATCGACGAGATGCACACGATCATCGGCGCGGGCGCGGCCGAGGGCGCCATCGACGCGGCCAACATCCTCAAGCCGGCGCTGGCCCGCGGGGAGCTGCAGACCATCGGGGCGACGACGCTGGACGAGTACCGCAAGTACGTGGAGAAGGACGCGGCGCTGGAGCGCCGCTTCCAGCCGATCATGGTGAACGAGCCGTCGGTCGAGGACACGATCCAGATCCTGAAGGGCCTGCGCGACCGGTACGAAGCCCACCACCGCGTGGTCATCACCGACGAGGCCATCGCCGCGTCGGCGCGCCTCGCGGACCGCTACGTCACGGACCGCTTCCTGCCCGACAAGGCCATCGACGTCATCGACGAGGCGGCGTCCAAGGCGCGGCTCCAGGCCTTCGTGGCCCCGCCCGAGCTGCGGGAGATCGAGGAGCGCCTGGAGACGATCAAGAAGGAGAAGGACGCGGCCGTCCACGCCCAGCAGTACGAGGAAGCCGCGAGCCTCCGCGACCAGGAGCAGAAGATCCAGGCCGAGCTGGAGAAGAAGCGCGAGGAGTGGCGCCAGGGGCAGGTCACCCAGCGGCTCACGATCAACGCGGAAGAGGTCGCCCAGATCGTGGCCGACTGGACGGGGATCCCCGTGCGCAAGCTGGCCCAGGGGGAGTCGGAGCGCCTCCTGAACCTGGAGGACGCCATCCACGCCCGGTACTTCAACCAGGACGAGGCGGTCCGCGCCGTGGCGCGCGCCATCCGGCGCGCCCGCGCCGGCCTGAAGGACCCGCGGCGGCCCATCGGCAGCTTCATCTTCCTCGGCCCGACCGGCGTCGGGAAGTCGGAGCTGTCCAAGGCCCTGGCCGACGCGCTCTTCGGCGACGAGGACGCCACGGTGACGATCGACATGTCCGAGTACACCGAGCGGCACACCGTGAGCCGGCTCGTGGGCGCCCCGCCCGGGTACATCGGCTACGACGAGGGCGGGCAGCTCACGGAGGCGGTCCGGCGCCGCCCCTATTCGGTGATCGTGCTGGAGGAGATCGAGAAGGCCCACCCGGAGGTTTTCAACCTCCTCCTGCAGGTCCTGGAGGAAGGGCGCCTCACGGAGGCCAAGGGCCGCACGGTGGACTTCCGCAACACCGTGATCATCATGACGGGCAACATCGGGGCGCAGTACCTCAAGCGGCAGGCGGCGTTGGGCTTCCGGCCCGAGAACAAGGAAGACGAGGCGAACTACGCCGCCCTCAAAGAGAAGATCATGGAGGAGGTCCGGCGGACATTCCGGCCGGAGTTCCTGAACCGCATCGATGAGGTGGTCGTGTTCCACCCGCTGGGTCGCGAGCACCTCGCCCACATCGTGGACCTGATGCTGGAGCGCTTCGGCAAGCGGATGCACGAGAACGGGCTCAAGTTCGAGATCACGCCGGCGGCGAAGGACGTGCTCGTCGAGCAGGGCACGGATGTCGAGTTCGGAGCCCGGCCCCTGCGCCGGGCCATCACCCGGCTCATCGAGGACCCGTTGTCCGAGGAGATGCTGGCCGGCCGGTTCCCCGAGGGCAGCACGGTGGAGATCGACGCGGAGCCGGGCACCGAGGGCAAGGATCGGAAGCTCGTGTTCCGACCCCTGGTGCCGGCGGCGAAGCCCTGATCCGTCGGGCGGGGGTGCCGAGGCGGCCCGCGCCCCGGCACCCCCGCCGCGAACCCCTCCGACCGCCGGCCCGCCGTCCTTCGGCGGGTCCCGCGCGTCCCATCCCGGGTCCCGGGGCCGTCCCCCTCCCGAGGAGGCGGGTGCGCCGGTGAGGGTGCGTGTGCGCCTGTTCGGTCCCGCGGCGGAGGCCGTGGGCTCGCGTGAGCTTGACCTGGAGGTTCCCGAGGGCACGACGGCCGCCGCGATCCGTGCGCGCCTCGCCTCGCGGGGCGGCCCCGTCCTCGAACGCTGCGCCGTGGCCGTGGACGGGCGGCCGGCGGAGCCCGGGGCGGCAGTCCCCCCGGGCTCCGAGGTCGCCCTGCTGCCTCCCGTCAGCGGGGGCCAGGGCGGTGGCCTGCTGCGGACGGGTCCCGAGCCCATCTCGGTGGACTTGGTCCTGCAGGCCGTGGCAGACCCGGACCTGGGGGGCCGGGTGCTCTTCCTCGGCACGGTGCGCGGCCGGACCGACGGCACAGAGACCTCGAGCCTCGAATACGACGCCTACAGGGAAATGGCGGCCCGCGTTCTGGAGGATATTGCCTCCCGGGCGGAGGAACTGTGGCCCGGCGTCCGCATCGCGATCTGGCACCGCACCGGGACGCTTCACCCCGGCGACACGGCCGTGGCCGTCGCGGCGGCGGCGGCGCACCGCGGCGACGCCTTCGCCGCGGCGCGCCTGGCCATCGAATGCGTGAAGGCGGAACTGCCCGTATGGAAGAAGGAGCGGGCGCCGGACGGCACGGGACGCTGGGCCTGGCACCCCTGATGCCACCGCGCGGTCCCGGGCCGGGGACTGAGGCGTGGGGCGGGGGTGGCAGGGTGGCGCGGCCGCGTTCCGCCTTCGTGTGCGCCGGGTGTGGCCATGAGTCGGCGCGGTGGATGGGGCGCTGCCCGGGCTGCGGCGAGTGGAACACGATGGCGGTGGCGCCCGACCCGCCGGCGGGCGGGGGTGCCGCCGCGGAGCCCGCCGTCGCGCGGCTCCTGCGGGATGTGGCGCCGCTGGAGGGCGAGCGCCTGGCCAGCGGGGTCGGGGAGTTCGACCGCGTCCTGGGGGGCGGCATCGTCCCCGGATCCCTCATCCTCCTCGGCGGGGATCCGGGCGTCGGGAAGTCCACGCTGCTGCTTCAGGTCGCGGGGCGGATGGGATGCGGGCGCCCGATCCTCTACGTGTCGGGCGAGGAATCGGTGGCCCAGATGCGCACGCGCGCCGAGCGCCTGGGCGCCCTGGCGCCGCACCTGCTGGTCGCGGCCGAATCCGGCACCGATCGCGTGGAGGCCCTCTGCGAGCGGCACCGTCCGGCCCTGGCCATCCTGGACTCGGTGCAGACCATGCGCCACCCCGATTGCCCGCTCCCCCCGGGGAGCCCCGTGCAGATCCGGGAGGTCGCGGCGGCGCTCCTCCAACTGGCCAAGGAGCGGGGCGTGCCCGTGGTCCTCGTCGGCCACGTGACCAAGGCGGGCCTGCTCGCCGGCCCGCGCCTGCTGGAGCATGCCGTCGACGTCGTCCTCCTGTTCGAAGGCGAGCGTTTCTCCCCGTTCCGCATCCTGCGCGCCCTGAAGAACCGCTTCGGGTCCACCCAGGAGATCGGGGTCTTCGCCATGGAGGGCGCCGGGCTGCGGGAGGTGGCCGATCCGTCGCAGATCCTGCTCGCCGAACGCGCCACGGGGGTGCCGGGCAGCGTCGTCACCGTCACGCTGGAAGGCCGCAGGCCCCTGCTCTGCGAGGTCCAGGCGCTGCTCGCGCCGCCCTCGTTCGGAACCGCCCGGCGCACGGCCGCGGGGATCGAGACGGCGCGGCTCGCGCTCCTGCTGGCCGTCCTCGAGCGGCGGGCCCGGCTGCGCTGCTCGCACCTCGACGCGTACCTCAAGGTGGCGGGCGGCGTCCGTCTGGAGGAACCCGCCGCGGACCTGGCCTGCGCGCTGGCCCTCGCCTCGGCCCTGACCGACCGGCCCGTGCCCGGCGACACCGCGGTGTGCGGCGAACTCGGCCTGGGGGGCGAGGTGCGCGGCGTGCCCCGGCTGGGCGAGCGCCTCGCCGAGGCGCGGCGCCTCGGCTTCCGCCGGGCGGTCGTGCCCCCCGGTGCGCTCGCCGAAGCCCCCTCGGGCCTGGAGATCCGCGCGGTGCGCTCGGTGGCGGAGGCGCTGTCGGCGGTCCTCGGGGCGGGGGCCGCCGAGCTTTGACCGGCGGTCGGAGGGGCACGGGGCGCCCCCGACCCGGCGGGCGTCAGGAGAGGTGGTAGAGGCCGAGGGCGGCGAGCTTCTTGTGCTCCTTGATGAGCACATCGTAGACGTTGATGTCGAGCAGGCCGGCGAAGGCGGCGGTGTAGAACAGGAGGCGCCCGAGTTCTTCCTCGACGACCTCCCGGCAGTTGGCGCATAGCTCGCCATCCAGGTGGTCGTCCATGTACGAGCGGAGTTCCGTCAGCGGAACATCGAGGGCGGACGGAATCTCATTCTTATGGGCGTTGATCTGGACACAACCGCATGTCGTCACCGACTTGACGAGCGCCCGAGATACCCTCACGCTCGCTTCCTGAAACTTGGACGTCACATCCAGGATGCTCCGGTGCCGGATCAGGCCCTGGTGGACGGCATCCTGGAACTCGTCCCAAAGCAGGTCCTTCACCGCTGAACCCCTTCCCGGCAGTGCTTCGGCCGGGTCGACCTCGGGGGACCGGTCGCGCCCGCAGGCCCTGAGTCCGCATCGATGCGGACACTGGCAGACATCGTAACGCTGCCGGCACCGCGGCCAAGGACCGTTGCGATCGCGCTTGGGCGGCAAACACCGCGGAGCCACTGGCTCAACGTGCGCCCATTATAGGGAGCGCGCGTTTTCGATGTCAACGCGCGGCCAGGGATGCGGGAGCCATGACGGTGCGCCGGCCGGGTTCGGCGGCGCCTCGGCGCCCCGACCCCACGGCCGCGCGCAGGGCGCGGGGCGCCCCTTGCGTCCGCACGCGAGCGCGCGAGCGCGGCCACGGTTTCGCGGATGCTATAATGAGAAGCGCACGCTTTGGCGCACGGAGCCCGGCGCGGTGCTTGTTCCCGGGGCGGCGAGGCCGGAACCGCATGCGGTCGCCCCACCGGATGGTGCCCGCGGCCGGCACGGACGCGATGGACTGACGCTGCGAGGTCCGGGCCCGATGTACCACGGCCGGATCCGAAGCCCGAGCGCCTCCCTGGGCCGATCCGACCAGGGCCGGCGCCCCATCCGCCGGACCCTGGCCGGCCTCCTGTCGCAGTCGCCCGTTCCTCCCCCCTCGTGTAGCGTGCTGCCCTGGCCAGGGAGGTGTGCCCATGTTCAACATAGGCGATCGCGTCGTGTACCCCATGCACGGGGCCGGAGTGATCGAGGCGATCGAGGAGCGGGAGATCCTGGGCCAGCGCAAACAGTACTACATCATGAAGATGCCCATCGGCGACATGAAGGTCATGATTCCCGTCGACGGCGTGGACGATGTCGGTCTGCGCCAGGTCATTCCGCACGATGACATGCGGCGGGTGCTTGAGGTCCTTGCGGGCGAGCGAACGAAGATGTCGGCGAATTGGAACCGTCGCTACCGGGCCAACGCGGAGAAGCTGAAGAGTGGCAACATCTTCGAGGTCGCCGAGGTGGTGCGCAACCTCACGTTGCGCGAGAAGGAGAAGGGCCTTTCCACCGGAGAGCGCAAGATGTTGGAGAACGCACGCCAGATCCTGATCAGCGAGGTCGTGCTGGCGAGCAACATCGCCGAGGCGGAAGCCCACACGCTGCTCGACCACGCCATGGGCCAATAGCAGGCGCGGCGCGCGTCCGCGCCCGGGAAGGAGGGGCCGGATGGCGGGCCGGACCGTGCGGTGGGTCCTCGCGGCTCTCGGCGCCGCGGGTGGCTTCTACGTGGCCGTCGGCTGGCTCGGCGTCCTGAGCCTGCGGTACCCCCTGCCCTTGACGCCCGCGCAGGCGGCCGCGGTGGCCGCGGCCGGCGTGGTGGCCGGGGGCGCCTTCGGCCATCAGGCCGGTCCCGGCCTGCTGCGGGCACTGCGCCGCGGCGCGGAGGGTCTGGGGCGCGCCGCGCGCGGCGTTCCGGCGGTCGATCTGCTGGCCGGCATCGGTGGCGCCCTGGTCGGGCTGGTGATCGCGCTCCTCCTGGGTCCGGTCCTCGCGCACGTCCCGTGGTATGGGCGGACCGCGGCGACCCTCGCGCTCGCGTACGCGGGCGCCGCCGTGTTCCTCAGCCGGCGCGAGGACTGGGTCCGCTTGGGGGGGGGCCGCTTCGGAGGCGCGGCGGCCGGCGACGCCCCCGGGGAAGGCGCGCGCGGCGCCGGGGCCACGGCGCAAGGCGCGGCGGCCCCTCTGGTGAAGATCCTCGACACCAGCGCCATCATCGACGGGCGCATCGGCGACCTGTACGAGACGGGCTTCCTCGCGGGTACCCTCATCGTGCCCAACTGCGTTCTCGACGAGTTGCGCCACATGGCCGACAGCGGCGACGACCAGCGGCGGCAGCGGGGACGGTACGGGCTCGACGTGCTTGCCAACCTCCAGAAGGCGCGCGGAGCGCCCGTCATCTTCGAGGCGCGGGACCCCGCGCCCGACGCCGAGGTGGACAGCAAGCTGGTCGTCCTGGCCCGGGAATTGGGGGGCCAGGTGGTCACGACCGACTTCAACCTGAACAAGGTGGCGGAGCTCCAGGGCGTCGGCGTCCTGAACGTCAACGCCCTGGCCAACGCCATGCGCCCGCGCATCCTCACGGGCGAGGAGCTGGTGGTGCGGCTGGTCGGCAAGGGCCGGCAACCGGGCCAGGGCGTCGGCTACCTGGAGGACGGGACCATGGTGGTGGTCGAGGGCGGGATGCACCTCCTGCAGACCGAGGCGACGGTCGTGGTCACGAACGTCATCCAGAACCAACAGGGCCGCATGATCTTCGGCCGCCCCAAGCCGCGCCAGGACGACGGCCACCGGGACGGCCGGGGGCCGTGAGCGGCGGAGGCGATCCCGTGTGGGCGGCCATCGTTCCCGCGGCCGGGGAGTCCCGCCGGATGGGACGGGACAAGCTCCTGGCCTCGTGCGGGGGCCGGCCCGTCCTGGCGCGAACCCTGGAATCGTTGGCGGCGGCCGGGTTGCGGCGCCTGGTGGTCGGCGTGCGGGAGGAGGCCGTGCCCGCGATCCGCAGGGACGTGCTCGCCGAGTTCGGGCCACCCGGCGTGGACCTCGTGCCCGGGGGTGGGACCCGGAGCGCCACCGTGGCCCGCTGCCTCGCCGCCCTGGGTCCGGACGTCACCCACGTGGTCGTGCACGACGCGGCCCGCCCGTTCTGCAGTCCGGACCTCGTGCGCCGCGTCATGGCGGCTGCCCGGGCGGAGGGCGCGGCCTGCGCCGCGCTGCGGGCGGTCGAGACCGTCCACCGCGCCGGGCCGCCGGGCGTGATCGCCGAGACCCTTGACCGGGCCGCCCTGTGGCACGCCCAGACGCCCCAGGCCTTCCGCCGGGACCTGCTGGAGCTCTCGCACCGCGGCGGCCGCGAGGCCACGGACGACGCGGGCCTGGCCGTCCTGGCCGGCGTGCGGGTCCGGCTCGTCGAGGGGGAGCGGACCAACGTGAAGATCACGTTCCCCGAGGACCTGGACCCGCCCGCCGCCGCGCCCGAACCGCCGGTCCGCGTGGGCCTCGGCCATGACGTGCACCGGTTCGCGGCCGGGAGGCCGCTCGTGCTGGGCGGGGTCCGCATCCCGCATCCCGAGGGCCTTGAGGGCCACTCGGACGCCGACGTGCTGGCGCACGCGGTCGCGGACGCGGTCCTCGGCGCCGCGGGTCTCGGCGACCTGGGCCGTCACTTCCCGCCGTCGGACGAGCGCTGGCGGGGCGCCCTCAGCCTCGCGCTCCTGCGGCGCTGCGCGGACCTGGCCGCGCAGCGCGGGTGGGCCCCCCTGCAGGTGGACGCGGTGGTCGTGGCCGAGGCGCCGCGCCTGGCCCCCCATGCTTCCGCCATGGAGCGGAACCTGGCCGGCGCCCTCGGTCTGCCCGCGGACCGCGTCAACGTCAAGGCCGGCACGAACGAGGGCATGGGGGCCGTGGGCCGCGGCGAGGGGATGGCGGCCACGGCCGTCGTGCTGCTCGGCCGGAGCGGCTGACCGCGACCGCCGCTTCCGCGCAGGAATGGCCGCCGTCCTCCCGGAAGCGGGGACGACGGTGGCGGGTTCGTTCGGGGGCCCGCCCTCACCGCGCGCCGCCGGCGTGCGCCGGGCTCGCCGCCCTGCGGCGCGGCCCTTTTGGGGGAGCGGACCATCTGTTGACGACGACCTGGCTCGTCCTGGCCCTGATGGCAGTCTCGGTCCTGGCCGGCGTGTTCGGGGCCCTGCTCGGCATCGGGGGCGGCATCCTGCTCATCCCCGTGCTGCACATCCTCTTCCGCGTCCCGACCCATACGGCGATGGGCGCGAGCCTCGTGTCGGTGATCGCGACCAGCAGCGGCGCCGCGGTCGCCTACGTGCGCGACAAGATCAGCAACATCCGCATCGGGATGTTCCTGGAGATCGCGACGACCACGGGAGCGGTGTGCGGCGCCTTCATCGCCGCGCATGTGGCCGTCGGTTGGCTGAACATCATCTTCGGCATCGTCCTCGCCTTTTCGACGTTCAGCATGCTCCAGAAGCACGCGACGGAGTTGCCCGAAGGCGTCCGGTCCCATCCGTGGGCCCGGCGGCTGCGCCTTGCGGGCAGCTACCACGACACGCGCCTCGACCGGGACGTCAACTACGAGGTCGCCGGCGTCCCCCAGGGCCTCGGCATGATGTATGTGGCGGGGATGCTCTCGGGGCTGCTGGGGATCGGCAGCGGGACCTTCAAGGTGCTGGGCATGGACGTCTTCATGCGCCTGCCCTTCAAGGTGTCGTCGTCCACCAGCAACTTCATGATCGGCGTCACGGCGGCGGCGAGCGCCGGATACTACTTCGCCAAGGGCTGGATCGATCCGGGCGTCTCCGCGCCGGTGGCCCTGGGGGTGCTCATCGGCGCCATGCTCGGCACGAGGCTGATGGTGCGCATGCGGAGCCACACGCTGCGCCTCGTGTTCGTGCCGGTGCTTCTGGCGGCCGCCGTCGAGATGCTGCTGTCCGGGTTCGGGGTCCGCGGGGTCTAGCTCCGGGGGCGGCACGAGACGGGAGGCATGGCATGGGCGCGGACGAGCGGGGGCAGGACGCGGGAGCCCCGGGCCCGACCGGGGCGCCGCCGGGGCCCGCGGGGGTGGCAGCGCCGGCCGGGCGCGAGCACGTCGCCCCGGGCGGGGGCGACCACCTCTTCCGCATGGAACTCGTGATCAGCCGGGTGCTCCAGATCGGCGTGCTGGTCTCCGCGGCCGTCGTGGCCATAGGCCTGCTGCTGCTATTGATCCGTGGGCATTCCGGGTATCCGCGCCAGGGCTTCCCGACGACGCTGGCCGGGGTGGCGGCCGGCGTCGGGCAGGCGCGCCCGTACGCCATCATCGCCACCGGACTCCTCCTGCTGATCCTGACGCCGGTCCTGCGCGTCGCCGTCGGGCTCGTCGCCTTCGTGCTCGAGCGCGACTCGACGTTCGTGACCGTCACCGGCTACGTGCTGGCCGTGCTGATCCTCAGCTTCTTCCTCGGACGCTCGGGGTGGTGACGGCCGGCCCGCCGGCCGCGGCCTGTTTTGACAGCCCGGCGCTTCCGACCGTATAGTGCAGGCGTCCGGCGGCCGGGTACGTCCGTGGCGCCTGGGTCCAGCGAAGGGCTGCCTTGGGTGGAAGCAGCCTGCCAGGCGGCGGGTCGGAGTGCACCGCCGGGAACGCCCCCCGGGAGGCCGGGGGCGGCGTCGGCCGCCGTTATCCGGCCGAGCGAGAAGGCGCCCGGGCGGCGGGGCGCCGAAGCAGAGTGGGACCGCGGTGTCTCCCCGCCTCTGACAGGTGGGGGGACTTTTGTCGTTGGGCGGCCCCGGTCCCGCCTGCCGCAAGCCCGTGGACCCGCCGTGCGGGAACGCTGGGGCCGCGCCGCCCGCCGCGCCCCCGCGCCGGGCGGTCCGGGGGAGGGATGGGGATGTTCCGCGGAGCGCGCGCGGACCTGCGCGCCGTGCGCGAGCGGGATCCGGCCTGCCGCACCGCGCTGGAGGCGATCCTCTGCTACCCTGGGTTCCATGCCCTCCTGCTGCACCGCGTCGCGCACCGGGTCCACCGCGCGGGCCTGCCGCTGCTCGCCCGCGTCCTCTCGCAGGTCGCCCGCTGGCTCACGGGGGTCGAGATCCATCCGGCGGCCCGGATCGGCGACGGGGTGTTCATCGACCACGGCATGGGCGTCGTCATCGGTGAAACCGCGGAGGTTGGCGACGGCGTCACCCTCTATCAGGGGGTCACGCTGGGCGGCACCGGCAAGGAGCGGGGCAAGCGCCATCCGACCCTGCGCCCGGGGGTGATGGTGGGCGTCGGCGCCAAGGTGCTCGGCGACATCGTCGTCGGCGAGAACAGCAAGATCGGCGCCGGGGCGGTGGTCGTGGACCCCGTGCCGCCGAATTGCACGGTGGTCGGCGTGCCGGGGCACGTGGTGCGCCGGGACGGCCTGCGCGTGGTGCCGGCCGCGCGCGACGCCGCCCACGAGGACCTGCCCGACCCCGTGGCCGACGAGGTGCAGGCGCTGCGACGCCGCTGCGCGGCCCTGGAGGCTCGTCTGCGGGAGATCGAGGAGCGCCTGGCCGAGCGGGCGCGCTGTTCCATCTGAATCCCCGGCCGCCCGCGGGCTCGGTCCGGGTGGCGCCGAAGGGGGCGAGGGGTCGCTTGGGCGTTCGATTGTTCGACACCCTGCAGGGCGCGGTCCGCCCGTTCGATTCGCGGGAGCCCGGCGTGGCCCGCATGTACACGTGCGGGCCGACCGTGTACAACTTCACCCACATCGGTCACCTGCGCCCGGCGGTCGTCGCCGACGTCCTGGCGCGCCATCTCAGCCTCCGCGGCTACCGCGTCACCTGGGTGACGAACTTCACCGACATCGACGACAAGATCATCGCTCGGGCCCAGGAGGAGGGAGAGGCCCCCGCGGCGCTCGCCCAGCGCTATATCGACGATTACCTGGAGAACCTCGCGGCGCTGGGCATCGACCGCATCGAACGCTTCGTTCGGGTCACGGACCACATGCCCGACATCGTGGACATGATCGGACGCCTCGTGGCCGGGGGCTTCGCCTACCAGGTCGACGGCGACGTGTACTTCGCCGTCGAGGCCAAGGCGGACTACGGCAAACTGTCGGGCCGCACCCTGGGGGAGATGCGCGCCGGCGCGCGGGTGGAGGTCGACCCGCGCAAGCGCCACCCCATGGATTTCGCCCTGTGGAAGGCGGCCAAACCGGGCGAGCCCTCCTGGCCCAGCCCCTGGGGCGCCGGCAGGCCCGGGTGGCACATCGAGTGCTCGGCCATGAGCCTCCGCTACTTGGGCAACGGCTTCGACATCCACGGCGGCGGAGCCGACCTGATCTTCCCGCACCACGAGAACGAGGTCGCGCAGGCCGAGGCCGCCACCGGCGTCGGGCCCTTCGTCCGTTTCTGGGTGCACAACGCCATGGTGGAAGTGGACCGGGAGAAGATGAGCAAGTCGCTCGGCAACTTCGTTCCGCTCCGCGACCTCGTGGCCGCGCACCCCGGCGGCGCCCTGCGCTTCTTCGTCCTGTCCACGCACTACCGGAAGCCGCTCCAGTACTCGGCATCCGCGATCGACGAGGCGCAGCGGGCTTGGACCCGCCTGGTCCAGGCGCGCGCCGCCTGGTTGGAGCCGCCCGGCGGCCGGCGCGGCGCGGCGGGCGCGGCCGACCTGGTGCGGGTCGAGACGGTTCGTGCCACGGACGCGGGCGAGCCCGCCGGCGAGTGGCCGTCCGCCGCCCCCGCGCGGCAGGCGCGGCCGCTGCCCGACGTCGCGTCCGCGGCGGAGCAGGGCTTCCTCGATGCGCTCGACGACGACCTGAACACGGCCGGGGCGCTCGGCCACCTCTTCGAATTGGTCCGGGCGGGCAACGCGGCCCTGGCCGCCGGCGCCGACTCGGTGCAGCTCGCGGATGCCCGCGGGGCCCTCGAGCGCTGCGGCGAGGTCCTGGGTCTCTGGGTGGGCGCCGACACGGCGGCCGGCGCCCGGGCCGGGCGGCCCTCGGACCTCGCCGACCGCCTCATCCGGCTGCTCGTGGATCTCCGCGCCGAGGCCCGCAGCTACCGCGACTGGACGACCGCCGACCGGATCCGGGACGGGCTGGCCGAGGCCGGCGTCTCCCTGGACGACACGCCCTCCGGCACCCGGTGGCGCTGGTCGGAGGCCCCGGACGCCGTACCGGGTGCCCGTCCGTGAACCCGCGGCCGACGGGCGGCCCGCCCCGGGGGCAGGGGGCGACCGGGCGCGGAGGACCCGCGGGCGGCGTCGCGGCCGGAGCCCGCTACTGGCTCCACGGCCGGCGCCCCGTGGCGCGCGCCGTGGCGGCGGGGCGGGCGGAGCGCTTGGTCCTGGCCGCCGGCGCGCACGGCCTGGAGGAGGTCGTCCGGACGGCGGCCGCCCGCGGCCTCGTCGCCGAGCGCCTGCCGCGGGCCGAGGTCGACCGCTTGGCGGGCGCCGACGCCCAGGGCTGCGCGGCCCTGGTCGCGCCGCCTCCGTCGGCGGACCTCCACGCCCTGCTCGCGCGGTCCACCGGGCCGGATCCCTTCCTCCTGGTCGCGTGCGCGCACATCCAGGATCCGCGCAACATCGGCGCGATCGCGCGCACGGCCGAGGCCGTCGGCGCGGCCGGCCTGGTGCTTCCCGAACGCCGGGGGGCGCCCGTCGGCGCGGCGGCGGAACGCACCTCGGCCGGCGCGCTGGGCTCGCTGCCCTGCGCGATCGTGCATAACCTGTCATGGGCCCTGGAGCGTTGTCGGGATGCCCGGATGTGGGTCTACGGAGCGGCGCCCGACGGTACCGTCGAATACGGCTCCGCGGCGTTCGACCGCCGGTCGGTGCTTGTGCTCGGGTCGGAGGGCAGGGGGCTGGGACCCGAGCTGCGGCGGCGGTGCGACCTGCTCGTGCGGCTGCCCATGTGGGGCGAGGTGGAGAGCCTGAATGTGGCGGTGGCGGCCGGCGTCCTCTTCTATGAGTGGGCGCGATTGTGGCGGGGGGCGCCCGCCCCGCGGCGATGACGCCGGCGGCGGCGCGGGCCCTGGGCGGATCCGGGTCGGGAGGGCTTGACCCATGCGTGCTTGACCCATTGACTACACAATCCCTTTACGACTAGAATGGCCGCACATGCATGACAAGCCCGCCGCCGCAACGTTGCGCCGAACCCACTGAGCCAAGCCGCGCGCGGATGTCCGCCGGGCGCGGAGGTGCCGGGACGGTCCCGCCCGGGGCCGGGGTCGCGCGCTGCATCGAGGGAGGCGGTCCCTGGTGAGCCTCGGTGTGGACTCCAGCATCCTGGTCGAGATGTGCGACTTCGACCAGATGGTGGATGAGGACATCGTGGTGCTGGCCCAGACGGGCTCGCGTGGCGCTCTGGACTACCTGCTGGTCAAGTATAAGAACTTCGTGCGGGCCAAGGCGCGCTCCTACTTTCTCATCGGCGCCGAACGCGAGGACATCATCCAGGAAGGCATGCTGGGTCTTTACAAGGCGACCAGGGACTTCCGCAGCGAGAAGCTCTCCTCCTTCCGGGCCTTCGCCGAACTCTGCATCACGCGCCAGATCATCACGGCCATCAAGACCGCCACCCGGCAGAAGCACATCCCCCTCAATTCGTACGTGTCCCTCAACAAGCCCATCTATGACGACGATTCGGACCGCACGCTCATGGACGTCATCTCGGGCACCAAGGTGTCGGATCCGGAAGAGCTCGTGATCAGCCGCGAAGAGTTCGGCGACATCGAGCAGAAGATGGGCGAGATCCTCAGCGAGCTGGAGTGGCAGGTCCTGATGGCCTACCTGGACGGCAAGTCCTATCAGGAGATCGCCGACAGCCTCGACCGGCACGTCAAGTCCATCGACAACGCCCTGCAGCGCGTGAAGCGGAAGCTGGAGCGCTATCTCGAGGACCGCAAGAACAGCGAACTGGTGCGCTGACCGCCGCGCCGGGCGGCGCGCGGCGTTCGACCGACCCCTGCGGTCGTCGATTTGGGCCCCTCGGATCTTTCGCGAACCGGTTGCGCGCGTGCGGGGGGCGTGCTATCATCGTGCGGGCCATGCCGCTGGCGTAGCTCAGTTGGCAGAGCGCCTGCCTTGTAAGCAGGGGGTCGACGGTTCGAGTCCGTCCGCCAGCTCCATCGGACGGCGGTCGAGCGGAGGGGTACCGAAGCGGCCAAACGGGGCAGACTGTAAATCTGTTGGCTGACGCCTTCGAAGGTTCGAATCCTTCCCCCTCCACCAGGTTTCGGCGTGACGCGGGGTAGAGCAGCCAGGTAGCTCGTCGGGCTCATAACCCGGAGGTCGCAGGTTCAAATCCTGCCCCCGCAACCAATCTTGCTGGTGTAGCTCAGTCGGCAGAGCGAGTCCATGGTAAGGACTAGGTCGCCGGTTCGATTCCGGCCACCAGCTCCACCGCCTCCGGGGCCTCGGGCGGTTGCCTGGCTCCGAGGGTCACGTCTTTAATGGGGGCGCAAGGGCAGTGGCGAGGGAACGGCTGCGGCCGGCGGAGATCGAGTCGCGCTTGGGGAGCCTGCCCGCCTGGCGGCTGGCGGGCGATGCGATCCGCCGCGAGTGCGTCCTGCCGGACTTCCGCGCGGCCATCGACTTCGTCGGCCGCGTGGCCGACCTGGCGGAGGCCGCCGACCACCATCCCGACATCGACGTCCGGTACGACCGCGTGACGCTCACCTTGTCGACGCATAGCAGCGGCGGCTTGACCGCCCTGGACTTCGACCTCGCCACCCGCATCGACGGCGTCCTCCGCCCCTGATCGCCCTCTGACCGCTGCGTGCTCCGCCCAGGCGGGCGCGCTGCGACACGGTTTTCCGCGAGCACCCCCTAGACTTGGGGGCCGGGGGTGCGCGGTCGTGGCGTCGGCGGGCCCCTGGCGCTCCGCGGCGGCGAGGGTCGGCCGGTGGGTTCCGGCTCTGGCGGTCGGTTGGCTGGCCGGCCGGGGCGCGGGC
>JAJYVV010000134.1 GCA_021791815.1 Bacillota bacterium | reverse complement strand
CCCATAAAACGACATCCGCCCCGGCTCCCGCCAGAGCGGCGACTCCCAGCCCGACCAAAATCGCCCATCCATACGTCATCCAACGTGACCTGCTACAACCTTACCCCCCCTCATCTCTCTCCACACCAAACTCCCCCCTTCCCCGCTCACCTCCTTGCCGACGTACGCACGTTCTGGGTTTCTGGATAGGCTCTAAGGACCGAATCGCGTTAGTCACATCCTGCGTCACCTGCGCCGGATAAGTCGGCGATATCGCGGACTTTTCCAGGGACTGAACTTCAAGTCAGACGCAGAGATACTGGGCCTGCCCACGGACGCGGCCCCGAGCCGCAGGTGGTGCAGGTGAGGGCATGATGCAGGACGGTGGCCCCGTGGCGGCATGGCGCCGGGCGCGCGGGTGGAGCCGGCGGGACGTGGCCCAGGTGGCAGGATGTGGATACGCGACGCTGGCGAACGCCGAACTGGGCGTGCCGGCGACCGTCCCCCTGGCGGTGCTGGCGCTGGTCGAGCGCCTGGATGGCGCTGGGGTGGCGGACGGGCTGCGTCGCGACTACGCGGCATGGCGGCGGGCGCAGGGTGAGGCTCTGTTGGCCGGGGCGGTGGGCGCATGACGCGACGGCCGCCCCGCCACGCCCGCGAGACGGCCGCCACCCCCGGCCAGAGTAAGGGTTTCCCCTCGTCCCGCTCTCCCCGCGCTGCTCGCCCCGGCTGCAGGTGCTACGCTCGCTCCTAAAGTCCCGCTAGGCCTGACTCCCCCTGCTCGGTTCGCCGGGCGGGATCCTACGGTTCGGGGAGATCCGCCTCGTGGAGGCGGCCGGCCACGGCCGCCCAGCGGCCGCCTTCCCAGGTGAGTGGCTGTCGGAGCAGGGGATAGGCGCTTTCGCGGTGGAGCCGGCGGAGCCTGGTCAGCAGCGCCGCCTCACTGGGGAACCCCGCCCTCCAGGCGACTGCCGCCTCGGCCCCGGGCAGCGCCACGCGCAACGTTTCTGCCCCGCACAGTGACGCGATGCCCTCCATCTGCCCCGACAGCAGGACCTGCACGGCCGCGATGCATTGATCCGCATCCTTTCCCGCCAGCACGTAGCATCCGTCCCGGATGCCGGGGCGGGCAGTGATGCGGCGCCGTGCCAGGTTGCGCATGGCGATGCGGTGCAGGTCGGGCTCGTCCATGCCCCAGGCCAGCCGGTGCTCTTCCATGACCGCCATGATCATCCGGGCCGCTGTATCGCGGACGAGATAACCGATCCTAAGCCCAGGGAGCCCCGGTCGCTGGGTGGCGAGCCCGGCGAAGCGGGGGTCCTGGTTTGCCGAGATGAAGCACGGATACAGCCGCGACCTGCACCACGCAAAATCGCGGATCACCGTCACCGTCCGCGCTTCCCGCTCGCCGCACCCAGACGCGATCTGCTCCGCCACCTCCGCCACGTAGGCGGCGCGGTCCTGGTGCGGGAGGCCGCGGAACTCCTCGTACACGTGGGCGGTGGGGAACTCCCTGCGGCGGCTGTCGCCCCGAGCCGGGTATGCCACGACGGTGGCGCCCTCGGCGTGAACGCGCCAGCCCGCACCGAGCATGGCCGCGGCTCGGGCCGCGACCTCGGCGGCGAATCGATCACGTGGCGGCAGAGCAGAGACCATGCGCGCTGTCCCCCCACGTTTCCGGGATTCGACCGTGACCTGACCGTTATCCTTCTCCGCCGAGGCAGCAGGAGAGGACCCGTCCACATCCGTGGCATGGGGCTGCCTGCTCGGCCCTGGCGGTGCTGGAGATCCTCGCGGGGGCTTCCCACCGGCGGTACGCGGAGGTCTAGGTGGGCCTGGCCGAGGCGCACTCCGACCAGCTGCTGGAGTCGGTGCGCGACGGTCGGCTGTCTCGCCTGGGTGGCCCTGGGTCCCACCGCGTCGGCAGATGTCGCCGTGGAGCCGGTCACGGAGGAGCCGCTGGTGGCGGCGGTCGGCCGGGGCCATGCGCTCTCCGCCGCGCACTGGGTGCCGCTGGACGCCCTGTGCGGTCTGCCGCTCATCAGCCTGCCCTCCGGCACGGGCGTGCGCTCCTGTCTGGACGCCGCCTGCCGCGACCGGGGCTTGCAGGCCCGCGTCCTCCTCGAGGCCAGCGATCCCCGCGTGGCGGCCCATCCGGCCGCCCGCGGCCTGGGCGTCGCGGTGGTCCCGCAATCGACGGCGCAAGGCCCGGCGGCGCGGGCATGATCGCCCACGTTCGGCGGGTCATCGCGTCCGCGCGCGCCGGGGCGGGGGAAGGGCCCGGCCTGGCCTGAGGGCAGCGCGGCCCGGCCGCGTGCGGGCGGCGCGGGGTTGATCTGCCTCGCGTCCCGCGAGGCAGGGGCGGAAGGCGGCCTCGGCGAGGGCCGGGGGAGGGCTCGGCCACGGCAAGGGTGCTCGGCTGCGACATCGGTACGTCATCCGTGAAGGTCTGCCTCCTGGACACGGACACGGGCCGGCAGGCGTCGGCGCGTTCGCCCACCTACGACCTCCGCGCGCCGCGGGAGGGTTGGTCCGAGCAGGACCCCGAGACCTGGCTGGATGCCCTGGCCGCGGCCGCCGAGGGCCTGGGCGGGGCGCAGGGCGCGGGCCCCGGGGTCGACGCGGTCTGCCTCACAGGGCAGATGCACGGGGCCGTCGTGGTCGGAGCGGCCGGGCGGGCCCTGCGCCCCGCGATCCTGTGGCCCGACCTCCGGGCGGGGGCGGAGGTCTGCCGGCTCGCCGACGCGTTCGGGGCGGAGACGTTGCGGTCCTGGACCGGCTCGGCCCCCAGCGCCAACCACGTCCTGCCCAAGCTGCTCTGGATGCAGGCGCATGAGTCGGGCACGCTGCGCCAGGCATCGCGCTTCCTGCTGCCGAAGGACTGGGTGCGGGCCCGCCTGGGCGGCGCCCCGGTCACCGAGCCCACGGACGGCTCCGGCACGGGGTTGATGGACCTGGGGTCCCTGGCCTGGCGGCCGGAACTGCTGGCCGTCCTTGGCCCGGCCGCCAGGCTCGCGCCCGAGATCGTGCCGTCGGCCTCCGTCGTGGGTCGGCTGTCGTCCGAGTGGGCCCGGAGGCTCGGCGTGCGCGCCGGCTCCCCGCTGCTGGCCGGCGCCGGGGATCTGCCCGCGGCGGTCCTGGCGAGCGGCGCGCGCGGAGCGGCGCAGCCGGTCTTCCACATCGGCAGCGCCGCGCAGGTCGCGGTGGTCCGCGGTCCCGAGGCGCTGGGACGCCGCGGCGCGCAGGCCTTCTGCCACCCCGACCCGGGCTGGCGGATCGGCTGCGGCACGCTGCTGGCGGCGGGGCTGGCGGTGCGATGGGCCCGCGAGCGCCTCGGGGGCGTCGAACTGCCGCCGCCCGCACAGGTCCCGCGCCTGCTGTTCGTTCCGCACCTGGCCGGGGAGCGCGGGCCGGTGGCGGACCTGGCCTCGCGGGGCGCCTGGGTTGGGCTCGGGTTGGAGACCGGGGCGGCCGACATGGCCGCGGCTGCGGCGTACGGCGTCGTGCTGGCCCTGCGGGAGGCGCTGGATCGCCTGTCGGGTGGGTCGGCCGGTCCAGCCGACCCCCGCGTCCTCGCCGAGGGGCCCTTTGCGCGCGACTGGGTCGAGCGCCTGGCCCACGGCCTCGGGAGGCCGGTCCGCCTCGTGCCCCACCTCTCGCCGTCGGCGCTGGGGGCGTGTTGGATCGCGGCCGTCGCGATCGGCGCCGCCACCTGGGATGACCTGATGTCTCGGGTGGCCGCGGGCCTGCCCGTCCCGCCCGACCCCGAGGCGGCGCGGCGCCTGGAGGCCCTTTATGCCGCGTACGGCGATCTGCGCGGGCCGCTCGGCGCCGCGGCGGCGGCCCTGGATGCCGCGCCCTGAGCGGGAGGCCGGGGGGTCCGCTCGCCCGCGCGACGCGGCCTCGCGCTGCGCCCGCCCCGCCGCGCGGGGCCTCACGTCCCTTGTTCCGCATCCCGCTCCCCGTGGAATGCCCGCATGGCCGCCGCCAGTTCGGCGTGCTCGTCCGGGGTGCCGACGGACACGCGGATATGCCGGTCCTCCCAGCGGACGTTCCGCACCAGGATGCGCCGATCCCGGAGATACCGGTCGAGGGCGTCGGCAGAGCAGTCCGTGCGCACAAGGAGGAAGTTCGTCGCGGAAGGCAGCGCGGTGGCACCGGGGACCTCGCCCAGCCGTCGCGCGAGGTCGTCCCGGTTGGCCAGGATGGCACCGCGGTGCCGCTCCATGATGTGGGGGCGGCGAAGGAGGAAGGTGGCCGTCACCTGGGTCAGGCCGCCAAGCCCGTAGGGGGCCTGCAGGTCCCGCAACGATCCGGCGATCGCAGGCGGCGCCAGCGCATACCCCACGCGCAGCCCCGCCGCGCCGTACGCCTTCGACATCGTGCGCACGACGACGAGGTTGGGCGCGTCGCCGACGAACGGCGCCAGCGTGTCGCGACAGAAGTCAAAGTAAGCCTCGTCGACGGCCACGACGCCGGGGAATCGCTCGGCCAGCTCCAGGACCGGCCCGGCGGGAAAGAGGTGGCCCGTCGGATTGTTGGGCCGGCAGAGGAGGAGCAGCCGCGCGCGGGGGCCGACCGCCCCGAGGAGTTCCGCCACAGGCAGCACGAACGATGGGCCCCAGGGGATGTCGATCAGCTCGGCGCGGTTCATGGACGCGAATCGCCCGTAGAGGTGGTAGGTGGGGGAGACGGTCAGCACCTGGTCGCCGGGCCCGCAGGCCCAGCGGATGAGCAGTTCGATCAGCGCGTTGGCTCCCGCCGCGACGACGACCATGTCCGGCGCGGCTCCGGCCGACGCCGCGATGCTCTGCCGGAGGGCCTGGTGCTCCGGGTCGGGGTAGCGGTTCAGGGGGACGGCCTTCAGCTCCTCCGCCAGGAGGGCCCGTTCCTCGGGCGGCAGGTCGAAGGGGCTCTCATTCTGGTTCAGCTTCACGCGGGCCCAACCGGGCGGGACGTAGGCCGAGCTCCGCGAGTCCGTCGGCCCCCTGGTATCCATCCTCGTAAGGGCCCCCCTTCGCCCGGCGGGCGAACCGGCGCGCGATCCCGGCCGCCGCGGCGCGGTCGCCCCCGGCCAGGAAGCCCTGGACGAGACTGCGCGCGTACGAGCCCGAGGCGATGCCGTGCACCGGGATCCCGAGCAGCAGGGTCAGCTCCCGCGTCCACTCGTTGGCGCCCCCGGCCGCGATGACGAAGGCCGTGGTCCTCGCCAGCAGGGCCTGCGCCAGGGCCAGGCTCTGCAGGCTGCTGCCCGGGGAGCCGTCCTTGGCCAGCACGATGCCCTCGGCCTGGATCATGGTGCGGGGTCCGTGGATCGCCAGCACCAGCCCGGCCTGCCGGATGGCGTCCCTGGGCGCGCGCAGCCCCTCCGTCCCGAGGCAGACCGACAGGTATCGGCCACCCAGCACCGCCGACAGGGCCCCGACGGCTTCCACCAGCGCGTGATCGTCGCTGTTGCTCGCGTGCAGTTCGACCATCTCCGCGCCCTCCGCGAGGCAGGCGGCGACGTTCCGCGCCATCTCGCCGGTGCCGGTCGGCACGATGAACGGGCGGTGCTCGGGATGCGGTTCCTCCTTGTCCAGGTGGGGATCGTGCTTCAGGGCCAGCGACGCCATGATGTGGGGGGCAGGCCCGCGCTCCCCCTCCGGCGTCCTCGCCTCCGCCAGCGCCTGGCGGGTGGCCGCCACGACGTCGGGGCGGGCGGCCACGTCGATGATGTCGGCGCCGCCCACGCCGTAGACGTGCGTGAGGAATCGGACCTCATCCTGGTCCCAGTTGTTGATGCCGACGATGAACTTGAACACGGACCGGGACTGGAGGCGTTCCGCGAAGCCGTTCATGGGGGATGAGGTCCCTTTCTTGCCGTCATCGGGCCCAGCCCCCGAGGCGGGGCCGGCGGCGGCGCGGCAGGGGCGTCGCACCGCTGCGTCACGGGCTCCATCTCCGCCCAGGGAACGCCGCACGCGGCCCGGATCTCCGGTGGCGGGCACTCCTCCTCGCGCACGGGCGGCAGCGTGCAGGGTTCCGCTCGGAGCCGTTCCGGCGGCGCGCCAGCAATCTATGGCGTGTCAGGGGGCGTGGTTACCGTCCGGCGGCCCTTGGGGATCTGAGGGCGTCCCTGTTCGGCAAGGTGTTCGATCCCCGGTACGAGCGAGCGGAAGGACCCGCTCCGAGATCTCCGCCGCGGAGAGGGCCGGGCACCGACCCGGGTCGGGCGAGGGCCCCTCCACGGGGCGGCCGCGCGCCGGGCTTGCGGCATGGCGCCGCGGCGTCAGTCGGGCCGCGGCACCGGCTCGTCGAAGAAGCGCAGGACCACGCGGGCGCTCTCGCCGTTGCCGAAGAACGACCGGCAGAGGCCCACTTCGCGGTAGCCCATGCGCCGGAGCAGCCGCATCTGCGCGGCGTTGCTCTCGCGCACCTCGCCGAGGAACCAGCGGGCGCCCGCCTCGGCCGCCACGCGTTCGCCCTCGCGGAGCAGGCGGGTGGCCAGCCCGTGCCGGCGGTGTGCGGGGTGTGTCGCGTTGGAGACGACGTGGGCCACCGGGCCCAGCACCTGGAATCCGAAATAGGCGCAGACGGCGCGCCCGCCCTCGGCGACCACGTAGCGGGTGCCCGGCGCGGCCCAGATGCGCTCCAGGTCCCGGAGGGCGAGCGGCTCCGGAAACACCTCGGCCTCGATCTCGGCGATCTCCGGGAGATCGCGGGCGGCCCCGGGGCGGAGCGCATAGAGCGGAACGACCCTGTCGGCCTGTGCCACCCGGATGCCCCCTCCAACGCGCAGGTCGTCGCGGCGGCGCGTTGCCGCAGGGTATCCGGCGGCGGTGCCTGGGGTGCACGCCCGGCCGTCCGCGGGGCCACCGCTGGGACCTCACCCCGGGTCGCCGCACGGGCCCGCCCGCCGCCCGCCCGCCATGGACGGCCGCCCCGCGACCGGCATCGGCGCATCGCGGTCCCCGACGGCGGCGCCGCCTGGGCGGGCGCACGGGCGTGCCGCGGAGCGAAGGGGCTCGCGCCACGCGCCGCGGCGGAGCGGGGCTCCGACGGGGCGTGCACGGCGGGTGCGGGGCCTGTCCGTCCTGCAGTCGTGGGCATCCTTGATCGCCTGCGGCGCGACGCGCTACGAAGCCTGTTCCTGGGCGACGTCGTACCGGGGCGGCTGGCCATTCACGCGAGGGCGCGCCTCCCGGGCGTCGGCCGAGGGCATCTTCGCGCCGCTGCTCGCCGGGGCGGGGTGGCCGAGCCCGGAGGCGCTGCCGCGGGGGCAGGTCATCGCCGTCGGCGCGGTGGTGGAGCTGCCTGGAGGGCTTGACATCGGCCGCCATGGGTCGGGTACTGGCAACATGGATACCAAACCGGAGCTCTCCGTCGGGCAGGCAGGAGGGCGCCTGGTCCTCTCCATCCGCACGCTGTACCGCTGGGATGCCGCCGGGAGACTTCGCCCTATGGCCCGTCTGCCCGGCGGCCAACGCCGGTTTGCGGGGCGGGCGGTGGCCCGGCGGGTCGCCGCGGCCATCGTCGCCCGGGCTCCCGCCGGCCCGACGTGTCGGTTACCGCTCGCGGGCGGCTCGGCCTCTGGGCGTGGACGGGACCGGACGGGGGTAGCCGCCGGAACGCCGCCGCCGGAGGCGGGGCGGGTCCGGTGCGCGTCGCGCCTCCGCAAGCCTTGTCCGGTCCGACGGGTCAGCGGTGCCCGACGATGCTCACCATCGTGCCCGGAAAGACCAATTCGTCGGGTTGGGCGCGGCCCCAGACCTCCCGCATCCGCGCCTCCACGGCTTCCTCCGCGCCGCGCCGTTCCTCGGGCGGCACCTTCCGCAGCATCAGCGCGACGAACTTCGTCTGGCGCAGTACCTGGATGCCGATCTCCACGGACGGAAAGACCATCCGGTCGACGGTCTCTTCCGCCCGATCGATCGTGATCCCCAGGTCCCGGATGATCCTCTCCAGACCGTCGCGCGGCAGGAAGACGTCGAACGCCAAGCCGTGGCTGCGCAGGACGTCCAGCGCCGGCCCGTACATGGCGCGCCAGGTCGGCGTCCAGAGCCACGCCACCGCCGCGCAGATGGCCAGCCGGCCGCCGGGGCGCAGCACGCGGACCATGGCTCGAAGCGCATCCAGAGGTTCGGTGAAGTGGAGGAACAGGGCGCCGAGGCACAGGTCGGCCGTGCCGGGCTCCACAGGGAGCGCCTCCACCGGCGCGCAGACGAACCGCACCCAGTCGAGGCCCATGTCCGCGGCCCGGCGCCTCGCCACGTCCATCTGCGCGGACGAGGGGTCGGTCACCAGGAGTTGACCCTCGCGCCCCACCCGCTCCGCCAGCCCGCCGTCGAAGGTGATCCGGCCGGTGCCCGCCCCGACCTCGACAACCGCGGAGCCCGGCCGGGGGTCCGCCAACGCGACGAAGTCCCGCGCCTGCTCCACCGACCGCGCATACGCCTGACGGAAGAATCCGTCGAACTCCCCGCTGAAGCCGGATGCGAACGCCCCGGGAGCGGCCGCCTTCGACTCGCCGCCCGGTTCCTGCACCGCCGCCCGCCCCTCTCGCGTGAGCCGGATGCTGCCACCGCTCCTCGCGCGGAACAGGGCCCCCCGTCGTCGGTACAGCGCGTCCGCGGCCTGTCGAAGGGCCGTGCCCAGTTGGTCCGGACCGAACGCGGCGACCCCGTAGTGGATGCGCGGTCCGGCCGGCACGCCCACCGCCTGAAGGGCCCGCGCGGCCCGATCGACAACGCGTTCGGCCAGCGCTTCGAGGGTTCCTTCCGTCGCGGAGGCGAGGAGGAGCGCCAACTCGTCCGCGCCCGCCCGCGCGGCGAGGCCCCCGGGCGGCGCTTCGGCGGCCAGGGCCTGTCCGGCCGCGGCCAGGACCTCGTCCCCCGCCGGAGCCCCGTAGAGCGCGTTCACCTCGCGCAGCGCCTCCAGGTCGAAGAGGATGAGCGCGCCTCCGCGGGCGTTCCAGGCGTCGTGCTCGGCGGTGGCCTGGCCGAGGCGCGGGAGGCCGGTCAGCGGGTCCCGCGCCGCCGGCCGCGGCGCGTGGGGCCGCGCGCCGGCTTCGCGGACGATCAGTTGGGCGTAGCGGCGATCGCCGCGCGTCTCGGGGAGCGCCCGGACCTCGACGAGGTGCACGGCGCCCCCTCGCGCCACGGTGCGCGCGGGGATCGAGGCGCCGCGCAGCGCGGCCGGGATGACCTCCGACCGGATCCATTCGGGGAAGGGGCACCCGTCCCGCGGCCCGATGCGCAGGACCTCCGCGGCTGGGCGGCCGGCCGCCTCGGGGGCGCGGATGCCCCAGAACGCCTCCGCCCGCGGGTTGAGATAGACGATGCGCCCCTCATCGTCGAGGACCGCCGCCGGGAAGGACAGGGGTTGGAGCACCGGCCAGGATTCCGCAGCGTCGTCCGGCTGATCGCGCACACCGGGCCCCCCCGGCCGCCCGGAGGGGGCGACCGCGTCGGGGCTACCACAAGCCGGGGCGGCCTTCCTCCCCCGCACCTGGCCCCGGTATGCCAGGACCGCGCGGCCGCGGCGTAATCCTGAAGCCTGGGCGTCCGGCATGGGCCGTCTCGACGCCCTCGGCCACCACCCTCGGGCCCCGTTCGGTGAGCGAACGCAGGATGGCCGTCGCCTCGGGGTCCTCCTCGATGCCGGATACGGACATGCGGTCCACCTTCAGGGAGCCGCCGGCGAACCCGCGGAGATCGGCCGTGCGGGCGTCGCCGGTGTTCCAGCCGCGGGCCGCGCGGATCGGCGCCCGTGCGCCCCACCGGCGGTCGTCCGCGCCACGCGCGCGCCGGGCGGCAGGCCGACTCCAGCACCCACCGGCCGAGGTCGTGGATCAGGCCGTCATCCTCCGCGGGGCGGATGAACGCGCCCGGAGCAAGCAGCCCGCAGTCCGGATGCCGCCACTGGAGCAGGGTCTGGAATCCCCGCAGGGCGCCCGCCGGCCCCGACACGAACGGCGGCACCACAGGACGAACTTCCCGAGCTCCGCCGCCCGGCCTCGAGGCGGAGCCTGGCCAGCGCCATGGCGTTCCTGTCCCCGCTGGGTCGCGCGCCCGGCGCCTGGAGGATCTGCGCCGTTCGCTGACGTCGAGGGCCATGGCCAGCATCCGGCGGCCCTCGGCGAGTGCTCGCAGTTGCGGCGCGTACCGCAGCGGACTCCCGCCCGGTCCGCCGCACCGGGCTCGCGGCCCAGGAGGCGCAACGACGGGCCGGCGGCCGATCCGTCGGCCGCCCCGGGGCCTCGCCCGCCAAGGGCCCGCGCCCACGCGGGCGGCGCGCCCATGCCGATATCGGCACGGACCGCGGCTGCGCCCTTGTGCCGGCGGGTCGCGCCACGAGGCGTCCGGTCCGCGGTTTGCCGCGGGAACGGCCGCGGCGCCGTTCTTAACAGTTCCCCTAATGGCGCGTCATCGACGCGTGATGACCCGCCGGTACCCTGTCCTCCGGACGGCGGGTGCGGCCGGCCGCGGATCGAGGCGAAGCATCTGCGGGCGTAGGCGGCGCGCTCGCCATCCGGTCCCGCCCGCAGGAGGTGGTGCGCGTGCCCGCGACGTCGACATCGGGGATGCGGCCCGGAGGCGCCCGCCGCGGCGGGATCTCGCCTCCGCGCCGGGGCACCGGCCCGGCGCGGAGCCTGATGGCCCTGAGCGGCGCGGTGATCGTGGCCGTCTACGTCGCGGGCTATTCGCGGACGGAGGCGGCGGCCCAGGCCCAGGCCGCGGCGGGGGCCTCGCTCTCCCACGCCGCGCCCGGGGGCGCGGGGGGCACGGCCGGATCCGGCACGAACGCGTCCGGCGCCGCGTCGGGCTCCGCGCCCGCGGCGTCGGGCTCCGCGCCCGCGGCCTAG
>JAJYVV010000009.1 GCA_021791815.1 Bacillota bacterium | reverse complement strand
GCGCGGCTCGGGCTGGGCCGCTGCGGCGGCCGGCTCCCCCACGAACTCTCGGGCGGTCAGCGGCAGCGGGTGGCCGCGGCGCGCGCCCTGATGAACAGCCCCGTCGTGCTGTTCGCGGACGAGCCGACCGCCGCGCTGGACCGGGACAGCGGGGCGGAACTGATGGGGCTCCTCCACGAGTACCGTCGAGAGCGCGGGGCGCTGCTCCTGGTGGTCAGCCATGACGAGGCCGTCCTGGGGGGGGCGGACGGGGTCCTGCGCCTGCGCCACGGATGCCTCGAGAGCGCCCCGGCCGCGGGGCCCGTCGTACCCGCGGACCGGTGGCCCCCCCTGCTCGGGCCGCCGGAGCGGCGCGTCGCCGCAACGCCCGGCCTTGAAGGACGGATCCATGAAGTCCATACCAATTGAGGAAAGTTGTGCGCCTTGCCCCCGCTCCCGCCCCCCCACCAAAATGGGCTGCGGAACGTCGGAAGGCGTCGAGAATCGCCGCCCGCCCCGGCCTTCCGCACCGTCCGGGACCCGCCCGGTCCCGGATGGCAGCGCTGCCGCGACCCCGGCCCCGGTCCCCCCTGGCGAGCGGCCCCGCCCGCGGGCCGCCGCGGGCTTCGGCGCGATTCCTCGAACAACCGGTTCCCCGGGGGGACGAGGCGCTGTGGCGACCCCCGTCCGCTATATGCCGTCGGCGTGGGCGCGTTTCTGGCGCCCCGCCACCGTCGCCCTGGACCTGGGCACGGACGCTTTCCGCCTGGCCTACGCCGGCGCCCGCTCCCTGATGGAGATACCTGCGCGGGCCGTCCTCGACTCCTCGGGGCACGTTCAGGCCATCGGCAAGCGGGCCCTCCACATGGAGGAGCGCCTGCCCGAAGGCTGGCGCCTCGCGCCGCCGGTCGAGGTGGGGCACCTCAGCGAGACGCGCGCCGCGCGCCTCCTGGTCCGCCTGCTGCTCCACCACCTGCAGCGTCGCCGCCTCTGGCGGCCCCGTCTGTGCATCGCGGCGCCGTCGGGCATGACGCCCCTCGAGCGCAGCGTGCTCACGGCCTTCCTTCGCGAACTGCCCGTCCGGGAGTTCCAGTTCGGGGACGGCGCCGTCGCGCAGTCCATGGGCGGCGGGGTCGACCCGTCGGGGCTGCCCGGCATGATGGTGGTGGATGTCGGCGCCCAGCGCACCTGCGCCACGGTGCTGTCCTTCGGGCGCCCGGTGCTCGCGGACCAGCGGGCCGGGGGCGGCCATGAATGGACCGCGGCGCTGCACGCCGCGGTCGAGGACGCCCACCGGGTGCGCGTCCCCCGCGTCTGCGTCGAGCAGTGGAAGCGGAACGGCGGCGACGTCCGCCTCCCCGCTCAGGATCGCCTCACGGGCAGGCTCACCACGCTCGCCCTGCCCTCGTCGTTCGCGGCCGAGGCGATGCGCCGCCCCACGGCGGCGCTGCTCGAACACCTGACCGAGGTCTTCACGCGCTGCCCGCCCGCCCTGCGCATGGACGTGCAGAGCCGCGGCGTGCTGCTGGTCGGCAACGGGGCGCGCGTCCCGGGCCTCCGGGAGCTGCTGGAGGCGGAACTCGGCCTTCCCCTCACGCTGGCCGACGACTCCGGGCGCTGCCTCGTGCGCGGGTTGGCGCGCCTGGCCCGGCAGGGCGACGTCCGTCAGGAGGCCGCCGCGCCCGAGCCGCAGGTCGACCACTTCCCCCTCGAGGCGTAACCCCGCCGCCGCGCCGCCGCCCGTGGCCCGCCGATGTTCCTCGGCGCTGCCGCACTGGTATAATGGGCCCCACCGCGACCGGTCGTGCCCGGACCGGAGCCGCCGGACCTGCGTGGGGCGCGGCAGGATGGAGCGCCCGCGGCGCGCCTTCCCGCCTATCCACCGCCTCGCCGAGAGAAGGTGGGGCCGATGTTCAGTCGCTGGCTGGCCCGCTTTGCCCGCCGCAATTCGGTGCTGTTGGCCGTCGTGGCCATTCTGGTCGCCCTGTACTTCACGTGGTTCGTTCCCCAGTTCGGCTACGGCGGATCGCTGGTCGGCGGCATCCTCAGCACCCTGTTCGAGGTCATGCTGCTCATCTTCATGGCCGTCATCCAGTTCGTCGCGATCTTCTGGTTCCTGTCCCGGCCCCGCGTATACTGGCTGAACCCTGAGGAGTGCGGCATCACCTTCGCGGACTACCGCGGGAACCGCTCGGTGCTCGACTTCGCCGAGCGCACGGTGACCCTGCTGCGCGGGGTGAAGCGCTTCAAGGAGATGGGCGGCGAGGTGCCCCGCGGGCTGCTGCTGGTCGGCCCGCCGGGGACCGGCAAGTCCTACCTCGCCCAGGCGATCGCGGGCGAGGCGGGCGTGCCCTTCTGCTATGCCTCGGCGCCGTCCTTTCAGAGCATGTTCTTCGGCATCGGCACACTGACGATCATGAGCCTCTATCGCAAGGCGCGGAAGATGGCTCGCGAGTTCGGCGCGGCCATCATCTTCATCGACGAGATCGACGCCATCGGTGCCTCGCGCATGTCGGGCGGCGGCATGGGCGGGTTGGGCGGCATGTTCGGCGGGAACACCGGCATGCTGAACCAGCTGCTGATGGAGATGGACCCGCCCGGCATCGAGACCGCATGGCTGCCCCGCCTGCTGCGGCAGATGGGCCTGCGCCGGGGCAAGGTCGAACGGCCCAACGTCTTCACGATGGGCGCGACCAACCTGGCGGACGTCCTCGATCCCGCGCTGATCCGCCCGGGCCGCTTCGACCACAAGATCACCGTGGACGCGCCTGACATGGACGGCCGCTTGGACCTTTTGCAGTACTACATGAGCAAGGTCAAGCACGCGCCGGAGTTCCCCTTCCACCGCGCGGCGGCCGAGACCATCGGGTTCACGCCGGTGATGATCAAGCACATCATCAACCAGGCCGTCGTCGTGGCCCACTTCGAGGATCGCGACGAGGTCTCGTACCGTGACTTCACCGAGGCCCGGGAGATGTGGGAGTGGGGGCTGCGGCAGCCGATCCGCGCCATGTCCGCGGAGGACCGCCGCCGCCTCGCCTACCACGAGGCGGGCCACGCGGTGGCCCGCTACCTCCTGTCCCGCAAGAAGGACCGCCTCGTGAAGGTGACGATCGTCCGGCACGGCGACGCGCTGGGCTTTGCGGCGTGGAAGCCCTTGGAGGAGCGCCATACCGCCTCCGAGCAGGAGCTGCGCGCGGAGCTGCGCACCATGCTGGCCTCCCGCGCCGCCGAAGAACTTTTTCTCGGGACGAAGTTGTCCGGCGTGCTCGACGACTTCCGCCGCGCCACGCAGTTGGCCGGCGCCATGGTCGGGGCGCTGGGCATGGAAGGGAGCCTGTACTCGCCGCTCTTCATCCAGGGCATGGGCCAGCAGTCCGTGCCCGACGCCCAGATGAAGAAGATGGTGGAGCGGCTCCTCAACCAGTCGATGGAGAGCGTGCGCCGGTTGCTGGAGGAGAACGGACCCTTCGTCCACGCGATCGCCGAAGCGTTGATGGAACGCGACGAGATCAGCGGCGACGAGGTCGAGGAGATCGCGTTGCGCCTCGGCGTCCAAGATCGGGACATGGAGGACTTCGATCAGTCCCCGTCGACCGCGGCCGCCTCCCGCACCGGCTTGCCGCCCGCCACCGGCGCGGCCGCCGGCCGGGTGGTGCCGCGGCCCCAGGGCCAGGACGACGCGGGCGGACCGCTCTCGGGTGCGGGCTCCGGCGCGCCGCGGGACGGGGCCGGAGGTCCGGGGTAGGGGCCGACGACCGGGAGGCTGCGGCCCGGCTCGTTCGGGCCGGACGCGGGGCAGACGGCCGACCGCCCCGCCGCCACCGGCGGTTCGCGCGGGCGACCGGGGGGTGACGGGAGGGCGTGGCGGTTTTTCGCTGGTGGCTCCTGCCGCTCGCCCTGGCCGTGGTCGTGGACGGCCTCCTCGTGACCCGCCTGGAGACGTCCGCGGGCATGTCCGTGAACCGGGCGATCGTGCGGGGGGCCACCGGCGGCGCCTGCATGACGTCCACCGTGGTGCGCAGTTCGGCCGCCGACTCGCCGACCGATCAACTCTTCGTGACGGACACGTGGATGCAGCACGAGACGGTTCTGACCCTGGGCGCCAGCCCGCAGTTCGGGCCCGACGGTGTCCTGGTCCCGCAGTCCCAGGCGACGATCGCCCAGGGCCTCGACATCGAGAGCCAACCCGCCCAGCCGCTCCCGAAGGCCATCGTGCGTTCCGGCCGGCCGCCGCTGGTGGAGAACTACCTGCTGCAGGTGCATCATGGCGCCGCGTGGGTCACCGGTCCGTGCGTCCCGTTCGCCAACCCGATGCGCAGCCATCTCAGCTCGCTCGGCGCGATGCAGACCCCCGCCGGCTCCTATACGGTCTACCGGGGCCAGTTGACGACCCCCGGCGGCAGCGCGGAACTCGCCAAGGCCGAGGTGTGGCTGGGCGTCCGCAGCGACGGGCGCATCGGGTTCGAAGTCCTCCAGCAGTTGCCGTCGGCCAACGCCGACCCCGCCATCGTCTTCGTCGCCAAGCTCTTCACCTATCACGGGCCCCAACTCTCCGGCCTCGCCAAGGAGTCGGCCTCCGACCGGATCGCCTTCTACGATGCCGATTACCGCGCCGTTCTGCAGACCATCGCCGGTGCCCAGGAGCTCGGGACGCCCCCGCGCGGCGTGCCGCCCATATCCGTGACCACCCCCGGGCCGGCGGGTGCCGTCACGCCCAGCGGCAACAGCCCCCTGCGCGCCACGGAGCCGTCCGTCCCGGGTTCCGCGGGCGGCCCGGCCCGCCGGCCCTCGGGCGCCGCGAGGGTGGGAGACGGGGCGGCCTCCCCGGCAGCCGGCGCCGCCAGCCGGGGCTGAGTCTGCCCTGGGCGCGAGCCTCCGGGGATGCCGGGGCCCTCCTGTCGCCCGCCATCCCCTCGGGCCTGACCGGGCCGCTTCCGGCGGCCCGCCCGGCCATGCCACGCCGCCGGTTGGGGAAGGATAGGGCCGCGGGGAGGGACGCGGTCATGGCGCGGCGGCGGGCCCCGGCGCCCGGTGCGGCGGAACCTTGGAGGAGGGAGGCGCCGACCGTGCCGCCGGGCCTGGGGCGGTCCAGGGTGGCGGATCAGGCGCCCGACGTTCCGGGCGGGCAGCTGCAGGATCCGGACCGGGCAGCGGAGGCGGGGTGGAAGGGGAAGGGGCATCCGATCCAGCCCCAGCGGCGAGGACCGGGGTCGCGGTAGGGCGGGTCACGGCGTGGGCGCGGCGCGACGGAGGAGGCGCCGGGCGAGGCCGACCGGCCGCGGGCCGGTGCGGGGGACGTGACCGCGGCCCGCTGTCGGGATCGGCTGGGCGAGCGGCAACCTGCGCGGCGGCTCCTGGGCCTTCCTCGGCCAGGTCTGCCGGAAGCGGTCCCGGCATGGTGGTCGCCCTGGCCGCCGGCTCGCTGGTGTCCGTGTCGTGGCTGACGGCCGCCACCCTCGGGGCCCTCCGCACCGCGGCCACCTTCGTCACGGGGATGCGGAGGGTGCCCCTCCCGGCGGGCATCATGTTCATCCTCGTCGGCCGCATCCGCGCGCCGCCGCGTCCAATGCCTGCCCGCCGTGGCAGTTGGCCACGCGATCGCGTGGGCGACCGGCATGCGCGGCTGGCTGCTCCGCCCGGTCGGCCCGGAGGCGGCCGCGGCGGTCGAGGACGCCGTCGCGGCGTGCGCGGGCCGGATCCAGGCGGAACCCCCTCCTCGCCCGGACCCTCTCCCGCCGTCGTCGCGGGACATCCTCTGCGCGGCGCTCGCGCTGTCGGCCGAGACCGGGGCGGCACCGGATCCGGCATGGGCGCCCAGCATCGAAGGGGCGAGAGACCTCGCGCAGCGTGTGCCCGCCCTTCCGGCCCACGCCCCTGCCCGCGGATCGCGGGGCCTGTGGGCCGGGTACCGCGCGCCCTCCCTCCCTTCGTTGCATACACGGCGCTGCGCACCGGGATCGCGGTGCGCGTGGCGCACCTCCTCGGCGGTTCCTGTCCCCTCCGGGTGCCCCTGACCGCCGCGGCGGTGTTGCGGGGAGAGACGGTGGAGACGTGCACCCGGCGGGCGGTCCAGCCCGTCCTCGGCACGGAGGCCGGCGGCTGCTCGCCGGCCTCCGCCCGGCCCCGTCCGTGACCACCCTCCTGATCGCGGCGCTCCAGCCCTGATGCTGGCCTCGATTGCCCGCAACCACCCGGTCGCCGCGGGCTTCATGATCCTGACGGCGTTCGCCATGCTCATCCTCCACCGGGCGCGCCGCCCCTTGCGGCCCACCGGCGCGACGCGCGGATCGGCGTGGCCCTGCCCGCGCCGGACCTGCCGTGGCCCCGGGTGTCGTCGCGCGGTTTGGTGAGGGCGCTGGGAGACCTGGTCGTCGCGACCGCCGGCTACCTGGCGGCCCTCGCCGCGCGAGGGCGGGCGAGGCAGGGGAGGCATCCGCCCGCCCCCTGGTTGCCCGGCTTCCGGTCGCCGCCTGGCGCGCCGACGCCCGTCGCCCGGGACCGGCCGCGGAACGCTTGGCGTACGCCCTCCGCGGCGGGAGCGGGCCGCAGAACGTCGCGGCCGGGCTGGGGCTCCCGCTCCCGCGGCCCCGCAAGGTCTCTGGCCACCCGTGGCGCGGGAGCCGGCGCTGGTCGCCTCGGCACCGCCCGACGTCCCCGGATCGCGCGGGCCCCGCTGACCCAGCCCCCGGGCGGGGAGGATGGCCACGGGTGCGTTGCGGCGCCGTCGGGCCGCGTGCTACCCTCGGCAGGACGTATCGCGGCACCCGCCGGGGTGGCGGAATGGCAGACGCGTCCGACTCAAAATCGGATGGGGCGACTCGTGCGGGTTCGAATCCCGCCCCCGGCACCACTACATCTCCAAGGACAAACAAGCACACGACCCCTGCGGAGCCCGCCGGAAGGCGGGCTCCCTCCGTTCCCTGCCACTCGTTGCGCGTGAAGGGCTTTCCCTGCCCGTCCGTGGGTGTCCGTGGGTGTCCGTACATGGTCGGGGCACAATCGGGGCACACTGCGGGGCCCACGGCCTGTGCTTGGAAGTCCACGGGCCGTGAGGGTTCCGGGCACGTCCGGCCGGAACGGGGCACATAGCCCTGCCCAGCGGCACGGGCTCCGGGGTCACGGCAAAGTCGTGCGGAGGGGCGAGAGGCCGGCCGGGCATGCGAAGCCAAGGTGGGCAGGGTATGGCGTCAGAGACGACTGGGGGGGCAGGGGCAAGCGACCCGGTGTGAGCCCGGGGACGCGTGAGCTGGGGGAGACGGCGGGCCGGCGACGCGCTACGGCGAGCGGCCGGCCAGGGACGACGGACGCAGGGGGTGCGGGCGGGAGGTGCAGACTCCCAGCAGGGCCAGGACCTCGTGCCGTCGGGCGGCTTGGCGGCGGTTGCCCTTGGGGATGCCGGACCAGCCCTTGCGGCGGATCAGCGCGATGGCGAGGTTGCGCAGGGTGGCCATGGCGCGCGGCCCGTCGGCCGTGCGCACCTGACTCGCGTCCTTACCATAGGTCACGTCACGCACGTAGTGCACTGTGGTCTCGATGTGCCAATGATTGCGGACCAGGGCGCACAGTCGCTATGGCTTGGACTTCTCGGCAGTCAGGCTGTTCGCGCCGTATGCGGTGTCTGCGGTGACCTTCCCGGCCTTGATCTTGCTGGTCTCACGACGGATGCGAAACACTTTGGCGGCATGCGGGAATTCCAGATACCCCTGCAACGCCGAACCCACCTTCAGCACCAGTCCGAAGTACGTGAGGTACGTGCCGCGGTCCCAGGCATGGTTCGCCCATGGCCCCGTGCCGCGGTTGCAGATCCGCAGCGGCTGCTCCAGCATCCCGAACGAGCGCGGGTCGTCCCGGGGCCCGTCCACGAGCTCGATCGCCATGCGGATGATCTCCGGATCCCCGCCGCACGCCCCCGCTCCGAGCAGACCCTCGGGACCCGCCGAGCCCCGTCCCTCGCCCCCCAGCAGGCGCCGGGTTGTCGGGGCCGACTCAGGAGGACGCGGTCCTTCCCGCGGACACGGTGGCGGACGCGCACCGGGCTCAGGCCCCCGAGGGTTCGGGAAGGAGAGGGCGTCCCGGCTCGTCGATGAGGACGGCCACGGGGCAGCGGGCCGTCCGCACCACCTCCGCGACCGTGCGTCCGCAGTGCAGGGCTGGACCCATGGGCCGGGGCTCGCCGGCGAGCAGGATCAGGTCGCATCCGCCGGCCGTGGCGAAGTGGACGATTTCGGCGCCGGCGCCCCGCCCCGACCCCGTGCGCACCGCCCCAGCGACGCGCACCCCCAGGAATTCGCCCAGGTTCGCCACCTCCCGCGTCGCGTGCCGGCCGATCTCCATCCCGATCCCGAGGTCGGCCTCGGCGCGCCCCCCGAAGGGCGACGTCAGGGCGCGATTCTCCACGACATGGAGCGCGACCACCTCGGCGCCAGCCCCGCGCGCGAGGGCCACCGCGAATTCCGCAACGTGGAGGTCCGCGCGCGTCCCGGTGGTCGGTACCAGAATGCGCCCGATGCTTCCAACGCCGCCGCGCCACTCTGGCGCCCGCAGCACGAGCACGCTGCAGGGGGAGGCGCGCACCAGGGCGTCGGCCACCGGGCCGAAGAGTCCGACCGCCCGACGGTCGTCTGAGGCGCCAACCACGACCAAGTCGTAGCCCCGCGCGGCCTCCGCCAGCACCGCTGCGGTCACCCCGCGGGGGTCATCGATCTCGCGGCGCGACCACGCGACTCGGCCGTTTCGGAACTCCGGGAGGGGCAGGGGGTCCCCTTCGGGAGCGGGCGGGACCCGGACCCGCATCGCCACCGCCTCCACCTGCCGCCCGTCCGCCAGGTGCCCCACAACCTCCGCCGCCACGAGGGCATACCGGCCGTCCCGCACGGGCACCAGCATGCGCCGCAGTCCTTGAAGGAAGCTGCGCGCCTGCCATGCCTCCCGGCGCAGGCGGTCCTCCTCGGCGGGGTCCGGGGGCGCGCGGCGCAGCGACCAGCGCAACAGGGGCGGAGCGATGACCGACGTGGCGACCGCCATCACGATGATCATCGAATACATCGGCACGCCGAGGACGCCCATCTGCAGCCCAACGGTGGCCACGATGCTCTCGACGGCGCCACGGGCGTTCATGCCTGACCCGAGCGCCACGGACATCCAGTGCCCCAGCCCGGCGAGCCGGGCGCCGGCGTACGTGCCGGCAAACTTGCCGGCGCAGGCGACGGCGACCAGGACCAGGGTGACGAGGGCCAGCATGGGCGTGACGATGGTGGGGATGTCCACCCGCAGACCGGCGCTGGCGAAGAACACCGGCGCGAACACCGCCAGGGTCAGCGCCTGAAGTTTGGCGCGCGCCGCCCGCCCGACACGCTCAATACGCGAGAGCTGGACGCCGACCACGAATGCCCCCAGGAAGGCTTCCAGGTGCAGGGCCTCCGTCGCGGCCGCGCCCACGAGCCCCGCGACCAGCACGGCCGACAGCGCCGCGCTCTCTCCGCCGACGCGGTCGTCGACCCAGGTGACCAGCCACCGCAGCAGGCGGTATCCCCACGTGAAACAGAACGCCGCGAAGGCGAGTAGGCCGAAGAACGAGAACGCCAGGGAGGTGAGCGGCAGCGCCCGGGCCGCCGCGACCCCGGAGACCATCGCCAGGAGGAACCAGCCCGTGGCGTCGTTGAGCACACCCGCGGCCACGGTCAACTGACCGACGTCCCGGCGCATGAGGCCCATGTCGAGGAGGATCTTGACGATGACCGGGATCGCCGAGATCGACATGGCGGTGGCCACGAAGAGCGCGAAGGCGGGGCGGGGGGCGGCCGCGCCGGCGAGGCTCCCCGGCAGGAGCGAGGCGAAGCCGTATCCGCAGAGAAAGGGCACGACGACGCCGCCCAGGGCAACGAGCACGGCCGGACGCGCCCTGCGGCGCACCAGGTCGACGTCGACCTCCAGTCCGCTCATCAACAGAAGCAGGATCACGCCGATCTGCGCCACGAGCTGGAGCAGCAGCCCCTCGCTGCCGGCGGCGGGGAACAGCGCAGCCAGCGCGCCCGGAAAGACGCCGCCGACAAGGGAGGGGCCGAGGACGACGCCGGCCAGGAGTTCGCCGATGACCTGGGGTTGACCGAGGCGGCGCGCGACTTCGCCCAGGGCGCGGGCGAGGCCCAGCAGTAGGGCGAACTGCAGCAGGAGGCGGACCAGGTCCGGCGTCGACAGCGACACAGCAAGCCCCCCTCGGGGGAATCGCCGTCGCTGAGCGCCCGACCATCGCGTCTCCGCTGCCGCGGTGCGCCACGACGCGCGGCCAACAGACGAGTCGCGTTGGGCCCGCAGGGCAGGGCATGCCCGCGGGACATGCGGCGCCATCGTTCCACGCTTACGAGGTTAGCTGACGGGCTCGGAGCGAACGTTGCCCCTACCTCTTTCGAGGATTAGCCCCAAGGATCGGGGGTTCCCCCGCTCGCCGCAGGGCGGCGACTCAGCGATCGGCCTGGCGCGTATTCAGTTGGGCACAGGGTAGCACGGGCCTCGGGTGGCCGCAAGCTCGCCTCCGCCCCCGTGATAGGCTTGGCGCAGAAGCGATTGCGTGCCAACCCCGGAGGGACAGGGGCCATGAGGAGGACAGCGCGGGCCTGAGGTCTGTAAGCGTTCCGGGGGAGGATTCGGTGACGGTGCCGAGGGCGGCGGGGGCGAAGGACGTGGGCGCGGTGGACGCGTCCGGGCTCTTTGGCCGAGTGGCGAGGGAGATACGCATCCGCGAGACAGCGGAGCCACGCCCTGGCGTAGGCGTGGCAGGCTGAGGTGGCTGGCGGACACGGACCTGGGGCAACTTGGGGCCAGATATCATTCGCGCGCCCACTGCGGGCGGGGTCGGGCCGGCTGATGGCCGTGGCGTCGTGGGCGGCCTCCGAACAGCCCCATCCGCCGCCTGTTCGTACCTCCGGTCGCATCCTCGTGGCCGCCCTGCGGCCGGCGACCGTGGAACGAGAGGCGTCCGGAGCCCGGCGGATCGGGATGGGCGCCGCGCCCGCCGTGGACGTCAACCGCGGGGCACCGGGGCCCGACCGGGCGCATGAGGCCATGAGGAGCAGCGCACACCGAGAAACGGCCGTTCCGCGGCGCACCGGCAGCCCTGCCTACGGCTGGACGCCGTTTTGGTTACCGGGCCCCGCTTGCGGATGGCCCATGGGTGCCCGGAGCGAGGCACTGGTGAACATCGACTCCCCCGGGGTTTCTCGGCGCTGTGCTCCCGGCGACCTTCCGTGACCGGGACTCCCGCGCCGGCGACTGCCGACGTGCAGCGGCAGGGGGTGGCCCAGGCTGCAGACCATCCAGGCGTTGCAGCTCGGGCCGCGTGGCGACGATGCGCGAGGCCGAGCGCGATGCGGGAGGTGCGGCCCCATGTCCCGAATGCATCCGGACGAGGCGGACATCGACCCGGCGCTGGTGCGGAGGCTCCTGCGCGAGCAATTCCCCACCTGGGCGGGGCTCCCCACAGCGCCCGTCCGGTCGCCCGGCACGGTCAACGCGATCTACCGGCTGGGCGCGGAGATGTGCGTGCGGCTTCCCCGGACCCCCGGGGCGGTCCGCGACCTGCAGCGGGAGCGCGCATGGCTTCCCCGCCTGGCGCCACGCCTGCCCCTGCCCATCCCCGTCCCCCTCGCCGAGGGGCGCCCATCCGACGGCTACCCGTGGCCGTGGGCGGTATACCGCTGGCTCGACGGGGAGCCAGTGCCCCCGCAGGGCCTCGCGGACGGGCGCGGCGCGGCCGCCGACCTCGCGGCGTTCCTCGGCGCCCTCCACGCGCTGGATCCCGCCGGCGGACCGCCGGGCCGGGGCGCGCCGCTCTCAAGCCGGGAAGCCGAGACCCGCGCGGCCCTGGCGGCCCTGCGCGGCACGATGGACGTGGACGCGGCCGCGGCGTCGTGGCGGGCCTCGCTGGATGCGCCACCCTGGCCCGGTCCACCGGTCTGGACGCACGGCGACCTGCTCCCGACCAACCTCCTGACGGCCGGCGGGCGGATTGCCGCGGTGCTCGACTTCGGCACGGCCGGCGTCGGGGACCCGGCCTGCGATCTCATTCCCGCCTGGAGCGTGCTGCCGGCGGGGGCGCGGGAGGCCTTCCGCAACGCCGTCGCGGTGGACGAGGCGACGTGGCTGCGCGGCCGCGGATGGGCGTTGACGATCGCGCTGGTCATCATCCCGTACTACGCGGTCACCAACCCGTCCTTTGTGGCGATGGCCCGGCACATGGTGGCGGCCGTGCTCGCGGACGGCTGAGCCCGATCCGGCGGGGCGGCGCCCGCGGGCTCCGGCGCCAAGCCTGCGCGGGACAGCCGGATCCGCGGAGCGCAAGGGCCCCGGGCCCCCGTCCGAAGCACCCCAGCGGACGGGCGCAGCACCGTCCGCTCGGTGCGGGCCGGGGGACGCGCCGTCCGGCCGACCCGCCCGAGGAGGGCGCACGCGTTGCCGTCGCCGCCCGGCCCCGAACCCGCCGCGGGCCCGCCCCGCCTGCTCTACGGTCCGGACCTCATCGCGGACATCCGCGCGGCGGCGGCGCCCCGGGACGGCGACCCCGAACCGCGCCCGTTGCGCGGGCTCTGGCTGCAACTGGCGGAGCAGGCCGACGGCCTCCCCACGGCGCCGCCCGCCCCCGGGTCCGAGGCGGACGCCCCCGATACCCAGCACGGCGACTACGGGCGGCCGAGCGCCCAGGTCGTGGACATGGGGCTCGTCCTCGGCCTCGCCTACGAGGTGACGGGCGACGCCCTGCTGCACTACGGGTCCTGCGCGAAGTGGGAAGGCCGCGGCCTGCGGCGGAACGACCCGCCGTGGCGGCCGCCCTCGTGCGTTTGGGCATCGTGCCTGCGCTGGAGGACTGGGACCTGCCGGCCCGCCGCATCCACGCCCTCGACTCCATGGGCCACGACTGGTGGAGCGTGTGCGTCTCCCATGCGGGCCTCGCCGCCCCGACCATCCTCGGCGACGACCCGCGCGCCGAGCCCTGGGCGCACGCCGCGGCT
The DNA here is from genome assembly GCA_021791815.1 of Bacillota bacterium. Classification (GTDB taxonomy): domain Bacteria; phylum Bacillota; class Sulfobacillia; order RBS10-35; family JAJYVN01; genus JAJYVV01. The sequence goes on along the minus strand of JAJYVV010000009.1, from coordinate 32,698 downwards.
GAGGCGCGGGACTTCTGGTTCGACGACGCGGGATCCGCCCTCCAAAACAAGACGCGCAACTTCGCCGCCGGCGGCGCCTTCTACGAGAACGTGGGCTATGCGGACTACGGCCTCTAGGAGTTCCTTCGCTTCCGCCTGGCCTTGGGCCGCACGCTCGGCGAGCCCCCGAGCCCGGCCGTGCTCGGCCGCGTGGGTGCGTTCGTCGTCCACACCCGCTACCCCACGGCGGCCGAGCTGCGGACGGTCAACTTCGGCGACAGCAGCCTGCGCGGCGACGCCGGGCGGACCGCCGCGCTGCTCGCGGCGAACGGGTTCGGCACTCCGGAACTGGCCTGGTACGCGGCTCGCGCGCGCAGGCCGGCGCCGGCCATCAGCCTGCAGGCGCTGGGCGCGGAGCCCCGCCCGTCCCCGGCGTCGCCCACGCCCACCCCTCCCCGCCGTCCCGACGGCCTGGGGCCCTACCTATACCCGGAGGCGGGCTGGCCCGTCCTCGGCTCGTCCTGGGAGGACGACGCCACGATGCTCGCGGTGAAGTGCGGGTTCACCTGGAACCACGCCCACGCCGACGCCGGTTCGCTCATCCTGTTCCACGGCGGCCGGCCCGGCGGTGGTTTTGGGCGACGGCCCGGCGCGGGTCGCCGTCCACCCGCTGCATCCGGACCGCCTGGCGTCCTCCGAGGCCGACGGCCTCGCCGACCACCGGCCGGACGTGCATCTCCCGTACTTCGCCTTCGCCCTGCCCGAACCGGCGCGCGAGACGAAGTCCCGCACGGCCTTCGTGCTGCATGGCCCGGAGGGGCCATCCGCCCACGTCGAGGCGGCGGCGGGCCCGGACTGGATCTGGGCGCGGCTGCGGGAAGGGGGCCGCCGCCCGGACGTCTACGTCCATCTGAGGGCCGACGGGCGTCGCATGCACCGCAACGGCAACCTCACGGTCGAAGGTTGGGAGACGGACGCGCACCTCTTCGCGCGGAGGCGCGCCGAGGAGGGGGCCACGGGCGGCGGGCATGCGCGCCCTGATCGGGGCCGACCGCCGTCCGCCGCGGGTCGAGGTCGCGGGGGCCCGCCACCAGGGAGTATGACGCCGAGGGGCCGTGGGTCCGCGTCGCCATGGACCGGGCGGAGGCGGCGGCGCGGGAGTGACGCGGGCGGGCCCGGCGCCGCCCCTGGCCGTGGTGCCCGCAGGAGCCGGCGGCGGGCGGCGGAAAGTGGGGGAAAGGTTGGCGCGTCGCGGCAGTCGCACGAGCGGGGGGATGGGCGTGGCCAGGTTGCGGATGGGCGTGGTGGGCGTCGGTGGGCGGGGGAGCGGCCTGGTCCGGGCGGTGGCTGCGGTTCCGGAGGTCGAACTCACGGCGGTGGCCGACGTGGTCGCGGCCCAGGCCGAGAAGGTCGCCGCCCAGGCCGGCGTCCCCGGCCACACCTCGCACGTGGCCCTGCTGGAGAGCGGGCTCGTGGAGGCGGTGCTGATCGGCACCCCGCACCCGTTCCACGCCCAGATCGCGGTCGACGCGGCGGAGCGCGGCATCCACGTGCTCACGGAGAAGCCGATCGCGGTCCGGGTCGCCGAGGCCGACCGCATGGTCGCGGCCGCGCGCCGCGCCGGCGTGCGCCTCGGCGTCATGTTCCAGCGGCGGCTGGAGCCCCTGCACCGCCAGGCCCGCGAGATCATCGCCTCGGGCGCCCTGGGCGCCCTGCACGAGGTCGAGATGAGCTCCACGGGCTGGTACCGCCTCCAGTCGTACTACGAGGGCGGCGCCTGGCGGGGCACCTGGAAGGGCGAGGGGGGCGGCATCCTCGCCAACCAGGCGCCGCACGACCTCGATCTCCTGGCGTGGCTCGGCGGCATGCCGGCGGCGCTGACGGCCACCCTGCGGCGGCGCGTGCACCGCATCGAGGTGGAGAATACCGTGTCGGCCTTGCTGGAGTACGGGGGCACCCAGACCGGCTTCTTCCGGGCGACCACGGCCGACCCCCAGGGCCGCCGGTCCATCGAGATCACGGGAGAGCTCGGGCGCCTCGCGGTCCGCGACGGCAAGCTGCTGCACTGCCGCTATCCGCGGCCCGTCGCCGAGGACATCCTGCACACCACGGACCGCCGGGCGACCCCGTTCACGGTGGAGTGGCGCGAGGTCCCGCTCGAGGGCGGGGGCGGGGACACGACGGGCGCGGTCATCGCCGCCTTCGCCCGCGCCGTGGCGGGGGAAGGCGACCTGGTCGCCACGGGTGAGGACGGCCTGCGCGCCCTGGAACTGGCCAACGCGATGCACCTGTCCGGCCTGACCGGGCGGAGGGTGCGGCTCCCCGTCGACCGCGCGGAGATCGACGCCCTGTACGGGGACCTGGCCGCGGGGCGGCTGGTCCTCGACCCGGAGGGACCGCGGGCGGGCGCCGGATGACCGGGCGCCCCGGCGCAAAGGGGGCGCGGCCCGTGGTGGTCCTGAGCGACGAGGACTTCGGCGACTTTCCGCCCGGCCCGCTGCCCTGCGACTACTCGCCGCTTGGCGAGTACCACGTGCCGCCGCTCCCCGGCTACCGCGGGCGGTGGCGCGAGGGCTCCCTCCATTCCTCCTGGCGGGGCACGGCCACGTGGCAGGTCCTGCCGTTCGCCGAGGGGCCGGCGATGGTCGTGTCCCGCGAGCGGCGACACGCCCACGCCCTCCTGGTGACCGGCGATCCGCTCTGGGGCGACGCGGACGTCGAGGTGGGCCTGAGGCCCCTGGCCGCAGGCGCCGCCGGCGTGTGCGGGAGGGTGCTGCACAACCGCCGCTACGTCGCGCTCTGGCTGTGGGCCGGCCTGGAGCTGCGCGTGACCGAACGGGACCACGAGGCCGAGCGGGTGCTCGCCTCGGCGCCCTGGCCCCATGGACACGACACGTTCCACCGCCTGCGGCTGGCGTTCCACGGACGCGCCGTGGCCGCCTCCGTGGACGGCGGCCCGCAACTGCACGCCGAGACGGACGTGCCCTGCGGGGCCGCCGGCCTCGTGGCCTCCTCCCCGGCCGCCTACCGCGCCTTCCGCGTGACCTGCGGCGAATCGGACGCCGACGGCTGGCGCCGCCGGCGGCGGGCGTGGGATGCCGCGGAGGCGGAGGCCGGCGTGGCACTGCCGGCGCCGCGGCTCTGGCGCACGATCGACACGCCCGGGTTCGGGGCCGGCCGGGCGGTGCGCTGGGGAGACCTCGACGGCGACGGGCAGCTGGAGTTCGTCGTCGCGCAGAACAGCACGATCGGGCCCGGGCAGAACGCCGCGGCGATCACCTGCCTCACGGCCTGCGACCTGCACGGCCGCGTGCTGTGGCGGTGGGGACGACCCAACCCCGCGCTGGCCCTGTTGACCTACGACGTGCCCCTGCAGATCCACGACCTCGACGGCGACGGCCGCCCCGAGGTCGTGGCCGCGACGCACTTCGAACTGACCGTCCGCGACGGGGCGACCGGGCGCGTGCGGGCCGCGGCGCCGCTCCCGACCCCGGGGCCCCGGACCGACCGGCTCGACGAGCGCCTCTTCCGGCGCATCCCCGGCGACTGCCTGTGCTTCGCCGACCTGCGCGGCGCCGGGCACCCCGGCGACATCCTCGTCAAGGACCGGTACAACAACCTCTGGGCCCTGGACGGGCGCGACCTGCGCCCGCTGTGGCGGTGGAGCGGCGTGACCGGGCACTTCCCGGCCGTGCGCGACCTGGACGGCGACGGCCGCGACGAGGTCTTCTGCGGGGACAGTCTCCTCGGGCCCGACGGCGCGGTCCGCTGGCGCCGGCCGTTGGAGGACCATGCGGACGGCGTCGCCATGGGGCCCTGGGGCTGCCCCACGGCCGGACCGCATCCGATGCGGATCATCGTCGCCGCGGGCGATGCCGGCATCGTCTGGTACGATGCGGACGGCCAGGTGCTCGCCCGCGACAACACGGGGCACACGCAGGGGATCACGCTGGCGCCGCTGCGCCCAGGGCAGGGCGGCCTCCAGCAGGCGACCACCACCTTCTGGCGGGAACCGGGCCTCGTCACCCTCTACGATCGGGAGTGCCGTCGGATCGGGCAACACCAGCCCACCTACCGCGCGAGCCACCTGGAACCCGTGAACTGGGCAGGCGACGGCAGCGAACTGCTCCTGCTGGACGCGGACCCCGAGGAGGGGGGCCTGCTCGACGGTTGGGGCCGCCGGCCCGTCCGGCTGCCCCGCGACGGGCACCCCACCCTCTGCGCGGAGGCCGTCGACCTCACCGGCGACCCTCGCGACGAGATCGTGGTCTGGGATGCGGACCGCATGTGGATCTACACCCAGGACCGGCCCGCGCCGCCCGGCCGCCTGTACCGCCCGGTCCGCCTCCCGCGCCACAACACCTCGAACTACCGGGCGCAGGTCTCGCTTCCGGCGTGGGAGCCCGGGCTGTAGGGCGGGCGGCGCCCCGGCCCCGCAGTCTCGCCCGTCCCTGCCGCACGGGCCGGCGGAGCCTGGGCCGCATACGCTGCGGCCGGGATGCGGCGGCCGGGACACCTCGGGGGCGCCCCGGGGACGGCCCGCCGTGCGGGAAGGGGCGTGCAGGCCATGGGGACCGGGCTCCCTGGGATGGCCGCGGCTGCGGGGGCCAGGCGGCCCTGGCCGGGGACGGCCCCGTCGCGATCGGCCGCTCTGCCGTCCGGCGGGGAGGGGACGGGCGGCGGGGGGCCAGCGCCGGACGGCCTGCCGCCCGGCGAGCTGCGCCGCCTCGAGCTGCTGTCGGCCGAGGTGCCGCTGCCGCAGTGGATCGTCTTCGGCACCGAGGACCTCGCTCCGCTCGTCGCCACCGCGGCCGCCCGGTCGGCGGCCCCCATCGCCGCCGCGGCGGGGCCGGACCCCCTGCCGGCCATGCGCCAACTGCAGGCGGCGGGCCTGCGGGGGCGGGTCCTGCTGCTGCCGGGCGACACCGGCCAGGCGGCCGCCCACTGGCGCGGGCCCATCGCGCTGCTCGTGCTCCCGGCCCGGCAGCCCCACCTCCGGGCGGTCGTCGGAGCATGGGCGGGGGGCGTCGCGACGCGCGGCCATATCCTCTTCGTGGGCGGAGCCGCCCCGCCGCTGGCCGCCCTGGGGCTCGATCCCAAGCGATGGAAGGCGCACGAAAGCCGCGCGGGCACGTTCCTGCTCACGCGCCTGCCCTTCGGGTGAAGCCACTGCGCCTAGGCGGGCGCGGGACGCCCGCCCCAGACGCGCGACGCCCCGCGGGCCCGGGACCGGCGGCCGCCGCACGGGGGCGACCTACGCTTCGCGCACCACGATCGCCACGACCTCGCCGGGCCCGTGCACCCCGATCACCAGGTCGTTCTCGATGTCGGCGGAGCGGCTCGGCCCGGAGACGACCGTGATGGCCGCGGGCGCGGGGGGGGCGTCGGCCGGAGCCTCCAGCAGCCCGGCCGCCTCGAAGGCGGCGTGCAGATCCGGGTGGATGAACCCGCCGTCCACGACGAACACCGCCCGCGGTGGCAGCAGCGAGCGGCGCCGCTCCGTGCCCGGGCCACTCGGAAGGACGACTGATCCGGTCTCGGCGGCGGCAGCCGCGGCCCACACCAGGCCCGACGCCGCGGCGGCGGGCTCCGCGCGCGCGATGCCCTCCACCAGACCCTCCAGCGCGGCGTCGGGGCTCACGGGTCCGGCGCCGATCGCCTCCCGCACGGCGGACGCCAGGTCCGCGCGGGCGACGACCACTGCGGCGCCCCCCTGTGCCCGCCACCGCTCGCTGAAGCGCTCGACCAGGTCCGGCGCCGGCGCCGCCGTACCGGGCGCCTCGGAAGTGGTCCCGCCCTGGCGCGGGACGGCCGGCGGCGGCAGCGGCGCGTCTTTCCGCGGCGCCGGCTCCAGGCGCAGGTGCCGTCTCAGCGGGGCGATGCCGGGCACCCGGCGGCCGCGCGTCCACCGGTCCAACACCCCGGGCAGGCGGTCCGCCGGCTGGCCCCCGAGCACGACGCGCGCCACGCGCAGCGCGGCGCCGAACACCGCAGGCCGCGACGCGGCCGCCGCGTACGCGACCATCGCCGCGCGCTCCCCGAGGGGCTTCGGGTACTCGGCCCGCAGGGCGATCAGTTGGTCGTCGAGCTGGATGCCCACCGGGCAGGCGTCGCGGCACGCGCCGCACAGCGAGGACGCCCATGGCAGGTCGCGCCCCTCGCGGCCCCGCGTCAGCCGCGGCGTGAGCGCCGCCCCGATGGGGCCCGGATAGACGGACCCGTAGCCGTGGCCGCCGATGGTGCGGTAGACGGGGCAGACGTTGAGGCACGCCCCGCATCGGATGCAGTACAGCAGCTCCTCCGCCGGGGTGCCCACCAGCCGCGACCGGCCGTTGTCCAGGAGCACCACGTGCAGTTCGTCGGGGCCGTCGCCCTCGGCGTCCTTCGCGCGGCGCGGACCGCGCAGGAACGATACATACTGCGTGATCGGCTGGCCGGTGGCGGACCGCGGCAGGACGGCCAGCACGTCCAGGGCGTCGCGCGTCGACTCCACGACCTTCTCGACGCCCACCACCGCGATGTGCAGGCGGGGCAGCGTCGTGCACATGCGGGCGTTGCCCTCGTTGCTCACGATCATCAGGCCGCCGGTGTCGGCGGTCAGGACGTTGGCGCCGCTGATGCCGGCGTCGGCCTCGAGGAACCGCTCCCGCAGGTGCGCGCGGGCGAAGCCCGCGAGCGCGGAGGTCTGGGCCCCGAGGTCGCGGCCCGCGACCGCGGACAGCAGGGCCCGGATGCGCTGGCGGTTCAGGTGCACCGCGGGGACGATGATGTGCGACGGCATCTGGCCGGCGAGCTGCACGATCCACTCGCCGAGGTCGGTCTCCACGACCTGGATGCCGGCGTGTTCCAGGCGCTCGCGGAGGCGGATCTCCTCCGTCGCCATGGATTTGGACTTCACGACGCGCCGTGCGCCGGCGCGCCGGAGGATGTCGGCGACGATGCGGACCGCGGAGGCCGCGTCGGCGGCCCGGTGGACCACGGTGCCGTTGCGGCCGGCCGCGGCCTCGAAGGTCGCGAGCGTGGCCGGCAGGCGGGACACGGCGCGCTGGCGGGCCGCGCGGGCGCGGGCGCGGGCCGCGTCGGGATCGGCCATCCCCGCCAGGGCGGTCGTGCGGCCGGCGGCGAGGCGGTCGGTCGTGGAGCGGACGGCGCGGGCCAGAACGGCCTCGGCCGGGATGAACTCGGTCACCGGGCGTCACGCCCCGGCTCCGCGGGCCCGCCGGGCCCTGCGGGGCGGCCGTTGGCGTCGGCCAGGACCTCCGCGACGTGGCGGAAGCGCAGCGACATGCCGCGGCGCTGGGCGCGTCCCTCCAGGTGCATGAGGCACCCCAGCTCGCCCGCCGCGACCTCCGGCGCGCCGGTGGCGAGCAGGCCGTCCAGCTTGCGGTCGGCCATGGCCACGGAGAGGGCGTCCTCCTTGACGGCGAACAGGCCGCCAAAGCCGCAGCACTCGTCGGCGGCGCCCGCCTGGCGCACCTCGCAGCCGGCGGCGCGGAGGCACCGCTCGCCCGCGTCGCCCACGCGCGCGCCGCGCAGCGAGTGGCAGGAGGGGTGGAATGCGATGCTCGGAGCGCCGCCAGCGCCGGTCGGGGCGGCCGCGCCTTCCGGCGGCGCGCCGTCCGCCGGGAGGTGGGCCGCCAGGAACGCCGTGAGTTCTACTGTCTTGGCGGCCACCGCGCGGGCCGCCTCCCCGGCGGGGTCGCCTTCGGCGAACAGGTGCGGGTAGTAGCGGAGGAGCATGGTCGCGCACGATCCCGAGGGCACGACCACCAGGTCGCATTCCCGCAGCCGCGGCAGGAGCCCCCGCGCCATCGTCCGGGCTTGCCCGGGATAGCCCGCGTTCCAGGCGGGCTGGCCGCAGCAGCACCGGTCGACCGGCACCACCTCGGCGTCGGGGGCGGCGGCGGCGACGAGGCGCGCCGCGGCGTCCGCGACCTGCGGCGCAAAGGCTTCGGCCAGGCAGGTCACAAGCAGGGCAACCTTCATGCCCGGTACGTTCGGCAGGGTTGGCGGCGCGGCCTGCCGCCGCGTTCCTGGCAGCTCCCCGGCGGCGCTCAGCCCGGAGTGGGCGGCGGCCGGCCCTTCCGCTATGATCCGCATGGCGAACGGGGGGACAAGCCGTTCATGGTGTGGCACCGCCTCCGCTTCCCGCTGCTCGCGCTGTGGCTCGCCGTCCTGCTCCTGGCCGTGCCGCGGGCGCTGCACGTCGGTCACAACCTGTCGGGTTCCGGCCTCGACGACCCGCGCAGCCAGGCGACCTGGGCCGACAACCAGCTCAAGCGGATCGGCCAGGCGTCCGGCGGCGGTTCCCCCAGCGCTCCGTCCCCCGCGCTGAGCATCCTCGTGGAGGGCCTGCCGCTCTCCAAGGTGGAGGCGGCGTGGCAGACCGCCGCGGCAACGGCCCAACCCGGCGCGGCCCCGACGGCCGCCGTCACCGCCCTGCCCGGGCATCCGACCGCGGTCGTCGTCGACATCCAACCCGGGCCTGCCGCCTCCGCCGCCTCCGCGGCGCTGCAGCGGTCGCTCTCCGGGCAGGCCGGTGTGACGCTTCAATTCGTCACCATGGACTCCGCCGGCGGCGGGGTCCTCACCTCCGCCATGACGACCCTCAAGGTCTCGGCGCGCATCGCCCTGCCCCTCCTCGCCATCCTGCTCTTCCTCGTCTACGACTCCCTGGTGGCCGCGGTCCTGCCGCTGCTCGTGGCCTTGGTCGGCGCCGTCCTGGCCCTCGCCGCGGTCGACCTCCTGGAGTCCTACATGCAGTTGTCCGCCTACCTCACCAACATCGTGAGCTTCCTGGCCCTCGGCGTGGGCATCGACTACTCCCTGTTCCTGAGTTCGCGTTTCCGCTCCGCCCTGCGGCGCGACGGGCCGCTGCCCGCCGATCGCGCCGGGCGCTCTGGGGCCGTGGCCCGCGCGCTGGCGGAGGCGATGCGCACCTCCGGCGTGTCGGTGTTCTTTTCCGCGCTGGCGGTCGGTGCTTCGATGCTGGCGCTCCTGCTGCCCCGGACGCCCTATTGGCGCGGGCTGGCCGTGGGCGGGTGCGCCGCCGTGTTGGCCGTCCTGCTCACGACGCTGACGCTGCTGCCGGCGCTGCTTGCCCTGCTCGGACCCCGCGCCGAATGGGGCCGCCTGCCGCGCCCGGCGTGGCTCGGCCGCTTCTGGCCGTGGGTCGCGGCCCTGGTGGCGCGCCGTCCCGCGGCCGTCTTCGCCGTCGGCATGGTGGTCCTGGCGGTGCCCGCGCTCTGGAGCCCCGGGATACGGGTGCGCACGCCGGCGAACGTGGCCAAGATGCTGGCGCCAAGCGACGTGGCCCGGCTGACGGTCGAGCAGCAGCAGCACGACTATGGCGCCGGCTCCATCGCGCCGATCCCGGTGGTGCTGCAGTCGGCCGGACCGCTTTCCAGCACCGCGACGTGGAGTGAGGTCGCGGCCGTGTCCGCCAAGATCCAGGCGCTGCCGGCGGTCCTGTCGATCGCGTCGCCGACGTCGGGCGGCGTGCCCGCGGCGGCGATGGCCGCGGCGTTCGCGGCTCCGGGGGGCCCGCCCGCCGCCCTGCAGGCCGCGACCGGCCCGCCGGACCTCATCGCCCTGTCCGTCACCTCCCGCTATGGACCGGACGATCCGCGCACCACGGCGTTGCTCCACCAGATCGGGACGATCATGGCGGGGCTGCCCGCCGGTTGGCACGGCGCGGCCGGCGGGGCGGTCGCCCTGCTGCAGTCCTTCAACAACCTGGTCGCGGAGACGCTGCCCGGGATGGTGGCGGTCGTCGCCGGGGTGGCCCTGGTGGTGCTGTTCGCCGCCAGCGGGTCGCTCGGCGTGGCCGTGCTGGCGGTCCTGTTCGACGGGCTGGTGGCCCTGGCCACGGCTGGCATCCTCGTCTTCGCCGTGCAGGGCGGGCGCTTCGGGTTCGAGGCGCTGCCCCTCGACGCGAGCATCACGCCGCTGATCTTCGTGATCCTCTTCGGCCTGTCGATGGACTACGAGGTCATCCTGATCCACCGCATCCGCGAGCATGCGGCCCGGCTCCAGGCGACGGAACGTGCGGTCGGCCGCCCGGCCGCCGAGGCCGCCCGCCTCGGCCTTGAGGAAACCGGCGGCATGGTCACGGGGGCCGGGCTGCTGATGGTCGTGGCCTTCGGCGCCCTGCTGCTCTCGCCGCTGCAGTTGATGCGGACCCTGGCCATGGGGCTGTCGATCGCCATTCTGATGGATACGTGGATCGTCCGGGCGTTGCTGGTCCCGGCTTCGATCGCGCTGCTGGGCACGGCGTCGTGGTGGCCGTGGGGCCTCGGCGCGGCCCGCCGCGCGGAGGCGCTGGCGGCGGACCAGGCGCGGTGAGCGGGCCTGCGGACCCACGGGGGTGCGGCCGCGGGGCGGGAGCGGCCATCGGCGCTGGCGCGGGGCGGGCCTAGCGGCTCCGGCGGCCTCCGCGCGCCGCCGCCCGCTCCCGCGCTTCGGCGAGCCGCTCGCGAAGGTCCGCGTCCGCCCGCCGCGCCGACGAGCCAACCACGGCCAAGCCCACCATGGTCCCCGCGACGAGCAGGGCCGACAGGGCGAACAAACGGAGCAACATCGTGGGAGCGAAGACCCCGGAAAGCACGGGCATTCCCTCCCGGCCCGGCGGCGTCGGCTGCCGGCCGCGCGCAGCCCGGCACTACGCCCGCGCGGGCGCCATCCGCTCCCGATGATACCGCAACGGGTCCTCCGGCGTGCCGCGGCCGCGCCGGAATTCCGCCAGCATCGGGCGCACGTCCGTCAGGAAGGCCGCCCGCAGGACCTCCTGCGCCGCGATCACGTCGCCCTCCGCCTCCGCGGCCGCGAGCGCGTCCTCGTCGACCAGCAGCGCCTTGGCGAAGGCTTCCTGGGTGTTCATCACGGAGAGGATCATCGCCGGCACCTTGGCCTCGACGTTGGCCGACTGGTCCAGGCAGTAGGAGACGGACTCGATGCGTCGCCCATACAGCCGCTCGCCCTTGACCAGTTCGCGGAAGATGAGGAAGAGGCCGTACGGGTCGAGGCTGCCCGTCATCAGGTCGTCGTCGGCGTACTTGCGGTTGTTGAGGTGGAACCCGCCCAGGCGGCCGGCGTGCTGCAGCAGGGCGACGGTGAATTCGACGTTGTGGCCCTGCAGGTGATGGCCGAGGTCGACGATCACCTTCGCCTGGGCCCCGAGCTGCTGGCACACCAGCAGGGCGGTGCCCCAGTCCGCGAGGTCGGTGTGGTAGAAGGCCGGCTCGAACGGCTTGTACTCGACCAGCATCGTGTGGCCCGGCGCCAGGGCGGCGGCCACGGGCCGCAGGCTGTCCAGCACCGCCTCGTGGCGACGGCGGAAGTCGGCCTGACCCGGATAGTTCGTGCCATCCGCGAACCAGAGGGACAGGTAGGGCGCGTCCAGCTGCTTCTGGGCCTCCACGCACCAGAGCAGGTGCTCCACGGCCTGCCGCCGGACCGCCGGGTCGTGGTGCGCCACGCTCCCCAGCCGGTAGGTCGGATCCTGGAACGTGTTCGGGTTCACGGCCTCGACCCGCAGGCCGCGCGCGTGGATGTACCGGCCGAGGGCGCCGAGGTCGTCCGTGCGGTCCCAGGGGAAATGCAGGGCGAGCCCGGGCGTGATGCCCGTCGCCTGGTGCACTTCGGACGCGCGGTCGATCCGTCCGTAAATGTCGCGGGCCTCGTCCCCCAGGAGGAACGTGGCGAAGCGCGTGCCCATGGGGGAGAAGCCCCAGGACGGGATGGCCACGGTGAAGCGGGCGAGCATGTCGGAGATCTCCGGGGAGACGGCCACGGCGCATCGACCTCCCGGCGGTCCGGATCGCGCGCCCGGCCCGGCGGCCGGGACGCCCCACGCCGGCCGCTTCGCCGGGTGGTCTGGTCGGCCCTGCCGGGCGGTGGCGGCCGGGCGGAGTCGCGCCACGACCGGCGCGGCCCGGGGCGACCGCGGGAGGCGGGGCCGTCCGCGGTCGCCCCCCTACCGAGGGAACGCCGGGCCGACGCCGCCGTCGACCGGCAGCATCGCGCCCGTGGTCTTGCTCGCGCGGGCCGACGCGAGGAAGCAGACCGCCTCGGCCACGTCGCCCGGTTCGATGTTCACGTGGAGGATCGTGCGCTGGCGGTAGAAGGCCGGCAGGTCCTCCTCCGCGATGCCGTAGTTCGCCGCCCTGGCCTTCTTCCAGTCGGACGACCAGATGCGCGATCCCGACAGGACGGCGTCCGGATTCACCACGTTCACCCGGATGCCGTCCGGTCCCAACTCCTCGGCCAGGCAGCGCGCCAGGTGCAGTTCGGCCGCCTTCGCCGCCCCGTACGCCGAGATGTTCTTGCCGGCGGCGACCGCGTTCTTCGACGCCACGAACACGATGGAGCCGCCCGACCCCTGGCCGCGGAGGACGCGGGCGGCTTCCCGCGCCGCGAGGAAGTAGCCGGTCGCGAGGACCGACAGGTTCCGGTTCCACTCGTCCATGGACGTGTCTTCGATGCGGGCCGAGGAGGCGATGCCGGCGTTGGCGACGCAGAGGTCGATGCCGCCGTACGCGCGCACCGCGGCGCCCATGGCCGCCGCCACCTGCGCCTCGTCGGTGACGTTGACGGCCACCGCCGTGGCGCAGCCGTCCCCGAATTCGGCGTTCAGCTCCTTGGCCCGCGCCTCCGCGCCGGGCCCGTCGAGGTCGGCGAGCACGACGTGGCCGCCGCCCCCCGCGAAGCGGCGCCCGATGGCGCTCCCGATGCCTCCGGCGCCGCCGGTGATGAAGGCCACCTGGCGCGAGAACTCGCGCTCCGGCGGCTGCAGCGTGAGCTTGTACCGCTCCAGGGGCCAGTATTGGACGTTGTGGGCGTCCTGCGCCCCGAGCGGCTCGTAGGCGCCGCTCGCGCGCACCAGCAGGTCGGCCACGGCCATCGCCCGGTGGGCGAGGTCGCGGCTGACCCGCGATGCGGCCTTGCTCCTGCCGGAGGTGATCAGGCCCACGCCCGGGAGCAGGATCACCCGCGGGATGGGAGGGTCCTGGGGGAACTGCGCCTCCCCCCGCGCGGAGCACGCCCCGTACTCGGCGGTCACGTCCCGCGCGAAGGCGGCGAGGGCCGCCTCGATGGCCGGCCGGTCCGCGCCCCGGCGCAGCCGCAGCGGCAGGCGGCCCGTGTGGACCAGGTGATCGGGGCATGCCGCCCCCTCGGCGATGACCGCCATGCGCGCCTCGTCGTCCAGGAAGGCCAGGGTCTCGGGGGTGTCGTCCAGGGTGAGCACGACCCGGCCGCCGGCCGAAAGCCGCCCCCGCAGCCACGGAAGCAGCGACTCGACCGGCTCCGCGGGCGCGGTCGCCGCCGACCGCCGGGCCGGCGCCGCATCCGGTCCCCGGCCCCGCAGGAAGGCCTCGGCCTCCGCGACGGCGCGGATGGTGCCCGTGTACGACTCCTCGGACGTCTCGCCCCAGGTGATCAGGCCGTGCTTGGCGAGCAGGATGAGCCGCGCGTCCGGGCGTTCGCGCAGGGCCAGGGCGCACTGCCGCGCCAGCCCGAACCCCGGGCGGCGGTAGGGGATCCAGATGGCGCGGTCTCCGTAGATCCGCCGCGCCCACTCCGGGCCCTCCCGAGCCGTGCACAGGGCGACGATCGCGTCGGGGTGGCTGTGGTCCACGTGCGGAGCGGGCAGGAACGCGTGCAGGAGGGTCTCGATGGACGGGCGCGGGCCCCCCGGATGGAGGGCGCAGTGCGCCAGGTAGTCCACCATCTCCTGATCCGTCATGGCCTCGCGGTCCAGGAGCTCGAGGATCGGCTCCAGCGCCAGGGTCGCGAAGTGCCGCGGCCCGCAGTCGGCCAGGTCGGACCCGCTGCCCTTGACGTGGAGCACGCGCACCGTGCGGCCGCGGAAGTCCGCCGCGCTACCCTTGGACGACGTATTGCCGCCGCCCCAGTTGCAGATCGAGCGGTCGGCGCCGAGCAGCCGCGACCGGTGCACCAGTTCGCCCAGGGCGTCGCGGGCCTGCTCGGGCGGCGGGGGGGTCCAGGGGATGGGCACGGGCGCACCTCCGGCAGTCGGTGGGTTGGACTCGGACCGGACCTGGGCGGGACGGGCGGCGCACCTAGCGGCCGTCGGCTCCGGGCCGAGCGGCGCGCGTCCCCGCCACGGCCCGCAGGTACGCCGGGTACACCTGGGAGTACGCGGCGGCGGCGTCGGGGCGGGGCTCGAAGCGGGGCCCGGCGCGCACCATCGCGTCCCCGGCGGCGCTCGCGTCGCGATACAGGCCGGCGCCCACCGCGGCCAGCATGGCCGCCCCCAGGCACCCGGCGTCGCGGACGGCCATCTCCACGTAGGACCGCCCCGCCACATCGGCGCGCAGCTGCGACCAGGCGGCGCTCTGCGCGCCGCCGCCCACGAGGCGGCATTCCCGCACCTCGACGCCGAGCTCCCGGAGGACCTCCATGTTGCGCCGGCCCTCCAGGGCCATGCCGCGAAGCAGCGCCGCCACGAAGTCGCCTCGCGTCGTCTCCAGGGTGAGGCCGAAGACGGCGCCGCGGTCTTCCGCGTCGAGGTCCGGGGTGCCGGAACCGGCCCAGAAGGGCACCGCGAACGCGGAACCGGGCTCCTCCGGCACCTCGGCGAGCAGGGCGCCGACGTCGGAGGCTCCGGTGAGGGTCTTCGCCCAGGCCAGCAGCGAGCCGCCGCCGAAGCCGAAGGCGAGGGTCACGGCGAGTCCCGGCAGGGGGTGCAGCCCGAGGCCGTAGCCCCGGGCCACGAAGCGCGCCGCCTCCCCGTCGCGCAGGGTGACGCTGAGGCAGTCCACCGTCCCGATGGCGTGGGCCGCGAAGCCCGGCAGGAACGCGCCCGCCCCGAGGAGCGCGGCGGTCTGGTCGTGGGCGCCGGCGACCAGCCGGCAGCCGGCGGGCAGGCCGTACGCGCGGGCCGCCGCCGGCGTGACCTCGCCCACGGCGGCGCCCATGGGCGCGACCTCCGCCAGGCGGCCGCCCGCCAGGTCGAGTTCCGCTCGCGCGGCGTCGTCCCAGCCGCGGCGGTGCCGGTCCAGCAGCCACGTCCGCTGCAGGAGGCTGTCGCTGCCCACGGGGTGGCCGACGAGGTGCGCCGCCAGCAGGTCCTCGAAGCAGAGGAAGTGGGCGGCCCGGCGGTACAGGTCGGGGTCTTCCCGGCGCAGGGCCGCCAGTTTCGCCGCGGTCACGATGAACGACAGCGGGAGGCCCGTCTTTTCGGTGCGCCCCTCCCAGCCCGCGGCGCGCAGTTCGTCGGCGCCGGCCTGCCCGCGGCGATCGAAGGTGACGATGGATCGCCGCAGGGGCGCCAGGTGGCGGTCGACGGCCGTGAAGGCCTCCCCCTGCGCGGCGGCCGCGAGGGCGATGATCGGGCCCGCGCCGGCAGCGGAGGCCTCGGCCGAGGCGGCGCGGATGGCATGGCGCAGGGCGTCCATCACGGCCTCGGCATCCAGTTCCGCGGTTCCACCGGGACCCACGTGCAGGGGATAGTCCGCGTAGCCGCGGGCCACCGGGCGCCCGTCGGGCGTGAAGGCGATGGCCTTGCTGCCGGTGGTCCCGATGTCGACGCCGAGCAGGCACCCCTCGCCGGGCCGGCGGTCGGACGCCGCCCGCGTCTGCGTCTTGGGCTCCGCGCGCGCGGCCCCGGGCCCCGCGGCACCGGTGGGCCGCACCACCACCCCGCGGCGCGGAGGGGCGACGACGGCGTCCTGCCCCCCCGCGCCCGGACGCTTGCCCGCGACCTGCTGCGCCCTCCTGCCCTCGGGGGCCGTGCCCGCGCGGATCTGCCGCCCCATACCCTGCCCCCGCTCGCTTGGCGTCGGCGCACCGGCGGTCTTCGGTACGGCCGGCGGGAACCCTGCGCCGCGGAGGCCCGAGTGGCGCCGGGCCCGCCCCGGGGGTCAGCGCATGGACGACAGCACGAGCAGGCGGTCGTCCGCGGCGAGCACCCTGTCCGAGGAGAGGTCGAAGCGGAGGTCTCCCGCGTTCCCGCAGACCCCGAGCACCAACTCGTCTCGCACCGCCCGTTCCGCCCGGACCGCGTCCACCCGCCGGCCGACCTCGGCGGGGCCAGGCGCCCGCTCGCGAAGTTGGTGCGTGTCATCGGCGACCAATTGCCAGAGGAACGCGCCGGCATGGGGGGTCTCGCTGCCGCGCGCCAGCACGTAGCCGAGGAATTCGCCGCTCGGGAAGCTGACGGCGATCCCGAGCTCCCGCAGCGCCTGGGCGGTGCTGGCGCGTGCCGGCGCCGCCATCAGGGGCAGCGCGGGCGCCAGGCGGTGGAGGGCGATGGCGGCGGCGAGAAGGTCCCCGTCCCGCTGGTGGCACAGCAGCGCCACGCGCGCGGTCTCCGGGCGGATCGAGGCGAGGATTTGCTCGTCGGTGGGGTCCCCGTGGACGAAGTGCAGGCCCGGGTTGTCCTGGCCGAGGTGGTCCACGTCCGCGACCACCACGGCCTGACGCCGCCGGCGGAGGATGTCGGCGACGGCGGCCTGCGCGCTGGGGGGCCAGTCCAGTACGAGCGTGTAGCCGGGCGGGAACGATCGGCCCGTCATGCCCAGGACGCTCCTCAGCCGGCCTTCGACCAGTCCGGACGCGATGCTCGCGAGCCCCAGGCCCAGCAGGGGCACGGCGAGGACCATCATCCCCATGGCCACCAGCCGGGCCGGCAGGGTCGTCGGGACGACATCGCCGTACCCCACCGTCGACGCGGTGGTCACCGCCCAGTACACGGCGCGGAAGTAGCTGACGCCCTCGGCCCGCATGAACAGCCAGGCGCCGCCGAGGATGACCACGAGAATGAGGAGCAGCGGGCGGCCGCCGCCGAACCCCCGCGAGCGGACGCGCCAGAGCACGTCCCGGAGCACGGCGCCCCAGGGCATGGCGGTGCGATCCGGCCCGGACGGGGCGCCGCCCCTGGCCAACTGGCGCGCCTCCCGCCGGCGACGGGCCACAGCCCGGGGCCCGCGCCGCATCCCCGCCGCCCTGGGGGCGGCAGCGGGGACGACGTTCGGCGGCGGGGCCTGCGTCCCTGCGGGGCCGGCGTCCGCCCGCGGCCGGGTACGGGGCGCGGCAGGAGCGGCCGGGCGCGGCCGCGCATCCCGAGCGGGCCGGAGCCGGGCCGCCTCGGCGGCGCCCACCGGCACGGGGGAGGGGTCCCGATGGATCTGACGATGGGCCAGAAGCGCGCGCTGTATGAGGACGGCTACGTCCTGCTCCCGGGCGTCGTGCCGGCGGCCGCCGTGCGGCAGGCGCTCCGCGCCATCAACGCCTCGCTCGGCGAGCACGGCATGCACCCCGACAACCTCGAGCAGTTCCGTGCTCGCAGCTACTGCCCGGAGATGCAGTCCAGCACGGCGATCACCGACCTCATGAATCGTTCCCCGCTCTTCGACCTCTGCGAGTCCGCCGTCGGGCGCGGCGCGCTGCGCCCGGTTCGCGGCGGCCAGATCGCCCTGCGCTTCCCCCGCGACGGCGAGCCCCATCGCCCCGGACCGCACATCGACGGCATGTACAGCCCGACCAACGGCGTGCCCAAGGGCACCATCGCCAACTTCACCGCCCTGGCCGGCGTCTACCTGAGCGATGTGCCGGAGGCCTTTTCCGGCAACTTCAGCGTCTGGCCCGGCACGCACCGCCAGTTCGAGGGCTACTTCCGCGAGGTCGGGCCCCAGGCGCTTCTGGACGGGATGCCCAAGGTCGAGATGCCGCCTTTCCGCCAGATCACCGCCCGGGCGGGCGACGCGGTGCTCTGCCACTACCAGCTGGCCCACGGCGTCGCCGGCAACGCCTCGCCCCACGTGCGCTACGCGATCTTCTTCCGCCTGTCGCACGTGGACCATGATGCGGTCCACTGGGAGTGCATGACCGACATCTGGCGGGAGTGGGCGGGCATGCGGGAGGTCGTGGAGGCGGCGGAGCCGGGGCGGTTCGCCAAGCAGGGCGGAGCGTAACAGGCGCGCACGGCACCCCAGGCGGGGGCGACGGTCCACCCCGGGCCGCCGCTCGCCGGGCCCGGAGGCGGCCCCGTCTCCGCCGCCGCCAAGGCGCTTTGCGCCCGCTCGCCGCGGCCACCACCGGTGCGCGGGCGGCCGGATGACGTGCCCGAGGCCCCGACCGGCCTTGCCGGGCCGCCTGCCGGCGTCGCGCACGATCGCGGCGACGGCCTCGCTCCCCGGGGGCGCCATCGGTCGGAAGGGGGGGACCTCGCCCCGATCGGCAGCCGCGCCACGGCGGCATGGTCGCCGTTGGTGTGCCCGGTGTGGACGGTGTCCGCGCAGCCGTGCCACGCGGCGGGATCCACGGCGCAGGCCTCCGGCCCTTCGGCACGGGGCTCCATCCCCGCGTCGAGCATGGCGCGGACGGCCGGCAGATGGGTGTTCCGTGCCCCGACGGCCAGGGCGCCGCGGTCTTCGGCGGTCAGCGGGCCGGGCGGCCGGCAGCCGCTACTTGGCGGGGCTCCGCGCCACGAGTGGTTCCTCGCGGCGGGGCCAGGCGGGCGGCCACCCGGTGCGGGCGAGGACGGGGCGTGAACGTGTGCAGGTAGATGTGGCCGGCCGGGGCCTCGGGTACCGGCGCGTCGCCGCCGTTCCCGGCGCGCCCGTGCCGAGGGCGTCGAGCAGCGGGCGGCCGGCAGGGACGCCGCCGCCGCGGGCGTATCCCGTGCGGCGAGGCCCGGGACGCACCCCGGCGCCCGGACGGCGGGGATGGGCAGTGGCACAGGCCGCGATCGATCTCGCCGAGGCTCTGCCGTCCGACGAGGACGTCGCGTTCTACCGTGAGCACGGCTATTACATCTCCAAGAAGATCCTCCCCGACGAGGTCGTCGACGCCGCGGCGCGGGGGATGGAGCGCTTCTACGAGGGCGACCACGACGCGCCCATGATCGAGCGCGACCAGGTCGTGCCGAGCGGCTGGAGGCCGCCCGCGGGGTTCAGGCCCCCGATCGGGACGGCCATGCGCAAGAACGACTACGCCTCCTTCCAGGTGAAGGAACTCGGCGCCTTGGTGCGCTATCCGGCCATCGGCGCGGTGGCACGGCGGCTGACCGGCTCGCCGTCGATCCGCCTCTGGCACGACCAGCTCCTCTACAAGCCGCCCATCGTGGAGGCGGCGGCCGCCAAGGTCGGCTGGCACACCGACCGCCAGTACTGGATGGTGGCGAGCAGCGACGAGATGCTCACGGCGTGGGTGGCCTTCCATGACGTCGACGAGACGATCGGGACCATCACCTTCGTCGACGGCAGCCACCGCTGGCCCCTGAACCGCCTGGACTTCTTCGACCCCGACCTCGACGCCCTGGAGCGGCGGTTCGAGACGGGCGGCAACGCCGTGGTCAAGGTGCCGGCGATCATGCGGCGCGGGCAGGTGAGCTTCCACCACTGCCGCCTCATCCACGGAAGCGGCGCCAACCTGAGCAGCGAGCCGCGGCGCGCGATCGCGATCCACCTTCAGCCCGAGGACAACCGCCACCGCCACTACGAGTACGCCGGCGGGAAGGTCGCGGCCCACCACAACGATCGACTCTGCCGGCTGGTCGACGGGGTCCCCGACTACGGAGACCCGAGGGTCTGCCCCAGGCTGGCGTGACCGAGGGCGGCGGGCCCGGCATCCGGATTGCCCGGTGGACCGCCGGCCCCGCGGGCGCCCATCAGCGGAGGAATCCGTGGCCCCCGCGGGGATGGACGCCACTGCCTGAGGCCCTGACCGCCGGGGGAACCCTGGCGCCCGGCCCCGGCCGGCTTCGGCGCGAGCCGCGCGCGCTACTGGCTGGCATCGGCCTGTGGACGTGGCTTTTCTGCTTCCCCTGCTTCGGTCCCGCCTTCGCCTGCCTCTTCTCCCTCAGCCACGTGCTTGGCCTCGTGCCCTGGAGCCGCCGCCGGGCGCCGCGCGACGTCCCCGTACCCGTGTACGCCATGCTGCTCCTGTGGACGGGCGCCGCGTTCCTGCCCGCGGGGCACGTGTGGCTGCAGGCGATCGCCGCGTTGCTCGGCCTGCCCGCGGCCGGGCCCGTCCTGGCGTGGGTGCGCGGGGCGGCGGCGTCGAGCGCCGCCCAGGCTCGTGCTGGCCGGCGCCGGCGGGGTCGCCCACGTCGTGGGCTGGGCGTTCAGCGTGCCGACGGACGCCTCCGCCGTTCGTTTCCCGGGGCTCGTGCTTCTCGGCTGTGCGCAGGGTGCCCTGGGGTGGTGCCAGAGGCGGACGGGTCCGGAGGGCGAGCGGCCCCTGCCGCCCGCCCTCCTGTCGCGGTTCGCCGGGCGGCCTTCGTGGCCGGGGGCATCATGCACAGCGCGCCGGCCACCGGATCCCTCGCCGCCACGCGCTGGCTCGGCGACTTGTCCTCCATCGCCGCGTCCTGCCTGGCGGCCGCGCCCGGGGATGCTCACCCGGATCGTGCCCTGGACGCTGGCCTGCCTCGGGGTCGGCTTCGCCCTGCTCGGCGGGGGGGTACGCGCCGCCCCTGTTCCTCGTGTCCTGGGCGGCCGTGATGGCCGGCCATGTCGGCGTGGCGCCCGCCTGGAACGTGCTTGTGGTCTCGGGCACCGCGCGGGTGACGGGAGCGGCGCACCTGCCCAACCCTCCCGCGGCCGCGGCGATCGGCGCGGTGGTCCTGTTCGTCCTGGCGCCGCTCCTGGCCCAGTTCCCGCGGGCCGCGGCGCGGACGCGCCGCCGACCCTGCCGCGCGCGGGCGCCGCGGCGGCCGACATCGCGGCCGAACTCTGCATCAGCCGGAACACGGTCAAGTTCCACGTGCGCAACGTCCTGCACAAGGCGGGCTGCCCGGACCGCAAGGCCCTGCGGGCCCGCTGCGACGGACGTGCCCCGGCGCCGGTGCCGGTGGGGGAGCCCGCGGTCGGCGCGCCGCGCTCGCGCGGGAGGGGCGGGATCCGCTGCGGACGGTCCGGATCGGCTATGATGGCCCGGGCACGGACGGTCCGCGCCCGTGCATCCAACATCCCGCGCAGGGGCGGGGCTCGCGAAGGTGGCGGACATGGCGGAAGGCGCGCACCCGGCGGGGTCCGGGAGTGCTCTGCAGCTGCGGTATGGGCTGAACCCCGACCAGGTGCCGGCATCCGTGGAGGCGGCCGCGGGCGGGCCGCTGCCGCTCGAGGTCCTCTGCGGGCGGCCCGGGTACATCAACCTCCTGGATGCCCTGTTCGGATGGCAGCTCGTGCGCGCCCTGCGCGCGCGGTTCGCTCTGCCCGCGGCCGCGTCCCTGAAGCACGTCACCCCTGCGGGCGCGGCCCTCGGGCTGCCCCTGGATCCGGGGCTGGCCGCCGCCTGCCGCGTCCCGGCTTCCGGGCTCTCGCCGGTGGCGGCGGCGTACGCCCGTGCGCGCGGCGCCGACCGCATGGCCTCGTTCGGCGACTTCGCCGCCTTCAGCGATCCCGTGGACGAGTCGGCGGCCGAACTGCTCGGCCGCGAGGTCTCCGACGGCGTTGTGGCCCCGGGCTACGAGCCGGCGGCCCTGGAGCGACTGCGGCGCAAGAAGGGCGGCGGCTACCTGGTCCTGCGCATGGACCCTGCGTGGGAGCCCCCGGCCGAGGAGCGGCGCGAGGTCTTCGGGGTCGCCTTCCGCCAACCCCGCAGCGCCCAGCCGGTCGAGGAGGGCACCCCGGCGACGCGGCGCAAGGACGTCCCGCCGGAGGCCGCACGCGACATGGTGCTGGCGGCCATCGTCCTCCGCTACACGCCCAGCAACAGCGTCTGCCTCGCCGTGGACGGCCAGGCCATCGGGGTCGGGGCGGGGCAGCAGGCCCGGATCCACTGCACGCGGCTGGCCTGCGGCAAGGCGGAGAACTGGTGGCTCCGCCAGCACCCCCGCGCGCTCGCGCTGCCCTTCCCGCCGGGCGCGCCGCGCCCGGCGCGCGACAACGCCACCGACGCGTGGCTCGCCGGGGAGCCCCTGCCGGGCGGCCCCGAACTTCCGCCGGGGCTGTCTGCCGAGGAGCGGGCCGCGTGGCTGGGGCGGCTGCGCGGCGTCGCCCTGGCGAGCGACGGCTTCATCCCGTTCCGCGACAACGTCGACCGCGCCGCCCGCACCGGCGTCCGCTACATCTGGCAGCCCGGGGGATCCGAGCGGGATGCGGAGGTCGTCGCCGCCGCGGACGAGCACGACATGGTCATGTGCCTTTCGGGATTGCGCCTGTTCCACCACTGAATGGGGCGCGAGCTCGCCATCCGCTGCCGGCCCCCGCGGCCGCGGCGGGCCGGCCATGGCCTTGACCCGCCGCGTGGTCGGCGGCTCGGAGCCGGGTGGTCCGCCGTGGACGCGCACGCGCATGTCCCGCCCATCAGGCGGCCCGAACGGCCTTCCGGACGTCGCGTGGTCGCTTGTGCGCCGGGGACGGTAGGATCGCGCAGAACGCGCGCAGGGCCGGCGCCGGCAGCGTGGGGGCCGGTCGACGTGGCGCGCCAGAGGGCGCGTCGGGTCTGGGAGGAGGTGCCGTCGTGAGTGCCGGACCCGCTCCACCCCGGTCGGGCGGTTTACGTACGAGGATCTTCGGGCCGCGCCCGACGACGGCCGCCGGTACGAGGTGCTCGGGGGGGACCTGATCGTCAGCCCTTCGCCGAACTGGCGTCATCAGCAGGTCCAGTGGACGTGTGGCACGGTTCCTGGACCGGGCCGTCCGGGCCTGGCCGCAGCGGCACCCCAGGACGTGGTCCTGTCGTCGCACGACGTGCTCCAGCCGGACCTTCTGTTCGTCACGCGAGCGCATCTGGCGGTCGTTCGCGACGACCATGTCGAGGGCGCGCCCGATCTGGCCGTCGAGCTCCTATCGGAAGGAAGCCGCCGCCGCGACACGCTGCTCAAGCGCCACGTGTATGAGCGCGACGGCATCCCCTGGTCCTGGATCGCCGACCCCGAGGAGGAGACCGTGCGCATCCTCCGACTCGCGCCGGACGGATACGGGGAGGCGGCGGTGTTCCGGCCGCGGGAGACCCTCCGCTGCGACTTCTTCCCCGGCATCGACGAGGACGTGGCCGCGTTCTTCCTACCGCAGGGGTAGTCGCCGGGGGATGGGCGGCGTGCCCCCAAACGGCGCCCCCTGCTCCCTCCCGGAGCCGCCTGGCCCCGGGCGCGTGCGCGGCCCGCCGCACCCGCGCAGGCCGCCCGTCACATCCGGCCGCCCATGCCCGGCGCTCCGGCGCCTCCCATGGCTGGGGCGGGCCCTCCCATCGCGCCTCCCATACCGGGGACGGCCGGGCCCGCCTTCACGGCCTCCGATGCCGGCACCACGGTGCAGCACGACGGGTCGATGCCGCGCAGCATCATGCCCTGGCCCCGGGATTCGTGGGTGCGTACGGACGGGGGGTCCTCGGGGTCGCGCATCTGCACCAGGATGGTCGTCCGCGGCTCGTTGGTGCGGTTGATGCCCGAACCGTGGATGGTGAGGTAGCTGAAGAAGAGGACGTCGCCCGGCTCGGCGGGGCACGGGACGGCGCTCTCCACGGGGTAGCGGTCGACGGGCAGGTGCCACCCACCCTCGCGGTCGTGCGGCAGGGGGCCCTGCCTGTGGCTGCCCGGCACGACCGCCACGCAGCCCTTCTCCACCGGCGCCTCGTCGAAGTGGCAGATGGCCGCGATCATGCTGTGCCGCTCATGGGGGAAGAACGGGTAGTCCTGGTGCAGCGGGAAGGGCGAGCCCCGCTCGGCCGGCTTGATGAAGATCTTCGTGTGATGGAGCTGCACGTTCGGGCCGCCGATGATCGAGGACGCCACGGAGGTGAGGCGGTCGTCGACGATCAGGCGCGAGAACGCGGCGGAATAGAACTGGGCGTCGTGGCAGTGCAGCAACTGGGTGGACGCGGCTTCGGCCGAGAGGGCCCGGGCCGCGCCCCACGTGGCTTCGACGTTGCGGATCCTCTGCAGTCGGGCGATGAGGTCGCGGGCCTCGTCGCGGAGCGCCGCCGCCTCCGGGCGGCTGAACAGGCCGCGGACGAGGATGTACCCGGTCTCGTGGTAGGAGGCCAATTGCTCGGACGTCAACATGCGCGCGTCCCTCCCGCTCGGTGCCCGCAGCGGCGCGGTCCCGGCCGCGCGCCGTGCCCTGCGTGGAGCCGCCGGACATCCCGCGCGCGGAGGCGGGCGCACCCCGCGTCCGTCAGCCTACGGGAGCGGCGCCCCGCTGGCTTTAGACCAGCCTGCCAGGCATTTGCCCATTCCGGACAAGGGGACCGCGGGCGGGCCCGTCCCCCCGGCGGTAGGCGGCGGGCGGGCATCCCATGTGGCGGGCGAACATGCGCGTGAAGTGGTGCACGTCGGGATAGCCGGAGCGGGCCGCCACTTCCTTGACCGGCAGGGGCGAGCGCCGGAGCAGGTGGCACGCCACCTGCAGCCGCGCGCACAGGACGTAGCCCGCGACCGTCGTGCCGGCGTGCTGCCGCATGAGCCGCGACAGGTGGCGGGACGACACGCCCGCCTGGCGGGCGATCTCCTCCGAGGCCAGGTGGCCGTCCACGTTGTCGTGGATGTGGCGCAGGGCGACGCGGACGGCCGGGGGAAGCGGCCCGGACCGCCCCGGCGTACCGGCGTCCGCGGCCGGGCCGCTCCGAGCCGCGCTGCCCATCGGCGCCGCGGGTCCGTCGGCCCCGGGCGCGAAGGCCTCGGCCACCGAGAGCACGAGGGCCGCCACGGCGTGCCGCAGCGTCTGCGGTCCGGCTGCCGGCGCGAGCGCCCGGACCGCGCGCCACGCCGTTCCGACGCGGCCCCCGGGGTCCGGCACAGCCGCCGCGGGAGACTGCGCGAACGCGCGCAGCACCGCCGGGAGCGCGCGCACGGGGGTGCTGCCGCCCCACCCGGCGCCGCCGGGCGCCGAGCCGTCCCCGGGACCACCGGCCCCGCCGGTCCCGGGCCCCGCGGGCGGCGGGGCGGGGCTGAGTTGGTACGACACCCAATAGAGCTCCATCCACGGGCGCGCCGTGTTGGTGATCTGGTGCATCACTCCCGGCCGCGCGACGAAGAGCGTGCCGGGCCGGAGGGGGATCGCCCGCCCCTCGACATGGAACAGGCCGGCCCCACGGCGGCCGACCTGGCAGACCTCGAAGTAGGTGTGGCGGTGGGGCGCGTTGTCGGGGAGTTCCGGCTGATACGCCCAGTGCAGGATATCGGCGCGGGCCCCGGCCACCTCGTAGGCGGTTTCCTCCCGGTTGAGGCGGTCGAGCCAGTCGGTGGCCATCGGCCCCGCGCCCCCTGCCGTCCGCCGTGCCCGCGGGCGTGCCCGGCAGCCGCCCGCTCCCGCGACCTGGGCCCTCCGCGGCCTCCCCGGCCTACCAGCGCCCGCCCCAGCCGCCACCGAAGCCGCCCCCGAACCCACCCCCGCCGCCGCCGAAAAGTCCGCCCAGCAGGTTGCCCACGAGGTTCCCCACCACGTCGGCGGCGATGAGCCCCCCGATCCCGATCCCGCCCTGGCCGCCCCAGCCGCCCCCACCGCCGCCCCACGGGCCGGGCGATCCCTGCCACTGGGGTGCCGGCCCGAGCGGCGCCGCCTGCGGGATCGGCCGCGGTTCCGGAGGGGGCGGCGGTTCCTCGGTCGCGGGCGCCGCAGCCGTGACTCCGGGCAGTTCCAACTCCTGCGCCGCATACAGGTACGGGCGGAGGACACCGTCGTAATACAGCGCCTCCGCCTCCTCGTGCTCCTCGGCGGGGATGCGCTGGCCCGCGCGCAGCGCCCCGACGACCTGGTCGGCCGCGTCCCGTTTGGTGCGGGCGGCCGCCATCGCCAGCACGGCCGGCCGCAGCCCGCGGGGCTCGGCTCCCCCGGCGGCGTGCAGCTTGAGGCTCTCGATGCGGGTCCCGATCAGCTCCTCGAGCTTGGCGGCCGCGCGCTGCATGGCCAGGAAGTGCTCGATCGGGCACCGTTCGGCCTCGAAGCGCGGCCCGGGCAGCACCGGCAGCGGCGCCTGCGCCGAGCCGGGGTAGGCGATCTCCTGCCGCACGGCCGTGACGAGGTCGGGCACCTTGAGGTAGAAGGCCTGAGCCTGGACGAAGGTCACGTGCGCCACGTGGCGCGGGTGGTCCGGGTCCGCCAGGGCGTCGAGCACGAACGCGTCCGCGAAGGTCACCAGGGCCTCGGCGGCCGCGAAGTAGCAGCGGGCCCTGCGCAGGTCGGGCGGGGGCTGGCCCCGCTCGGCCGTCTGCAGTTCCTGCTCCAGGTCGTACACCGTGGCGCCGACGCGCCGGAGCCCGGCCAACTGCTGGACCAGGGGATCCTCATGGTGGGTGCCGAACGCGGCCGCGAGCTCCGCCACGAGATGGGGACGCGCGCGCATCGCTCTTCCCTCTCTCCGTCCGAGAACTGCGGCGCGCGCCCACGCCCCGCGTGCGGCGGCCCACATCGGCCGCGCGCCCGGCCAGGGCGAGGGCGGCCTCGGCCAACGGAGTCCATCGTGCCGCTCGGCGGGCCGGCCGGTCAAGGCCGTGGCCGCGCGCGTTTCGGTCTCCGTCGGCGGGCCGCGGCCACGGCAGGCCCCGGCGCTTCGGGGGCGAAGTTTCCCCCATGATGGAGATGGTGGTGGCCGAGGTCGCCTTCGACGAGCGGCGCCACGAGACGTTCGCCGTGCTGCGCGAGCGCGGCGGGGCCACCGAATACGCCGTGCGGGTCAGCGGCCACACGGCGGCCCTGATCCAGGCCACGCTGCAGGGGCGGCAGTTCCCGCGCCCCCTCACCTACGATCTCCTGCTCAGCGTCACGGGCGCGCTCGGCGCCCGCTTCGCCCGCGCCGTGCTGGAGACGGGTCCCCAGGACGGCGTCGAGGCGTTCCTGGATGTGCAGGCGGGCGCGGCCGGCATCCTCGAGGTGCCCTGCAGCGTCGAGGACGCGGTCGGCGTGGCGGCCTGCGCCCGCGTCCAGGTCGTCCTCAGCGACAACCTGACCGGACGTCTGGGAGAGACGGGCAGGCCGCTCGGGGACCCGCCCGCCTGATCGCGGTGCGCCCGCACGGCGCGGCCTGGCGGCCGCGGGAGCCGGCGGCACGGGGGCGCGCGCGTCGGCCCCCGGCCCCGTCTCCGCGAGGGGCGGCAGTGCCGGGCGGCGAAGCCACCGCCCCGGGGTGTGGGGCGAGTTGGACGACGGCGCGATCGGCGAGCGGTGCTTCGGCGGGAGCGACGACCCCCTGCTGCGCGACTACCACGACCGGGAGTGGGGCCGGCCGGTCACCACCGAACGCGGCCTCTTCGAGCGCCTGTGCCTGGAGGCGTTCCAGGCCGGGCTCTCGTGGAACATCGTCCTGCGCAAGCGCGAGGCGCTGCGCGCCGCCTTCGCCGGCTTCGACCCCGACGCCGTCGCGGCCTTCGGGCCCGCGGACGTGGAGCGCATCCTTGCCACGCCGTCGGTGATCCGGAACCGCCCCAAGGTCGAGGCGGCCGTCGCCAACGCCCGGACGATCGTCGCCCTGCGGGGCCCCGGACGCGGCGTGGTCGACGTCGTCTGGTCGTTCCGCCCCGTCCCCGGCACCGTGCCCAGCCCGGCGGGCGGCAGTTGGGCGGAGATGCCCGCCCACACGGCCGCGTCCACGGCCCTGGCGCAGGAACTGCGGCGCCTGGGCGTCAAGTTCATCGGCCCGACCGCCGCCTACGCCCTGATGCAGGCCGCCGGGCTGGTCAACGACCACTTCGGCCACTGTCCCGTGCGCGCGCAGGTCGGCCGCGAGCAGGAGGAGGCTGCGGCGGGTCTGGCCCGGGGGCGAACGGCGGGGAACGCGCCCGCGGGCCGCGGCGCGGCGGGCTGAGGGCCCGCGGCTCAAGGGAGGCCCGCCGCCGGTCCTGGCGGGCCCACGTTCCGCCCGTGGGCTATCCGGCCGGAGGCGCCAGGCGGCTCCGCCACGCCGCCACCGTCAGGACCTCGGCCTGCCGCGGAAAGACCTTCTGCATCAGCACCCGGTGCACCTCGGCATCGGCGTCCAGACAGGCGTCCTCCAACACGGCGAGACGGTAGTCGCGGTCCGCCGCCTCGCGCAGCGTGGAGAGGACCACGCCGCTGGTGGCGATGCCGGCCAGAACCAACTCCTCGATGCCCTGCGCTCGGAGGATCACCTCGAGGTCGCTGCCGGCAAACGCGCTCACCCGCAGCTTCGTCACCACCACCTCGTCCAGCCCCGGGCCCACGGCCGGGTGGATCGAAGCGGCCGCCGCGTCGGCGAACGCGCCTCCGGCCCGCAGGGCGGCGAACGCCCGGTTCCTCGGGCTCACCTCCGGATGGCCCGGGCGGAAGGCCACCCGCACGTGGATGACGGCAACCCCCGCGGCCCGGGCCGCCCCGGCCGCCGCCGCCAGCCGCGTGAGATACTCCGCCGGGGCGCCGAACCGTTCCACGATGCCGCGCTGCACGTCCATGATCAGGAGTGCCGATCCCAACGCCATCGCCTCCATGACCCGCCTTCGGCCGGCGGGCGCCGCGGCCGTCGGCGCCTTCCCGATTCCCCTATGGCCCCTGGCGATCCCGGCCCCGCGCGGGTCCCCCCCGCGCCTGGCCGGCACCGGCGCCGCGCGCGGCGCCCTGCCACCGCCGGTGCAGGTCGGCCAATTCCGCCTGGACCGCCTTCCACTCCTCCGCGAGCCGCCGGCCGCTGCCCCCCTCGAACGTCGAGGCATGGGAGAGCCGCGCCTGCAGGGCCTCGGCCCGCCGCTCGGCGTTCCGGATCGCCGCCGCAAGGCCGGCCGGTCCGTCGTCGCCCGCGACTTCCCGGCCCGTCTCGCCCCCGGCGGCGACGGCCGCCGCCCAGGCGCTGTAGTTGCCGGGGAAGTCGACAACGCCCGGGCTCCCGGCACCCGCCGCCGCTTCCCGCCCGCTGCCCGCCTCGCGCCCCGCCGGCCGGCCGCCGTCCCTGCCACGCCGGCCCTCGCCGAACACCCACAGCCGCTCGCAGACCCGATCCAGGAAGAACCGGTCGTGCGAGGCCACCAGCACCGTGCCGGCATACGCCTCCAGCGCCCCCTCGACCGCTCGGCGCGATTCCATGTCGAGGTGGTTGGTCGGCTCGTCGAGCAGGAGCGCGTCCCACGGCTGGAGCAGCAGCCGGCACAGCGCCACCCGCGTCCGCTCCCCGCCGCTGCACTCCCCGGTCCGGGCGAAGACCGCGTCTCCGTAGAACAGGAAGTCGGCCAGCGCGCTCCGCGCCTCCCGCTGCCCGACGCCGGGCACCGAGGTCAGCTGTTCGACCAGCGTCAGCTTCGGGTCCAGGCCGTCCAGCGACTGGGGCAGCCAGCCCACCCGCAACCCCTCCGCCCACCCGAACGCGCCGCCGTCGGGCTCCACTTCCCCGAGCAGCATGCGCAGCAGCGTGGACTTGCCGCTGCCGTTGGGCCCGACGAGCCCTACCCGCTCGCCGCGCAGGACCCGGGCGCTGAAGCCGTCCCGCCCATAGAGGTCGCCCGCGGCGGCGAACGCCTTGGAGACCGCCGCCAGCTCCAGCGCCACGCCGCGCGA
This sequence comes from Bacillota bacterium, assembly GCA_021791815.1. GTDB lineage: Bacteria > Bacillota > Sulfobacillia > RBS10-35 > JAJYVN01 > JAJYVV01. The sequence continues at coordinate 3,311 of JAJYVV010000009.1, read as the reverse complement.
CCCGCGGCCTCCCGCCCCGCCGGCTGCGCCCTGCCGTGCCTGCGCCCTTCCGGAAGGACCGCCGCGCCCTTCTCCCCGGTCGCCGTCCGGCGCGCTGGCGCGGGGCCGGATCGAGCGGCTGGCGACCTGCGGAGGCGGCACGGCCTCCAGTTCGGCGAGTCGCTTCGTCCAGCGCTTGGGCGGCGTCGTCCACGCCTTCTGGTAGGCGGCGATCACCTCGCGGACCTGGGGCAGCGCGGCCTGCGCGCGCCGGTAGGCCTCGATGTCCGCGACCTGATCCTCGCCGCGCAGCCGGAGATACTGGCTGAAGTTGCCCGGATACAGGCGTGGGCGCGGGCCCATCTCGAGCGTGGCGTCCGTCACCGCGTCGAGGAAGTACCGGTCGTGGGAGACGAGGAGCGCGGCCGCTCCGCTGCGGGAGAGGTGGTCCTCCAGCCAGGACAGCGCGGGGAGGTCCAGGTGGTTGGTCGGCTCGTCCAGGAGCAGGACGTCCGGGGCCTCCAGCAGTAGCCGTGCCAACGCGAGTCGGACGCGCTCCCCGCCGCTGAGGACGCCCGCGGGCTCGCCCTGGCGCCCGGGCGGGAAGCCGAGGCCGGTCAGCACCTCGCGGGCGCGGGCCTCGGCTGTGTAGCCGCCGGCGCGCTCGAACCGCTCCTGCAGTTCCCCGTAGCGGGCGAGGCGATCCGCCGCGGCGCCTCCCGAGCCGGCCATGTCCGCCTCGAGGGCGCGCATCTCGGCCTCGATCGCGCGGAGCCCGGAGAAGGCCTCCATGGCGGCGGCGAAGACGGTGGACCCGGGTGGGAAGGCGACGTCCTGGTGCAGGAAGCCCACGGCCGCGGACGCCGCCCGGATCACCGCGCCCCCGTCGGGCTCCTCCAGGCCGCCGGCCGTGCGCAGCAGCGTGCTCTTGCCGCTGCCGTTGGCCCCGATGACCCCGACCTTCCGGCCCGGTTGAAGCTCGAGGTGCAGGCCCGCGAACAGCGTGCGCGCGCCAAAGCCCCTGGTGAGGTTGTGCAGGGAGAGCAGTGCCATCGAAGAGCCGACCCCCCGTTGTGCGGGGAACGGGGGTCGGGGGTCCAATCCCGCCGGAGCTGCTGGGGGGATTGGTCCGGCCGTCCTTGTCCGTTCCCGGGATAAGGCGCGAGATGGGCAGGGAAACCCCTGACCAGGCGCGTTACCCCGAGATGCGGCGGCAGACGAGGAAGACCATGGAGCCATGGTAGCACCGGTTCCGGGTCGCGGCAAGCCGAAGCGCACCGGCGGACCGCACGGGCACCGGCGGGTCCGGAGCCTCCCACCGCCGTGTGGGGCCGGAGGACCCTCGGCCGCCGTCGCGGGCGGGGGGGCTGAAGCAGGGTCGATCCCAGGGCAGCGCCCTGCGGGAGCCGGCGGGGAACAGGCCGGGACCGCCCGGCTCCGGGCCCGGCCGGTGATGCCTGCCGGACCGCCGCCCACGCCGGGCGGGGACGGCGGCGTCAGGCGTGCGTCCAGGCCGGGAACATGGCCTCCAGGCCCGAGGCCGCCATCTGCACCGCGATCACGGCGAGCAGCAGGCCCATCAGCCGGGTGATCACGTTCATCTCGGTCGTGCTCAGGCGCTCGCCGATCGATCCGGCGTAGTGCAGGATCACGTACGTCCCGACCAGCACGAGCAGCATGGCGATGAACACCGCCGACGAATCCACGAGGAGGTGCGGCCCGCCGGAGAGCGCCATCACCGTGGCTATGGCGCCGGGGCCGGCGATGATCGGCGTCGCGAGCGGCGTGACCGCGACGTCGTCCCGGGCCAGACTCTCCGCGTGCTCCTCCTCGCGGGGGGTGTGGGCGTGCGAGGGCTGGGCGCGCAGCAGGTTGGAGGCGATGCCGAAGATCAGGATGCCGCCCGCCACGCGGAACGCCGCGACGGTGATGCCGAACAGCTCGAAGATGAAGTGGCCCAGGACCAGGAACGCCGCCAGGATGGCGAACGAGGCCAGAACCGCCCGCCGCGCCGTGGCCCGCCGTTCCGCCGCGGTCGAGCCGCCGGTCAGGGAAAGGAAGATCGGCACGTTGCCGATGGGGTTCATCACCGCGAAGAGCCCCGCCAACGCGTGGATGACGGCCGCGAGCACACTCTCTCCTCCCGACCCGCGCGGCGGCTGCGGCGCGGCGGGGCCCAGGATCGCCAGGGCCGGAGCATTTTCCGCGGGGGGGCGGTTGCCCGTCCTCGGGGTGGGGGCCAGCCCTCGGCCGCCTGGAGCGCGCCCTGTTCGCGCATCGCGGGCGCGACGCTTTCTCGCGCCCATCGTACCGCGCCCGAGCGTGGGGCGGGGCCCGCAGCGGCCAGCGAGGCGGGCCGCGGGGCCCATTCCCGCCAAGGCCGCCCCTTCTCCCGCAGACCGCCGGTGACCTCCGCGGCGAACAGGTGCGGTGCGTGGCGGTCTGTGCGCTTCTCGGTCCCGCACCGTCGCGGCACGCCCCTCCCCGTGCCGTACAACGGGCGCCGTACGCGCGGGGAGCCCGATGCCCGGGGAGGCTGGAGCAGGCCGCCCTCGTCCGCCATGCCGAGCGGTGGTTCGAAGGCGCGACGGTGGCCGACATCGCCGAGGCTCACGGAGCGCACGTTCTTCCGCCACTTTGCCGACAACCGGGAGATGCCGTTCGGCGGCGCCGGCGCGCTGGAGGGTCTGCTCGCGCAGAAGGTCGCCGGCGCGCCGCGTTTTTCGGGTCGCGGCGGGAATTCGCCCGGCGGCGGCTGGCGATCATCGCCGCGAGCCCCGAGCCGCGCGAGCGGCGACGGATCGGACCGGCCGTCCCTGCCTCGGCGCTCGCCGCGGCGTTGCGCCCGCGCCGCGTCGGCGAGCCCGCGGCGACGCTCGGACCCGAGGCCGGGGTCGCCGCGTTCAAGGTGGCGTCCGAACGCCGGGTCGAAGAGGGGAACCGCACCGATCTGCCGCGGTTGCCTGCGCCGCAGGGCGTGACGCGCGGCGGGGACGAGCCCTTTCCCGCCTGACGGGTACCGCGGATCCCCGCCCGTGTTGCTTGCAGCCGGGACGGCAGCGATCAGCGCGCGGATGCGGCCCGGAAATAGCGGCCCTTCCCGAGGTCGTCGAGGCGGCCCGGCCGCGTCGGACGCCAACCCACGAGCCGCCGGGTCCCGCCGCTCGATGCCGGGCCGTCGGAGGCCAGGAAGGCCGCGAGGAATCCGCAGTGGGCCGCAGCGTCCCCGGCGGAGATGGCGGCGGCCGGGACGTGCAGGTGCCGGCCGATCACCTCCGCGATGGCGCGGATCGGCACGCCCTCGTCGGCGACGGGGTGGAGCCCCGAGACCT
>JAJYVV010000133.1 GCA_021791815.1 Bacillota bacterium | reverse complement strand
CCGCCCCGACTACCGTGCCATCCTCCGTGCTCCCTTGCCCCCGGCTTCTCCCGCCCCAACCCCTCGCCCCACCCCATCACACGCCCCCGTCCCTCCACCTCCCAACGCCGTTGACTGAATGCGTACCAGCCGCGCAAGTTCCTGTTGTTTGCGATCCTCGAAGGCACGGGCCGCCTCCTCGGCGTCGAAGCTCCAGCACATGCACGGCCGCTTGCCCGTGCGCGGGTCTCTGCCCATCGTGATCTGGACGCGCAAATCTTGCCCCGTTGCAGTATCGCCATGCTACCGCCCCCTCTTCCCGACGTGCTTATTTTCGACCCGCCGGATCGCGCGATCGAAGGACGAACGCCTCAGCGCCCGCCAGCAGGTCCGGGCGGTCGCGCCCCTCCGCTCACCGTTGCCCATGCCCTACCTCCTCTCCGTCCGTGGTCACGCCACCGCGCCGCCGTCCGATCGCAAGGGCCGGATCGCTTGCCTTGCCCAGTCACCTTCGCCCATTTCTCCGACCGTTGTGGCGTTGTTCATCGCCGCCGGGATCCTGTGACCCGTCCCGCCAGCCGACCGCCCCACAGGGCCCGCGACGGCCGGCGATGCGGGCCGCCCGCCTCGAATGATCACCCGACCCGCGCCGGCACCTTCGGCGGGCGGCCCGTGCGCCGTGCGGGTTCGGGATACGCGTCCACCGCCCGCGCCAAGGCGTCGAGGTGCGCGTGCGGCAGGTCCCCGCCGGTCTGACGCAGGCGGTCCACCTTATCCGCCACCCGCGTGAGCTCGACTGCTCCCTCTTGCGGACTGCCATTGACCAAGCCAGACCGCGTATCGAAGGCGGCGTCCCGCGTCTCGACGGCTGCCCCCCTGCCCCCCTCAATCTTGGAGAAGGCGTTGCAGTACAGACGCGTGCCTCGTGATATCGGCGTGCAATTGGGCCAACTCCTCGGAGGACAGCACCGTAAGGTGGTGCCTGATGCGATGAAACGCTCCCTGGGTGCGCTGGTCCACCAACGCTCGGGCCCGGACGCCATCTCTCTCATCCACGACGACCAAGAACAACTCGCATCTCCATCGATCACGTGCATGTTGCAGCTTCGCAAGTGCGCTGTCGAGGCTTCCGCGATCCTGCACCTCAAACGCATGCGAAGGCGAGATGTCGGCCTGAGGATCGTCCTTCCACACCACGTCGTAGCGATAAGGGCCTTCGGTGACCTCTACCTGAGGGTGCTTCCGGAGGCCAGCCGCGAGTTCAGAGACCAACCGCTTGAGCCTTTCGTGCGTGCGTTCCTCCGCGGGCTCGGAGGGAGACGCCCCTTGCCCCTCGGTCGCGGACGACTGAGCAGCGGGCGGCAGGCTCGGGGGCGTCCCGGCGGCTGAACTCCTGTATCGCGGCTGCCATTCGGACCAGTGGGCGGCGAGATAGGTCCGGCCGGCATCCGTTATCCGCCACACACCGCGTTCGCTCTTGTCAATGTGGCCCGCGTGCACGAGATGTAGTCGGGCATACGGCACGATCTCGTCTCGCCATACCAGTCCAGAGCTTGGCTTCGGCAGGCGCTTGTCGACGTCCGTCAACTCTGGGAAGAAGGCCTCCACGCGCCGTATGGCCTCCTGGGGCGGCAATGAACCACCGGCCTCAGCAAGCACCTGTAGTAGCGGCAGTTCCACGCTTTTCTGGATGGGCAGCATGCCGAGACCCCCACTTTGCCTCACACTCGTGCCGCAGGCCGGCCACACGCGCTGCGCTGCGCCCGACGCGCGAACAGCAAGCCGTGCTGAGCACCGTCACCCGTTCCTGGCCTGTCAGAATTGGCGACGGTGGGAGCGCCTTCCTGTTGCCTCCGTGAAGTGCTGGGCGTATCGCGTTAGCGGAGCGGGGTGGGTAGCGCGACCCGCTGCCCACGACCCCGTTGTCGGTTCTCGCCGATACGTGTCGCGCGATCTCACCGTTCCCCAGAAGGCACATGGACACAGATCAGATCTGGAATCCGCCACCCAGACGGGTAGGGGGCGTCCGGTGCGGCGCTGCTCGGTCCTCGCGCGCGCAGAACTGGGGCCCGGTGGCGGCGTGGCGCTTCCGGCGTGGGCAATGCGGGCTCTCGCCCTGAGGGACCGGAGGTGGGAGGCCGAGGTAGACCCCTTCGGCCAGCGGGTCGTGCTGCGGCCAGTCCGCCGTGATGGGCCGCCGCACCGTCCATCGCACCGCGGAGCCCCGAGCGACCCACCGCCCGGCCCCGCGGCATAACGTGCCATCCCTCTAGGCGGCGGTTGCGCCGTGCCCGCGCGGCAGCCGTCCCGGTGCGGCCTCTGCGCCTTGCCCGGGTCCGGGCCGAACGCGGCTTCCAGGAGTGCGGCCACCAACACACCGGTGCCGAGCGACAAGACAAGGCGGAGCACGGCCGCGGTCGAGGACGCCGGGGGGATGCCCGCGACAACGAACTGACCCGGCTTCCGCAACGCGCTCACCTTCCACCCCGGCGCGCGGGCGTCTGTCGGCACACCGTACCAGCCCATCGCGACAATCGAGGTGGCCTCATACGCCACCCTCCTTGCTGTTCACCTCTATTCCTGCGAGACGGTTGGGCTACGACCATCTTCGATAGGGATGAACGTGGTCGACTGGCGTCGGGTCACGTCGGTCAAGGTGGTGTATTATCCATCGGATTTCCTGCAAAGTATGTGTCACACTGTGCCATTTTCTTCTAGGGTAGTTTCCCGGAATTATGCGGAAGGTCTTGGGACACGGAACCATTCGTGGACAACGGAAACCGCCCACACACAAGGTGCGAGCGGACGGCCCGGAAGGCCTTCAAATCCGTTGGTCGGGGGTTCGAATCCCTCCGGGCCTGCCAAATCTCCCGCGAGAGCGACAAGCGCTATCCGGGCGCCCGCCGGAGCCCGGCGGGCGCTTCCGTTTGGCGCCGCGCGGCAGCCGGGGGTCCCGGACGCGGTGCCTCCTGGCCGGCTGAGCAGACGTGCGCCGGCCACCCGCAAGGTCCGGCTGCGGATCGGTGCGCGGGCCCATGCCGGCCAGTTGACCACGCTCGCCGCGACGGTCGCGGAGCGGGATGGTACCCGCTCCTTCTTCACGAACATCGTCCTCGACCACCGCGGGGTGGGGGAGGCCCGCAGCGCGGTGCTGCTGCGGAGCGGACCTGAAGCGGGCACGACCAAAGAAGTCGCACGGAGCCCGGAGTGCCGGCTGACCTGGGCGGCTTCGGGGACGGTGGCGACGCCGGCGCATCCCCACATCCCCCCGGAACGCGACTTGGGGGTGTGGGCGCGGAGCCGGCCCATCGCCCGGCTCCTGCGGCGCGGGCCGGCGGAGCATCTGGCCTTCGACCGGGCGGCCGTTGAACCTGGTCGGGCACCGCCGACCCCGGCCGGGTCGGGATGCGTCGCGAACGGGGGGACTCCCGGGCGCGGAACCCACGGGGCGGCGCCGGTGCGCGGCCGCGCCGGCTTCACGGGTTCCCATCGCCTGGGAACCGGCCCCGCCCGGCCCCCTCCCCGACCGCCCCGGTCCGGGCCGCGGCGGCTGGGAGGACCGGGGCCGGCGCAAAGTAGTCGTGGCTCAGGCGCAAACCCCGCCGCACCAGCTTGCCCGTCATGATGTTGTACGGCAGAAGCCGATCGGCGAGCGCCGTGGCGACGGCCGTCGCCACGAGCACCCCCACCAGGGCGTGGAAGTCGCCCGTGACCTCCACGGCGAACACGCTCGCGGTCAGGATCGCGCGGCCGCCCGCGCCGAAGACCGCGGCCATGAACACCAGGGCCACGAGCCCCGCCGGCAGCCCCGACCACGGCTGCAGGGCGTGGCCGATCAGCGCTCCCGTGGCCCCGGCGATCATGAACAGCGGCGCCAGCACCCCGCCCACCGTGCCGGAGGCCAGGGCGAGCAGCCATCCCGCCGACTTGAACGCGAAGATGCGCCACAGCTCCAGGACCGGCACCTGGCCGTTCAGAATCGCGCGGATCAGGTCGTACCCGACGCCGAGCACCTCCGGTCCGGCGAGGGCGATCACGCCGACGCACACGGCCCCGATCACGGGCCGGACCACGGGCCCGGCCCCCGGGACGCGCTCGTAGAGATCCTCCAGCCCGTACAGCAGGCGCGTGATGCCCACGGCCTGCAGTCCGGCGACCACGCCGAAGCCGAGGCACCAGACCAGCCCGGCCGCCCCGAATCCCAGGTCGGAGCCCATGGCAAAGAGCGGCGCGGCGCCCAGCAGCGGCACGCGGAGCACGGCGGCCACGCCGGCGGCCAGCGCGGGCGGGGCCAGCGCGCGGAGCGAGAATTCGAAGGTGATCAGCTCGACGGGCAGCAGCACGGCGGCGAGCGGCGTGCCGAACACGCCCGTCATCCCGGCGGCGGCGCCGCAGGCGATCAGCACCTTGCGCTCCGCGGCGCTCACCGGCAGCCACTGCCCGATCAAGGAGCCGATGGCGCCTCCGGTCTGGATGATCGGCCCCTCCGCCCCGAACGGCGCGCCGCCGCCGATGACCAGGGCCGACAGGAGCGGCTTGAGGACCGCTACCCGCGGCGGGATGCGGCCCTCCCGCAGGACGACGGCCTCCATGACCTCCGGGATGCCGTGGCCGCGAAGGCTCTCGTGGCCGTACCGGACGGCGAGGCCGGCCAGCAGGGCGCCGGCCACCAGGATGACCACCGTCCAGGGGCTGGACGCGGCGGGCGCCGTGTGGGCCTCGGCGTAGCGAAACGACCAGCGGTGCCAGTACAGGACGTTGGTGAGCAGCCAGATCAGGCGGAGCAGCACCCAGGCGGCGCCCATGCCGACGCCGCCCATCGCGATCGCCGCCGGAACCACCACGCGGAAGCGGAACTCGTCCGGTCCCGGGGCGGGCGGCCCCGTGCGCACGGTCCCGAGCGAGGAGGCCACAGCGCTTCCCCCCGGGGCGCCACTATACTATGTCACGATGTGACATAGTAGCCGTCGGGATACCGGCGGGATCATCCGGGGCGCGGCAGGACGCCGACGGGCGGTCGGATATAGGTGCGCCTGGGCCGAAAGGCGGCGCCGGACCGAGCGCGGCGGTTGGGGCGCGGCCGGGGGGGTGCCCGCGGATGCGCGAGCCTGTGCACCGGCGGTTGGAGGGCGCGCTGAGGCGGGAGATCGGGTCGGGCGGCCTCGGCCCTGGGTCGGCGCTGCCGTCGGAGGTGGAGTTGGCGCGGCGGTACGGCGTCAGCCGCGCCACGGTGCGCCAGGCCCTGGGAGGGCTGGCCGAGGGCGGCCTCGTGCGCCGGGTTCCGGGCCGGGGCACGTTTGTCCGCCCCGCCACCGGGTCCGCCGCGGCTCCGGTGATCGGCCTCGTGGTTGCGGGCCTCCACGGGCTATTCCTGGCACAGATCCTCGACGGCGTGCGCCGGGCGGCCGGCCAGGCCGGCGCGGCCATCACCCTGGCGTCCGCCGACCGCGGCCCGGGCCATGAGGAGGCCGCCCTCCGCGAAGTCCGCGCGCATGGCGCCGCCGGCGCGTTGATCGTCTCGTCGCCCGCCTCCGCGCCCCCGCCGGCGCTGTACGGCGAGGTGCTCGCGCAGGGCTTTCCGCTGGTGTTTGTCGATCGGAGCCCGCCCGGCATCGACGCCGCGAGCGTCACATCGAACAACGCGGCGGGCGCCCGCCTGCTGGCCCTGCACCTCGCCCGCCTCGGGCACCGGTCGTTCGGGTACATCCTGTCGCGGGACTACCCGGTCAGTTCGGCGGCGGAGCGCCTGCAGGCGACGCGGGAGGCGCTGCAAGCGGCCGGCGTCCCTCCGGCAGCCCTGCGCGCCGTGCCGGTGCGCGGGGCGGAGGGCGATCCCGCGCGACCCCATGTCGAACAGGCGGTGGCCCTCCTGCTCGGCGCGGGCGGGCCGCCCAGCGCCATCCTGTGCACCAACGACGAACTCGCGATGGACGTGCTCTTCGCGCTGCGCCGCCACGGCCTGCGCGTGCCCGACCAGGTCTCCCTGGCCGGGTTCGACGATGTCCCGTACGCCGAATTGGTCCATCCACCCCTGACCACGGTCCGGCAGTTCCCCACCGAGATGGGCGCGCGGGCGGCGGCCCTGCTGCTCGCGCTCATCCGCGAACGGCGCGCCTCCGGGCCGCGGCTCCTGCTGCCCGTGGAACTCCTGGTCCGGAGTTCGACCGCGCCCGCCGCCGGGCACCCGAACGGCGTGGCCACGGACGCCGCCCGTCCCTGAGCCGGCGTTCCGGCTCGGGGCATGGGCCGGCAGGGGCTCGGCCGGTTCGGCTTTCGCCGCTGCCGCGTTTGACACCCTGGCCACGGATCGCCTATGATGCCGCAGGCCGTGGGTGGTCCGGCCATTCTTGCCGTGCCCGAGCGGGGCGCGCGATGCCGGCTGTCCGGCCGCCGCGCCAGGCAGGGCGCGGCGGCGGACCAAGGGTTGCGCCGCCCTGCCGGAGGCCTGCACCGGGTGTCCAGGTTGGCGCAGCCGTCCATCGGGTGGGTCTCCCCGTGAGGCGCGCGATGGCGCCGTCTCCACCGGATGCGGCGCCGCCCTCGCCGGGGCGCTCCGCGGCCGCCGATCCATGCGCGGACAAGGCGGGGAATGGTGCATTGGGCGGTCTGGCCGGCACCGTGGATCGCGTCGCGCGCTACGTGCGCGAGGTGCGCAACGAGGCGCGTAAGGTCATCTGGCTCAGCCGGCGCCAGACCTTCACCTATACCGCGGTGGTCGTGGTGGCCTGCGCCGTGCTCGCCGCCTTCATGTACGGCTTCGACGTCCTGCTGACCGCGGTCGCGAAGGGCTTCGTCGCGCTGGTGTAGCCGGCCCCGGCGGTCGGGCGCGCATCGGTCAGCGGGGGCGGGGCGGGGGACGACCCCGGAGGAGCGAGGCAGTGGATACGGGATTGGGCGCCGGCGCCGCGGACGGGACGGAGGATGCGGCCGAGGCCGTGCAGCCCCTCGCGGCGCCGGCCGCCGTGGAGGATGCCGCGCAGCCCGGCGGTCAGGCGTCCCCCGCCCGCGCGGACGACGCCCGCCGCTGGTACGTCATCCACACCTACTCCGGGTATGAGAACAAGGTCAAGACCAACCTCGAAAAGCGCATCAAGTCCATGGACAAGGGCGACCAGATCTTCGGGATCATGGTGCCGGAGGAGGAGACGATCGAGCTCACCAAGGAGGGCAAGCGCAAGACCGTCAAGCGCAAGATCTATCCCGGCTATGTTCTTGTGGACATGCTGCTCACGGACGACTCGTGGTATGTCGTGCGCAACACGCCCGGCGTCACGGGTTTTGTCTCGTCGGGGAACCGCCCCATGCCGCTCCGCCCGGAGGAGGTCCAGGGCATCCTTGCCCAGATGGGCATGGGCCAGGAGAAGCCCCGCCCGCGCATCGAGGTCGAGGTGGGCCAGAACATCCGGGTCCGGAGCGGGGCATTCGACGGCTTCATCGGCGTGATCGATGAAATCGACGAGGCGCGCGGGAAGCTGCGGGTGCTGATTTCCATGTTCGGCCGCGAAACACCGCTCGAGCTCGACTTCGACCAGGTGGAGAAGCTCTGAGGCGCAGAGGGTCGTCCGGCGGTGGAGCGCGGGGCGGCGGGAGGCAGAGATGGCGAAGAAGGTCCAGGCGATCGTGAAGCTCCAGATCACCGGCGGAAAGGCGACGCCGGCGCCTCCCGTGGGTACGGTGCTGGGCCCCCAGGGCGTCAACATCATGGCCTTCACGAAGGAGTTCAACGAGCGGACCAAGGACCGCGCGGGTCAGGTCGTTCCGGTGGAGATGACCATCTTCTCCGACCGCTCGTTCGCCTTCATCCTCAAGACGCCGCCGGCGGGCTTCCTCCTGAAGCAGGCGGCCGGCATCGAGTCGGGGAGCAGCAACCCCAACACGAAGAAGGTCGGCAAGGTCACCCGCAGCCAGGTGCGCGACATCGCGCAGCATAAGCTGGCGGACCTGAACGCCCTGGACCTCGCCGCGGCGGAGCGCATGATCGAGGGCACCGCGCGCAGCATGGGGCTGGAGATCGTCGAATCGTCCTAGGGCCCCGGGGGGCCCGCCCGCGCGCGGACCCGGGTCCCGCGCTGGATGGCCTGGCTCGGGAGAGATCGCATCGACGTGGCGGCGACCGGAGGGGCGGGCATCGATGAAGAGGCGCGGCAAGCGGTTCAGGGCCCTGGCGACGCAGGTGGAGGATCGCGCCCATGCCCCGGAGGAGGCCTTCGACCTCGTCCGGCGTCTCGCGAACGCGAAGTTCGACGAGACCGTGGAGGTGGCGTTCCGCCTCGGGGTGGACCCGCGCCACACCGATGAGATGGTGCGCGGCGCCGTCGCGTTGCCGCACGGGCTGGGCAAGAAGGTGCGCGTGGCGGTCTTCGCCCGGGGCGACCGGGCCCGCGAGGCCGAGCAGGCCGGAGCGGATGTGGTGGGCTCCGACGAGTTGGTGCAGCGCATCCAGGGCGGATGGCTGGATTTCGATGTCGCCGTAGCCACGCCGGACCTCATGGCTTCGGTGGGTCGCCTGGGCCGGATCCTGGGCCCGCGCGGGCTCATGCCGAACCCGAAGTCCGGTACGGTGACCTTCGACGTCGGTGCGGCGGTCGCGGAGATCAAGGCCGGCAAGGTGGAATACCGCACCGAACGGGCGGGCGTGGTGCACGCCCCCATCGGCCGCGTGTCATTCGAGACGGCCGCCCTGCGCGACAACTTCTTCGCCCTGCTGGACGCGCTCTACCGCAGCCGTCCCGCGGCGGCCAAGGGTATCTATGTGCGCTCGATCACGGTTTCGTCGACCATGGGACCCGGGGTGCGGATCGATCCGCTCGTAACCGCCCCGGTTTCCGCGTGACGCCGGAGCCGGGCCGTTGACGCGGGTCCCGCGGTTCCTTAGACTCTTACCGTCCCGCGACCGCAGACCGCCGGTCCCCGCGCGGCGGGGGTAAGGCGCCCTTGGGCGCCGCCTGCAGAGGTCGGACGCGACATCCGCTTGGCCGCCCGTGCGTGCGTTGCGCGCGCCCGGACCGAGCCCGAAGGTGTCACGACGCCCTCCGCGCCTGCGGGCCGGGGGGCTTTGTTGTGCCGGGCGCGTGCCCGGGGCAGGGAGGGGCTCGGATGCCGAAGGGGCAGGTGGGGGCCGCGATCCGCCGCGCCAAGGAGGAGACGGTCGCCGACGTCGGTCGGCGCCTGCGGTCCGCCCCATCGACCGTGGTCGTGGACTATCGGGGCCTCAACGTCGGGGACGACGCGGCCCTCCGCCGCCGCCTCCGCGGCGCGGGGGTGGAGTACCGCGTCGTGAAGAACACCCTGCTCGACCGGGCGGCCCGCGAGCAGGGCCTGGACGGGATGGACGCCCTGCTGCGCGGCCCGACGGCGGTCGCGTTCAGCCTCGCCGACCCGACCGCCGCCGCCCGCGAACTGGCCCAGTTCGCCAAGGACCACGAGCAGGTGCAGTTCAAGGGCGGCGTCCTGGGCGGCCGCGTGATCGGCCCGGAGGCCGTGCGCGCGCTGGCCGAACTACCGTCGCGCGAGACCCTGCTGGCCCGGGTGGCCGGGGCGTTCGCCGCCCCGCTGGCCGCCACGGCGTCCGTCCTGGGAGCGCCGATCCGAGCCCTCGCGACCGCGGCCGACCAGTTGGCGAAGGCCCGCGAGGCCGCGTCCTGACGCCCGGCCCCGCCCGCGGCGTGGGCGGGACCGGGCGCGGAGTCCCGGGTTCCGCGTCCCGAGCGCATCGGAGGAGGTGCTCCCGTTGTCCAAGGTGGAGCAGGTGCTCGAGGTCGTCGAGGGCATGACCGTCCTGGAGCTGGCGGAGCTCGTCAAGAAGTTCGAGGAGAAGTTCGGCGTCTCGGCGGCCGTGGCGGTCGCCCCGGCGGCGGGCGGCGCCGGCCCGGCGGCGGCCGCCGCCCCGGTCGAGGAACAGACCGAGTTCGACGTCATCCTTGAGGCGGCGCCGGCCGACAAGAAGATCCAGGTGATCAAGGTGGTGCGCACGCTCACGTCCCTTGGCCTCAAGGAAGCCAAGGACCTCGTGGACGGCGCCCCCAAGCCGGTGAAGGAGAAGGTCTCCAAGGACGAGGCCGCCTCCGCGAAGGCCCAACTCGAAGAGGTCGGCGCCACGGTCAAGGTGAAGTAGGAGACCGCGTTCGGCGGCGGTCCGTGGCTGGGCTCCGCTGGCCGGACCGCCCGGGGCTGGCCCATGTCGCCCTCCGTTCGGGCGCGGGCGCGATGGGCCGGGCCCGGCCGCGGGCGGCCGGCGGGAGGGATGAGGGTTATGTACGCCGTCGTGGAGACGGGCGGCAAGCAGATCCGCGTGCGCGAGGGCGACGTGGTTGAGGTGGAGAAGTGCGCGGGTGAAGCCGGCGAGGAGATCACCTTCGACCGGGTGCTCTGTGTGGCGGGCGACGGCGTGCTGCTCCCGGGGAATCCTACGGTGCCGGGCGCGGTCGTCGTCGCGCGGGTCATGGCGCAGACCCGGGGGCACAAGGTGATCGTCTTCCGGTACAAGGCCAAGGTCAACTACCGCCGCAAGACCGGCCACCGGCAGGACCTGACCCGCGTGCGGATCGTCGAGATCCGCGACGGGCGCGGTCCGCGCGACGGCGGGGAGGTCGCGGAGGCCGAAGCCGCGCAGTCGGAGCAGGCCTGAGCGGGCGACGGAGGGGCGGGGCCGGCCCTTGGTCGAAGTGGCGCTGCAGTGCGACGACAGGGGCGCCATCGTCGGGTTCGCGGCCCGGGGCCACGCGGGCGCGGGGCCCCGCGGCCGGGACGTCGTGTGTGCCGGCGTGTCGGCCCTCGTGCAGACCGCGGCCCTCGGCCTGGAGCGCCGCCTTGGGGCCTCGGTGCGCGTCGAGGCCGCGGACGGCGTCTTCCTCTGCCGGCTGGCCCCGGGGCAGGCGTCCGACGTGAGCGGGCGTGCCCAGGACATCCTGGAGACCATGGTGCTCGGGCTGACGGAGATTGCACGCGGGGCGCCCGGCCGGCTGGTGGTCCGCCGGGACGGCCCGGTGGCGAGCGCAGGCG
>JAJYVV010000008.1 GCA_021791815.1 Bacillota bacterium | reverse complement strand
TGGCCGTGGCCGCCGCCTCGCGGCATCGCCACCAGGCACCGCCCGGCAGGGCCACCCCGGCTCCCGCCCATGCGGCGGCGCCGTCCAGCGCTCCGCCTTCTTCCGTCGCCGCCCCGCCTTCCGTCCGCGTCCAGGACCTGGGCGCCCTGCTGCCGCGGGGCCTTCAGGGCTTGGCGGCAGCGCCGCTCGGCGGCCGGATCTACCTCCTGGGAGGGAGCGGCGCGGGGGGGTATTTCAGCCGGGCCATCTACGCGTTCGATCCGGCGACCAAGGCGCTGCGCCAGGTTGCGCAGCTGCCGGTCGCGCTCCATGACGGCGGCGCGGCGGCCGCGGGCGGCGCCGTCTTCTTCTGCGGCGGCGGCCAGAGCGTGGGCTCGACGGCGGTCTACCGTTTCGTCCCCGGCGGCGCCGTGGGCCCGGCCGGAGCGCTGCCCCGGCCGCTGTCGGACGTCCAGGGCGTCACGGTCGCCGGGCAGCCCTACTGCCTCGGCGGCTGGACCGGCAGCCTGTACAGCGACCAGGTCTATCGCCTCGGCGCCTCCGCCGCGGCGCCCGCCGCGCAATTGCCCTACGCGGTCCGCTACGGCGCCGCCGCGGCGCTGCCGGGCGGCGTGCTGGTCGCCGGCGGCCAGCGGTACACGGGGCAGCCGACCGCCGCGGTGCAGTGGGTGCCCCTGCCGGCGTCGCCGGGCGCGTCGCCGGCCGTCGTCGGCCAGCTGCCCCAGCCACTCGCCTACGCCATGGCGGCGGCGGCTCCCGCCGGTCCGGACGCCCTGGTGGTCGGAGGATGCACCGCGTCCGGCGCCCCCGTCGCGACGATCGAGGACGTGTCGGCGCAGGGCGCCGTCACGCCCGTGGGCTCCCTGCCCCAGCCCCTGTGCTACGGTGCCGCCGCCACGGCCGGCGGGGCCGTCTACGTCTTCGGCGGCCAGGGGGCCGGTGGCGCGCCCAGCGCCGAGGTGTGGGAGATCACCCCTTCGCCGGCCGGGGCGGCGGCGGGATGACCGCCGCGGTGCGAGGGGGCCGGCCGTCCGTGGCCGCGCCCCCCGCGCCTCAGCCCGCCGAAGCCGCTCCGCCGGAGGAGGCCGGCACGGCCGCGGCGGACGCCGGCGGTACCGTGTGGGTCTGCAGCCACCCGTACCAGTTGCGGTAGACGTCGAGGTCGAGCCCGTCGGGCGTGTTCAGGTAGCCGGGGGCCGTGCCGGCCTGGCCGGTCACGCCATACTGCCAGACGATCTGGTTGGTCGTCGGGTCGATCACCACGATGCGGTCGTTGTAGTCGTCGTTCAGGATGACGTTGCCGTTCGGCAGCGGCTCGGCCAGCGAGGGATGGTTGAGTTCCCCGTTGCCGGACGCGACGTCGTACCGCCAGACCACCGCGCCGGTCTGCGGGTTGAAGATGATGACCTGACCGGGGACGGCCGGGCAGCCCGCCGAGTTTCCCGTCGGCCCGGCGTAGTCGGCCACCAGGACGTTGCCGTCGGACAGCAACTGCGCGTCCGAGACGTACTGGCACCCGTTGTCCGGGATGTCCGGGGCCTGCACCTTCCAGAGGGTCTGCCCGGTCGGCGAGAAGAGCACGATCCAGTTGCCGTTGATGATCGACATCAGGATGTCGCCGTTCGGCTGCGGCGTGTCGCCGTTCGGATAGCCCAGCTCGCTGGTCTGCGCGGTGGACGTGATGTTGGTGGCGCAGTAGTGGAGCCAGGGCTGCTGGTTGACGCCCCACTGCTCCATGATCTGCCCCTGCGGATTGATGAACAGCTCGCGGCAGTTGCGGATGTCGGCCGTGATGGTCGTCCCGTCCGCCAGGCGGTAGGCGTCGTCCGGATAGTTGAGGTGGCCGTTGTAGTAGCCGGCCACCCCGAAGTGGCCGTAGGACCACGTCTGGGTGTGCGTGTAGTAGCCGATGACGCCGATGGCCGCCTCGTCCTCCTCGTTCGTGATGATCGAGGAGCCGTCGGGGGTGAAGAAGGTGTCGTCGTCGTATCCGAACTGCCCCGCGCTGGCGCCGGGCGCCGGATATTGCCACACGATCTGCTTGGTCGGGGTGACCTCGATCATCCGGTTGTTGCCGCGGTCGGCGATCAGGACGGGGTACGGCAGCGCCTGCCCGGCCGCGCCGGGCCACGCCGGCGGCAGGTGCGACGGCGAGTACTGCACCGCCGGCAGGCCGTTCTGCGACGGCACGGCCGCCCCGGCGGCGGAGCCGCCCGTGGAACTGCCGGGCGCGCGGGTCCGGGATCCCGCGGCCGCCGAGGACCGGCCGGCGGCGGGCGGGGTAGCGGCGGACGCGGCCGCCACGCGGAGCGCGTGGTGGGCCACGGCGAAGCCGACGCCGACCACGACCGCGGCGCCGACCGCCAGCACCAGGGAACCGCGACCCGTGCGGCGCCGCCGGCGCCGCATTCGTGACGAAATGATGCTCAGGCCCCCTCCTGCGCCGCCCCCGCCGGGGCCGCGCGCTCGACCTTCCCGCTGGAGCATGACGCGCCCGTGACGGAAGCCGCCGCGATTCCGTCCCGCGGGAGCAGGCGAGGAGGACCCCGCCCGCGCCCGTCCCACGCATTCGGTCCCTGCGGGGAGCGTCCTCCCATGGCGGCCGCCGGATGGTTGCCACGATTGGCAATGGGGTGCGGCATGGCGGCCGCCCGTTGACGGCGCCCGCGCCGCGCGCCATATTGGTTCGTGGCCCGAACATTGTGCCCAGCGTTACGACCGGTGCGCGCGGCCGCTTCGGCGGCAGGCGATCGGCCCGGCTTGCGCGGAGAGGACGGCGGTGGCGGTGAGCGTGACCGGCGGCCGCCCGGCGCGGGCCCGGCGGGGGCCGCCGGGTCCCGGCTACAAGTGGGTGGCGCTGTCCAACACGACGGTGGCCGTCCTGCTCGCGACCATCGACGGCTCGATCATGCTGATCGCCATGCCGGACATCTTCCGGGGCATCCGCCTCAACCCCCTGGTTCCCGGCAACAGCGTGTACCTGCTGTGGATGATCCTGGGGTACCTGGTGGTGACGAGCGTCCTGGTCGTGAGCCTGGGGCGCCTCGGCGACCTCTTCGGACGCGTCCGCATGTACAACCTGGGTTTCGTCGTGTACACGGCCGCGTCGCTGCTCCTGACCCTGGACTGGATGACGGGGCCGCCGGGCGCCGACTGGCTGATCGCGTTCCGCATCCTGCAGGGCATCGGCGGGGCGTTCCTCCTGGCCAACTCCGTCGCCATCCTCACCGACGCCTTCCCCGCCGACCAGCGGGGGCTGGCGCTGGGCATCAACAACATCGCAGGCATCAGCGGCAACTTCATCGGCCTGGTCGTGGGCGGCCTCCTCGCTCCCATCGACTGGCGCCTGGTCTTCCTCGTCTCGGTGCCCTTCGGGCTGTTCGGCACCGTGTGGGCGTACCTGCGCCTGCGGGACCTGGGGGTGCGGCGCAGCGAGCCCGTGGACTGGGCGGGGAACGTCACGTTCGCCCTGGGCCTGATCCTGGTCATGGTGGGCATCACGGGCGGCATCCAGCCGCATGGCGGCCACGCGATGGGATGGAGCAGCCGCCGCGTCCTGGGGGAGATCGGCGCCGGCCTCGCCTGCCTGGCGGCCTTCGCCGCCATCCAGGCGCGCTCGGCCCACCCCATGTTCCGGCTCGCGCTGTTCCGCATCCGGGCCTTCACCTTCGGGGTCCTGTCCAGCTTCCTCTCGGCCGTGGCCCGCGGCGGCCTGATGTTCATGATGATCATCTGGCTCCAGGGCATCTGGCTGCCGCTCCACGGCTACAGCTTCGCGGTGACGCCGCTCTGGGCCGGCATCTACATGCTGCCGCTGAGCGCGGGCTTCATCCTGGCCGGTCCGGTCTCCGGTTACCTCTCCGACCGTTTCGGCGCGCGGCTGTTCGCCACCGGCGGCATGCTCGTCGCCGCCTGCTCGTTCCTGCTCCTGAACCGGCTGCCGGTGGACTTCCCATACCCCGCCTTCGCGGGCGTGCTCCTCCTGAACGGACTGGCCATGGGCGCCTTCGCCTCGCCCAACCGGGCCGCGGTGATGAACAGCCTGCCGCCCGAGCACCGCGGCGCCGGGGCGGGCATGAGCAGCACCTTCCAGAACTCCGCCCAGGTGCTGTCCCTGGGCATCTTCTTCAGCCTGATGATCGCGGGGCTCTCGGCCACGCTGCCCGCGACGATGGCCTCCGGGCTGGCGGCGCACGGGGTCCCGGCCGCGATCGCGGCCCGCATCGCGCACCTGCCGCCCGTCTCGATCCTGTTCGCGGCCTTCCTCGGCTACAATCCCGTGCAGCAACTGGTCGGCGCCCAGGTGCTCGCCACCCTGCCGGCCGGCGGCGCGGCGGTGCTGACCGGTCGGAGCTTCTTTCCCCAGTTGATCGCGGCCCCGTTCCGCTCCGGCCTGCACGAGGCCCTCGTGTTCGCGGTCGCCGCCTGTTCCCTCGCCGCCGTCGCGTCGTGGTCGCGCGGGCGCAGGCCCGTCGCGGCCGCCGCGCCGCCGGAGCCCGCGGGCCCGGCCCCCGCGCCGCCGGGAGGCCGGCCGGGCCTGGATGCCTGAGGAGGTCCGCGGGTTGCCCCGGAAGCCGGGAGGAAGCCGGGCCCGGCGGCCGAACCGAACGGCCCACGGGGGGCGTTGCTCTTGAGCGCAGCAGCGGGTGCCTGGATCGAACTGTTCGGGCCGGCGGCCGTGGATCTCCGCGGGTGGCGGGGCCGCACGGATCCGCACACCTGGCACG
Organism: Bacillota bacterium; assembly: GCA_021791815.1. GTDB lineage: Bacteria > Bacillota > Sulfobacillia > RBS10-35 > JAJYVN01 > JAJYVV01. Next base: position 41,058 of record JAJYVV010000008.1, on the reverse strand, counting down.
TCGTGGGCGCCGTGGGCCTCGATCCGGCGGATCCCCGCGCCCTCGTCTCCGAGCCCGGCCACGGCGTCCTGGTCAACAGCGAGCGGGGACGGACCGCCGACATCCACACCGAGATGACCCATGGCGACTGCGAGCTGCACGTGGAGTACTGCGTGCCGGCCAAGTCCAATTCCGGCGTCTACCTGATGGGCCAGTATGAGATTCAGGTGCTCGACAGCTGGGGCACGCCGGAGACGGAACTCCGCTACGGGACCAACGGCGGCATCTACGCCCGCCACAACCATCCCGTGACCCACCAGGACTACGGCGGGCACGCCCCACGGACCAACGCCTCCCGCCGGCCCGGCGAGTGGCAGGAGCTCGACGTGCACTTCCGCGCGCCGCGCTTCGATGCCGCGGGCGCCAAGACCGCCAACGCCTGTTTCGTGCGCGTGGTGCTCAACGGCAAGGTCGTGCACGAGAACGCCGAGTGCGAGCTGCCCACCGGCGGGGCGTGGCACGACCAGGACGTCCCGCGCGGCCCGCTCCGCTTCCAGGGCGACCACGGCCCCGTGGCCTACCGCAACGTCCGCATCCGGCCCCTGGGCTGAGCGGCGCGGCGGGGGCCGGCCGCCCGTCCCCCCGCCGCGCCTCACGCGGCCCGCTGCAGGCGCAGCACCGCCCACAGGGCGAGGAGCGCCGCGGTCAGCACCGGCAGCGTGAGCGTCAAGCCCACCCGCACGTAGTACCCCCAACCGATGCGGAGGCCGCGCCGCTCGAGCACGTGCAGCCAGAGCAGCGTGCCGAGCGAGCCGATCGGCGTCATCTTGGGACCCACGTCGCTGCCGATGACGTTGCCCAGGGCCATGGCCAGGCGCGGCGCGCCGCGCGCGCCGCTGCCGCCGACGCCCAGCGCGACCAGGAGGACCGCCGGCAGGTTGTTCATGATCGAGGAGAGCCCGGCCGCCAGGTAGCCGGCCGTCAGGACGGACGCGCCGGTCCCGTGCGCGGCCGCCCAGGCGAGGGCCCGGCCCACGAGCGCGATCAGCCCCGCGTGTCCGAGTCCGAACACCACCACATACATCCCGACGGAGAACACCAGGATGTGCCATGGCGCCGCGGCGATGAGGCGCGGAACGCGCAGCTCGGGGTTCCGCCACGCCATCGCCACCAGGGCCACGGCCGCGCCGCCCGCGACGGCCGACACCGGCAGGCCCAAGGGGTGGCTGGCGAGATAGCCGGCGGCCAGGAGGGCCAGCACGAGCCACCCGAAGCGGAACAGCCGGGGGTCGCGGATCGCGGAAAAGGGTTCCGGCAGGTCGGACGTCGCGACCGCCCGCGGGATGTCGCGGCGGTAGACCAACGCCAGCATGCCCAGGCTCGCGGCCAGCGCGGCCATGTCCACGGGGAGCATCCGGGCCGCGTACGCCGCGAAGCCCACGTGAAAGTAGTCGGCGGAGAGGATGTTCACGAGGTTGCTCACGACGAGCGGCAAGGACGTGGCGTCCGCCACGAAGCCCCCGGCCATCACGAAGGCCAGGACGGCGGCTGGCGGAAGCCGCAGGGCGCGGACCTGTTCGTAGAGGATGGGCGTGAGGATCAGCACCGCGCCGTCGTTGGCGAAGAACGCCGAGACCATGGCACCGAGCAGGACGCTGTAGATGAAGAGGCGCCACCCGCTGCCGCGGGCGGCGCGGGCCATGTGCAGGGCGGCCCATTCGAAGAAGCCGGCCGAGTCGAGCACCAGCGAGATGAGGACCAGGGCCACGAAGGTCAGGGTCGGGTCCCAGACGATGCGGACGACCGCGACGACGTCCCCGGGCGGGACCACGCGCAGCAGGACGGCCAGGAGGCCGCCGGCCGCGGCCGGCCACCCGACCGACAGGCCGCGGGGCTGCCAGATCACCAGGGTGACGACGGCGGCGAAGAGGAGGACGGAAAGCAGGGCGCCCAACCGGGGCCTCCCTCGCTGGCGAGTGCGCGGCGCACGCGCCGCCGCGTTCACAGCGGCCGGATGTCGCCGAGCCAGTCCAGCTGGACGCCGGACCGGACCAGCACGGACTGGAACTCGTCGAGGAGGCCGGCCCGGGCCCGCACCTGGTGGGGCGCCGCCCGCCGCCGCACGCAGAACGCGGCGAGCGTCCCGGCGGATTCCCCGACGTTCCACTCCGTGGGGTGCAGCCGGTAGCAGCCGCCGGTGATGTGCGTCACGCCGAGATTCTTGCACCCGGGCAGGAGGTTGGTCACGCGGACCGGCAGCAGCGCGCCCAGGGGGATCTGGAAGGGCCACGCCCCGATGTCGATGTAGTTGCGGCCGGCCGTGCTCGGGTGCAGGTCGATGCGGTAGGCGCCGACGCCGACGCTGTCCGCGAACCGCTCGGGACCCTTGGGCCGGGCCGCGCTGGACACGTCCTGCTCGACGACCGTGCGCACGGCGCGGATCCGCCGCGACTCGCGCACGTAGGGCGCCAGGGCGAGCCCGTCCGGCCCTGCGCCGACCACGTCCGGCCGGAGGCGGAGGCCGGGATGGCCCGCCCCCCCGTCCGGGCGCGGCGCCTCCGTCTGCAGCCAATGGAGCAGCGAGAGGCTGAGGGCGCGCGCGGCCGCCAGATTCCGGGCGGCCTCGTCCGGCGGGACGCCGCAGATGGGGCCGGCGAAGTAATCGTTCTGCGGCCAGTTGACCAGCGTCACGTCCCGCACCCCGGAGGCCGGATCCCAGAGGGCCGCGTCCACGATCCGCCGGTACCGCCACAGGCTGAACGCGGGCACGTCGGCGAACAGGGGCCGCGCGACCGGCTCCAGCGTCCTGGGGTCGGGCACGGAAAACCCGAGCAGGGGTCCCGGCCAGCCCGGCGGGCGGAAGTCGCGCCAGGCGGCATAGGTCTCCGGGCGCGCGATGGTGTGGTCCTCGCCCGGCCGGTGCTCCACGGCGAAGCACACGGTGCACGCCTGCTGGTCCCTGGGGTCGGCGGCCGCCGCGGCGTGGGGCTCGCCGGTCTCGGCCGCCGCCTCCGCCCCGAGGACGTGCTCCACGCCGCAGAGGGGGAGGAGATCGCCAAGTTCCGTGGCGTCCACGAAGAATGGGGCCTCGATCTCCACGGTCGCGGCGGCGCCGCCCGGGGCGGTCCCGGTCAGGGCCTCGAGGAGTACGGCCCGCACCCGGTCGGCCTGGACCAGGGCCTCCACCGGGCGGTGCCGGCGCAGGATGCGGACGCGGCCCGCGCGCTCGTGCTCGCCGAGGAGGTCGCGCAGGACCGCCAGCGCGACCGCCGGCTCGTGACAGAGGCGGCTCACACTGCCGTTGCCGGGGTTGAGCCGGAGGTCCGCGCGCGCCTCCGGCCGGAGATCGGGCCGGGCGCGGTAGCGCGCCCGCACCGCCTCCCGAAAGGCCCGGTAGCGGGCCGTGCAGCCCGTCGTTTCGATCCACGGATGCTCGTCCGGCGGCACGGCCTGGCTCGTGAATTGCCCGCCTTCCCAGGCGGTCTCCTCGGAAAGGACGACGGTGCATCCAAGGTCGGCGGCCGCGAGGGCGGCCGCGCAGCCGCCGACTCCGCCGCCCACGACCGCCACGTCCGCCCGGAATCCCGGCACGGCCGTCCCCCCTGCGCTCGCCGCCTTCGCCCGACTCGCGGCGGGGCCGCCCCTAGGGCTGGGGCCCGCCCGCCGCAGCCCGCTGCCCGCGCTTCACGCCCACGGCTCCAGGCCGAGCAACCGGGCGCCAAGCGGCGTGAGGTGGGCGGGCTCCTGCCGCTGTTCCTCGATCCGCCGCGGGTCGCCGGGAAACGCCTTGCCCGGCGGCGGCGTGTTGCCGCGCCAGCACCCGATCCGGGTCCGCCGGGCCTCCTCGTCCTGCCAGCGCGCCGGGTGCATGCTGATGTATTGGGCCAGGCGCGGCCGGTCGGAGCGATTCTCGCCGTTGCCGTGGGGCAGCAGCGTGCTCCAGACGACGAGGTCGCCCGCGCGGAGCGGCACGGGCACGACGTCGTGGCCCGCCGTGTCCACGCGCCGCACGTCGGCGCCCGCCGCCCGGCGGCGCTCGAGGTAGGCCGCGAGCTCCCGATACAGGGAGGGCACGCACTGGAAGCCGCCCATCGAGGCCCCGGTGTCGGCCAGCGCGAGCACACCCTGGACCGCGAACGGGATCTGCGGGTACCGGCCGATGTCCGTGTCCCAGTGGATGAAACCCTTGAAGTCGAACTCGGGGTGGGCGGGGTCCGCCGGAGGCTTGAGGTTGGTGCGGTCGAGCGTGACCCAGAGGTGCCGGGTGCCCAGGATCTCCGCGAACACCTCGTGGACGGCCGGCCATTGTCGGTTGTTCCACATCGACTGGTAGTGATACATCTCCACCATGCCGGCGCCGGAGACGAGGCCCGGGCGGTACCAGGTGGAGCGGTCCGTGGGGCACGCGCCCACGTGGGCGAAGATGTCGTGGACGACGGCCTCCAGGTGGGAGGCCGGGACGACGCCCGGGACGACGACGTACCCGTCGGCCTCGATCCGGGTCCGGAGCGGCGACCCGCCCACTGCACGTGCCTCCTTCGCACGGTGTGTACCGGGCCGGGGCCGGGCGATGCCGGGTCCCCACCGTGTCCGTACGGCGGCACCGTACCGCCCGGCGCGCCGGGGCGTCAAGGTTGGGCGGGCCCGCCGGGCGGGTCGCGGTCCGTGCGGCCCCGGCGACAGGAGGCGGCCACCGGGCGCGCGAAAGCCGGATCCGCCCGACACCGCGAAGTCCCATCGCAGGAGGGTCCCGCATGGAGATCGCGCCCCCGCCCGTCCCGTCCGCGGGCCGCCGGGTCGTGCTCGATCGGCCCGGCGTCGTCGCGGTCCGCGACGCGGACGCCGCCCCCCCGCCCGGGTCCGGCCAGGCCCTGGTCCGGCTCCGGCTGGGCGGCATCTGCGGTTCGGACCTGTCGGCGTTCCGCGGCACATCGCCCCTGGTCTCCTACCCCCGGGTGCTCGGCCACGAACTCCTGGTGGACGTCGCCCGGTGTCCGGACCGCCCGGACCTGGAAGGCCGGCGCGCGGTCGTGTCCCCGCTGCTGCCGTGCGGCGCCTGCCGGGCCTGCCGCCGGGGCCGCTCCAACTGCTGCGCCGACCTGCGCGTGATGGGCGTGCACACGGACGGCGGCCTGGCGGGCGCCACCCTCGTCGCCGCCTCCCAGCTGCATGCGGTCCCCGACGGCGTGTCCGACGAGACCGCCGTCCTCGCCGAGCCCCTCACCGTGGCCTACCACGCCGTGCAGCGTGGGGCGGTCGACGCCGGGCAGGTCGCCGTGGTGCTCGGGGCGGGCGCGATCGGCCTGCTCGTCGCGAGACTCCTGGTGGGGGCGCGCGGCGCCCGCGTCTGGGCCACCGACGTGGATCCGTGGCGGCTGCAGGTCGCCGAGCGCATGGGCGCCCACCCGCTCCCGGGGGATCCGGCCGCGATGCTGCGCACGTTGGCCGACGCCACCCGGGGGGAACTGGCCGACGTCGTGTTCGAGGCCACGGGTCACCCCGCGTGCACCCGCCTCGCCACCGATCTGGTGGGCCACGCGGGACGCATCGTCCTCATCGGCTGGAACCGGGGGCCGACCGAGGTGGACACGGTCGCGCTGATGCGCAAGGAGGTCGACCTGCTCGGGTCCCGCAACAGCGTGGACGCGTTTCCGCCCGTGCTGCGCCTCTTGGAGGGCGGCCTGGTGGACCCCGGCGCGCTGATCACGCACCGCTTCCCGATGGAGGAGGCGGGGGCCGCCCTGCGGCTGCTGGACGCGGGCGGCGGCCGCGCCCTCAAGGTGCTCATCGGCGCGTAGGCCCGGCCGCCGGGGGGGGCGGCGAGCCGCGACGGACCGCGTCCTGGGCCGACCCGGATTCTATCCGGGCGATCGCCGTCGATATCGTGGGGTGTGGCGCACAACCCCCGGGGAGGCGAATCGCCCATGACGCGGGACGAGAAGTGGCTGTATGTGCAGATCCATCCGCTGCGGCTGGCCGCGGGGGTGGCGGGCGCCGGATGGGGGCTGCCCCTGCTCTGGTCGCACCGGCCCCTGCCCGGGCTCGCGCTGACCTTCGCGCCGCCGGCCCTGGCCGCGGTGGGCCTGTCGTCGAGCGCGCAACTGCACGGCGTGCGGGCCTCCGGCTGGGGACGGTATGCTCGCCGGTATCTCACGCCCCCGGCGCAGGCGGCCCGCGCCGCCGCCTGGGTCGCCATCCTCGGGGCCGCGTGGTCGCACCGGCCGGTGCTGCTCGGCGCCGGGCTGCTGGCGCTGGGCGGCGTCTGGGCGCGCGGATGGGCGGTCGATCGAACGTGGCGACGCATCCCGGTGGCATCGCTCGCCCGCTCCTGAGGCGCGGCCATCCGGGGAACGGGCGGCCCCCGTGTCCGGCCCCTCAGAACCAGAGGGCGTCGATCACGTAGGGCACGTCGGCGCCCAGCGTCTCCACGCCGCTCGCGGAAGCCGGCCGGGCGCACTCCGTCGTGTACAGGTCGGGGTTCACCCGGTGCGGCGCCGCGCAGAACAGGGCGGCCGTACCGGGGAGGGAGCAAGCGTACGGGTGGCCGGGAAAGGCGGCCTGCCGGGCGGCCGCGTCGCAGACCCCCCCGCCCATCAGGACGAAGCTCCAAGGCGCGGCGACGCCGCCCGCCGCCGGGACGTCCGGCGGCGCCGCCGAGAGCTCGATCTCGACGCCGCTGTGCGCGGCGGGGTCGCCCTGGGGGCAGGCCACCACGGACGGTTCGGCCGGCAGGGCGAAGCACGGATCGAACGTCGCGCCGCTCACCGAACAACGGTATGCGCCGGCGCGGTCCGCCACCCGGGAGGCGGACGGGCAGGTCCCGTCCTCCGTCACCACGGGGTGGAACGGCGACGCCGTCCACGCGGCCTGGAGGGTGCGGAGCGGGGCGGCGGAAGGCACCAGCGCGCCATTCTCCAGCCGAAAGGCCTGGACCCTCTCGCGTCCGGCCGGCCCGCCCGGCAGGGCCGCGACCGTGTCCGCCAGGATCTCGCCCGGCAGGACGCGGAGCCAGCCGACACCCACGTCGTCGCCGAGGCGCGCGGTGGGCGCGGGCCCGGCCTTCGAGCCCGCGAGCAGGGCCGCCACATACTCCGCCGTCCCCCCGTCCGCCCATCCCTGCGCCAGCACGGTCGCGGTGTCGACGAGCCCGTCGCCCGCCAGTTGGCCGTGGACGGACGGTCCCACCACCCAGGTGGTGACCACGTAGGCGGAGCCCGGTGTGAGCGGGCCGGTGGCCGTGCCGTTCGAGAGGGTTACGGTGGAGCCGTTCAGCAGGTAAGCGGCGTTCCGCGGGTCCGGGGCTTCCGGCGCGGCCGCCGCGGGGCCCGGGAGAACGCCCGAGGCCCCGCCCGACTCCAGCCAGAGCACCTGCCACGTCTGCAGGTGTCCGTGCAGGGCGCTCACCTCGGCCGCGGTCAGAGGGACGGCGGGCGCCTGCGCCCCGACGGCGGGGGCACCGGCCAGCCCCCACAGCACGGCGCCCGCCAGCGCCCCGGTGGCGCACAGCATCGGCCAGAGCCGGCCGGGGGGCCCGTGGTGCCCGGAGCCGCCCGCACGTTCACCCTCCACGCCCCCGACCGCCCCTTCCCCCGCCCGCTGCCCGTTCGGTCCGCCCCCGCCGAGGTCCTGCCGCCGGGCGCGGCGGCCCCACCCACGGGCACGGGACGCTCGCGTTGGCCCGTGGGAGACGCCATCGAGCGAATTGGCGGGTTGCACCCGTGCTTTGAAGGCCTGGGCACCGCTCTGCGCCGCCGCGCGCCGCGGGCCGGATTTCTTGCGGGCGGGCCGCCACATTTGGCGCGGCCGCCCAATCCGGCGGTCGGGGCCCGTGCGATGGGCGGAAGGGACTCAGGGCTCCCGCGGCGGAATGGCCGCGAGCGGGGCTGAAGGGGTGTGACCCTGTGGGTCAGGCGGGAACGGGGTGGGGCGCGGTGCGCGGGCCGCAGGACGGTGGCGGGGGGACGGCGGCGGGGTCCCGGCACGGCGCTGCGTCCGCTCCGGTCGGCGTCGGGCTGATCGGGGTCGGCCGCCAGGCCGATTGGGCCCATGCCCGGGCGATCCGCCGGTCGGGGCTCGCCGTCGTCGCCGCGATCTGCGATGCGGACGAGGTGCTCCTGCGGGCGAGGGCCGAGGCCTACGGACTGCCCCCCGAGCGCTGCTTCACGCGCTACCAGGACCTCCTGGAGTGTCCCGCGGTCGACGCGGTGACCGTCGCGACGCCGAACCACGTCCATGCGCCCGCGGCGATCGCGGCGGCGGAGGCCGGGAAGCACGTCCTGTGCGAGAAGCCGATCGCCATGGACGCCGCCGAGGCCGTGGCCATGCTCCAGGCGGTGCGCCGCGCCGGCGTGCGCCACATGACGGCCTTCACGTACCGCTTCGTCCCCGCGATGCGCTTCCTGCGGCACCTCGCCTTGGCAGGGCGGTTCGGGGACCTGCGCGCCGTGCGCAGCCGGCGGCTCATGGATTGGCCCGACGAGTCCCTCGGATGGCGCCAGCACCGGGCGACGGCCGCGTCCGGCGACCTCGGCGACATGGCGAGCCACCGCATCGACTACGCCCAGTCGGTGCTCGGCCCCGTGCGCCGCGTCCACGGCCTGACCCGCGTCTTCGTGCCCGAGCGGCGGCTGCCCGGCGGCGCCATGGATCCCGCGGACGTCGACGACTGGTGCGCGTTCGTGGCGGAGTTCGAGGGCGGGCCGGTCGGCGTGTTCGAGTCGACCAAGCTGGCCCGGGGCTACGGCCGGGGCGACGCGGGCACCGACGAGTTCGAGATCAACGGGTCGGCCGCGTCGGCCTTCTTCCGGCTGCGGAGCCCGCACGCGCTGGAGGTGGGCGACGCCGGCGGCGCCATGGCTCCCGAGGCGGTGCCCCCGGAGTTCCTGGCCCCGATCGGGGCCGGCGCCGCGCTCTCCGCCGACCCCGGCCTGGCGTTCCGCGAAAACCAGATGTACGAGTTCCTCGACGCGATCCGCACGGGCCGGCCGTGCAGCCCCGACTTCCTGGACGGCGCGCGCGCCGTGGCGGTGGTCGACGCCGTGCTGCGGTCGGCCGCGTCGGGGCGCGCGGTGGACGTCGCGCCCGTCGCCTGAGCGGCGAGCCGCGCCCGGCTACCCCGCGGCCGCCTCGCCGGCCCGCAGCGGCGCCAGGGCCCGTTGGAGCCGGTGCAGTTCGTTCAGGGTCGCCGTCGCCGACTGAACCATCGTGTCGTCGGGACGAAACGTCCCGTCGACGATGTATCGCGCGACGAACGGGATCACGACGGATTCGGCCGCGGGGACCATCCGCAACTGCGTCAGCACGGGTTTGATCAACTGCTGCGCGCGCGTCCCGCCGGCGATGCCGCCGTAGCTGACCAGGCCGGCGGGCTTGTAGTGCCACTCCCAGTATAGGAAGTCGAGGGCGTTCTTCAGCGGCGCCGTGTAGCCGAAGTTGTACTCGGGCATCACCAGGGCCACCGCTTCCGCGGCCTGCACCCGCGCGCTCCACGCCCGGGTGTGGTCGTGCGCATACTGCCGCAGCCGCGGATGGTGCGGTTCGTCGAAGAAGGGCAGGGCGATCTCGGCCAGGTCCGCGAGGTCGATCTCGAAGCGGCCGTCCGCGCGCGCGCGCTCCGCAAACCACCGGCCGACGGGCAGGCCGGCGCGGCCCGGGCGGGTGCTCGCGATCATGACCATGAGTCGAGGCGCCGACATGGGATTCCTCCTCCGCCCGGGGCCCGGGTCGGCCCGACGGGCGCTCAGCGCACGGCCGCGAAGGCGGCGAGCGCGCGGTCGAGATGGGTCCGCTCGTGGGCCGCCGACAACTGGACCCGCAGGCGCGCCGCGCCTTCCGGGACCACAGGATAGCCGAAGCCGACCACCAGGACACCCGCGTCGAAGAGCCGCTCGCTTTGGGCCATCGCCTCGGCGGTCGGGCCCACGAGGATGGGCACGATGGCCGAGGCCCCCTCGAGCGGCCGGTAGCCCTGGGCCCGGAGCCCCTGGCGCATGTACGCCACGTTCGCGTGCAGCCGCTGTACGCGTTCCGGCTCGCGCCGCAGGACGTCCAGGGCGGCGGCGGCCGCTCCGAGCACCGCCGGCGGCACCGCGTTGGAGAAGAGCTGCGGGCGAGACCGCTGGATCAGGTAGTCCACAAGGTCCCGGCCAGCGGCCACGAACCCGCCCGCCGCGCCGCCCAGGGCCTTCCCGAGGGTCCCCGTGATCACGTCGATCCGCCCCAGGAGCCCGAAGTGCTCGGCCGTGCCGCGCCCCCGGGCGCCCAGGACGCCGAGGCCGTGGGAGTCGTCGCAGACGACCAGCGCGTCGTACCGGTCGGCGAGCGCGACGATCTCGGGGAGCGGGGCCAGGTCCCCCTCCATGCTGAAGACGCCGTCCGTGACGATGATGCGCCCGGGCGCCCCCGCGTGGGCCCGGAGCCTGCCCTCCAGGTCCGCCATGTCCGCGTGGCGGTAGACCTCGCGCTCGGCGCCCCGCGCCAGCCGGCAGGCGTCGATGATGCTGGCGTGGTTCAGTTCGTCCGAGAGGAGGACGTCCCCGGCCGCGGCGAGGACGGGAATCAGGCCTTCGTTGGCGGTCCAACACGAGGCGTAGGTGAGGGCCGCCTCCGCGCCCACCCAGTCGGCCAGGGCCTGTTCGAGGTCCCGGTGCAGGTCCGTCGTTCCGCTGATGAAGCGGACGGAGGCGGGGCCCGCCCCGTACCGCCGCAGGGCCGCCTCGGCGCCAGCCACGACCTCCGGGTGCGCCGCCAGCCCGAGATAGTTGTTGGAGCATAGGACGATCACCTCGCCGCGCCCCTCGACCTGGGCCGTGGGGCCGGTGGCCGTGGTGAGGTGCCGCAGCCGCTTCCTCGTGCCCGCCGCGTCCATCGCCTGCAGCTCCCGCGCCACGCGCGCCCGGATCCCCGACCCCCGAGGTTCCCTCTCGTCCCGGGCCAAGCGGCACCGCCCCCCTGCCTACCGCGCGACGTCCAGCACGATCTTGATCGCCTCGCCCCGGCGGAGGAGGTCGAAGGCCGTCCGGTAGTCCTCCAGCGGGAGCCGGTGGGACACCAGGCGCTCCGGGTGCACCAGGCCGCTGCGCAGCACCGCGTCGACCTGGTACCAGGTCTCGAACATCCGGCGCCCGTTCACCCCCCGGATCGTGATCCCCTTGAAGATGATCTCCTCGGCGAGGTTGAAGGCGACGTCGCCCGGGGGCAGCCCGAGCAGGGCCGCGGAGCCCCCGCTCCGCAGCACCCGCAGGCCGAAGTGGATGGCGGCGGCGTTCCCCGACGCCTCGAGCAGGACGTCCACCCCGCGGCCGTCGCGGGTCCGCTCGCGGATCGCATCCTCGGTTCCGGGGTGGCGCGGGTCGAACGTCGCGTGCGCCCCCATCTCGCCGGCGCGCGCCAGCCGCAGTCCGTTGGGATCGAGGGCGACCACGTCCAGCGCCCCGTGGGCGCGCGCGATCGCGGCGCAGAGGAGGCCGACGGGCCCGGCCCCGGTCACGGCGACGCTTTGACCGGCGACGCTCTGCACGCTGACCGTGTGCATCGCGTTGCCGAGCGGGTCGTGCAGCGCGCCCACCTCGTCGGAGATGCCGTCCCGCAGCGGCCACACGTTCTCCTCGGGCAGCACCACGAAGTCGGCGAAGCAGCCGTCGGTGTCGATGCCGATGATGTCCACGCGGTCGCAGATGTGGCCCTGCCCGGTGCGGCAGCAGTAGCAGTGGCCGCACCCGATGTGGCCCTCGCCGGACACCCGCTGGCCGGGGCGCAGGGAGCGGACGGCGGGGCCCACCGCATCCACGGTGCCCATCAATTCATGGCCGATCACGCGGCCGGGCCGGACCCGGGCGGAGGCCCACGCGTCCCACTCGTAGATGTGGAGGTCCGTGCCGCAGATGCCGGCTTTGCGCACCCGGATGCGGACGTCGCGGGGACCGGGCTCGGGGACCGGGACCTCCGCCAGTTGGAGTCCCGGACCGGCTTCGGCCTTGACCAGGGCCCGCATCCGGGCGCCGCTTCCCATGCGCCTACGCCTCCCGCAAGTCCCACCGCGGCGGTCCGTCCGCCGGGCGTGATCCGCCAGGAAACAGAAAACCGAGCCCGCCTCCCGGAGGGAAGCGACTCGGCCGGTCGACTCCCTCTCATCTCCCAGGCGCGCCAGCGCACCTGCTGGAGTTGGCACCGTTCCCGGCGCAGCCGCACACGGGGGGTTGCCGGGCTTCATCGGGCCAGTCCCTCTGCCTCTCTCGATAAGAGAACGGTATGCGGTTGTGGGCCCAGCCGAGGATACGGGCCGGGGCGGCGGGTGTCAACCGGGGGCAGGCGTAGCGGCGAGGAGGATACGCGGGGCGGCAGGAGCCGGGCGGCGCACCGGGGCAACGGTACCAGGGTGGCCGGACGTGGCCGCAGGGTCGCGGCGGCCCCATCCCCGCCCGAGCGGGTCGGCGACCCGGCCCCGGCCATGAGGAGGCTGACCGTCATGCGCACCATCCGGTTGGGTCCGAGCCCGCTGCAGGTCCCCGTGGTCGCCGTCGGCTGCATGCGCCTGCAGCGCCTGGAGAGCGCCGCGGCCGAGCGGTACGTGCAGACCTGCCTGGAACTCGGCGCGAACTTCTTCGACCATGCGGACATCTACGGGGGTGGACGCTGCGAGGAGGTGTTCGCCGCCGCCGTGCACATGGGCCCGGCCGTCCGCGAGCGGATCGTCCTGCAGTCCAAGTGCGGCATCCGCCGCGGCATGTTCGACTTCTCCAGGGAGCACATCCTCGAGGCGGTGGACGGCAGTCTCCGGCGCCTGCGCACCGACTATCTGGACGTCCTCCTGCTGCACCGGCCCGATGCGCTCGTCGAGCCCGGGGAGGTGGCCGAGGCCTTCGACCGGTTGGAGCAGGCGGGCAAGGTGCGCCATTTCGGCGTATCGAACCAGAACCCGATGCAGATCCAACTCCTGCGCAAATGCGTCAAGCAGCCGATCGTCGCCAACCAGCTTCAGCTCAGCATCACCAATGCGACCATGATCTCCAGCGGCATCAACGTCAACATGGAGAACGCCGCGGCCGTGGACCGCGACGGCGGGGTGCTGGACTTCTGCCGCCTGCACGACATCACGATTCAGCCCTGGTCCCCGTTCCAGTATGGGTTCTTCAGCGGTGCGTTCCTGGACAACGAGAAGTTTCCCGAGCTGAACGCGAAGCTGGCCGAGGTGGCCCAGGCACACGCCGTGAGCAAGACGACGATCGCCGTGGCCTGGCTGCTGCGGCACCCGGCGCAGATGCAGCCGATCGTCGGGACCATGAATCTCGAACGGCTGCGGGATTCCGTCCGCGCCGCGGACGTCCGGCTCACGCGGGAGGAGTGGTACGCCATCTACCGCGCGGCCGGGAATGTCCTGCCGTAGATGTGGCCCCGCGGCCGCGCCCGGCGCTCAAACCGGCTGGGCCCAGCGTCCGGCGCGGAAGAGGGGCACCGTGGCGCCCGCCTCCGTCCGCGCCGTGACGTCCAGTTCCGCGGAGCCGATCATGAAGTCGACGTGGACCAGGCTCTCGTTGAGGCCGTGGGCGGCCCACGCGCCAGCACCCTGCGGCGCCCCGCCCTCGATCATGGGATAGGCCCGGCCGAGCGCCAGGTGGCAGGAGGCGTTCTCGTCGAACAGCGTGTTGTAGAACACGACCCCGCGGCGGGCGATGGGGGAGTCGACCGGGACGAGCGCGACCTCGCCGAGCCGGCGGCTGCCCTCGTCGGTGTCGAGGATATGCCGCAGGGCGTCCTCCCCCTGGTCGGCCGCGCAGTCGACCACCCGCCCGCCCTCGAAGCGCAGCCGGATGCCTTCGATGCGGGCGCCGCCGTGGTTGAGGGGCAGGGTGCTCCGCACGGTGCCCTCGACCCCGTCGCGGCGGGGGGCGGTGAACACCTCCTCGGTGGGGATGTTCGGGACGAACGCGACGCCGCCCGGGGTGACGGCCTCGCCGCCGCCCCAGCGCCGCCCTTCCGGCAGCGTCACGCGGAGGTCGGTGCCGGGTCCCTCGTACCGCAGCTGGCGGATCCGCAGACCGTTGAGCCAATCGCGGCGCCTGCGGAGGTTCGCACGGTGCGCGGCCCATTCCGCCGCGGGATCCGGGCCCGCCGCCCGCGCGCAGGCCAGGATGTCCGCCCACAGCGCCCCAAGGCGGTGCTCCGGCGGCAGTTCCGCATGGACCCGGTCGGCCCAGGCCTGCGTCGGCGCGGAGATGACCGTCCACGCGAGCTCGTCCGCCGCCAGGCGCTCGGCGATCGGACGGAAGGCCTCGCTGAACGCCCGTTGGGCGGCCGCCACGCGCGCGCCGTCCGCCCCCGCGAACAGGTCGGGGTCCGAGGCCGGGATGCTCAGGAAGGCTGCGCCGCCGGCGGCCAGCCGCTCGGCCCAGCGGACCCAGGCGAGGCACCGCTCGCGGTACAGGTCGGGGCTGCCGCGCAGCACCGTCTCCCGCAGCGACCACTCGTCGCCGTAGAGGACCTCCACAAACGAGGCGCCCGCCTCGTACGCGGCCTCCACCAGGAGCCGCGCGAAGGGGACGTGGTCCGGCAGCACGGCGCGGCCCTCGCGCCCGACCAGGAGCGGCTGGCCCGGCTGCAGGCCTGCGCCCACCCGCACGGCCAGCCGGGCGTACCGCCGCAGAAGCGCCTCATCCGGCATCCCGGCCCGTCCCACCCGCGCACCCCCCGCCCCGGAGGAGTTCGCCTCGGCCGTGCTCCGGCCTTCCCCCGGGGGCAAGGATCCCCGCGGAGGCCGGCCGTCCCCCGCGGCCACCGGGCCCGCCGGCGGGGTTCCGTCGCGGCCCGAGCGCGGCCCGTCCGCGCGCGCAGCCCGGCTCGGGGCGCGCGCGCCTCGGGCGGCAGCCGGTGCGGTGCGGGCGCCCCGCCCTTCGGATATAATGCGGGGCGCCCGGCACAGCCGCGGCCCCATCGTCTATCGGTTAGGACGCGGCCCTTTCAAGGCTGAAAGGCGGGTTCGACTCCCGCTGGGGCCACCAACGGCTTTCGTCCGCTGCCCCCGAGCGTACGCCCGCAACCGGAGCCCCGGCCCTCCCCGTCGCCGCACGCCGTAACTGGGAACATCACCTCGAAGCGGGTTGCGGGCCCTTGCTCCTCTTGGGTCGACCGCGCCGAGGCTCCGGCGGCGCGTCGGGCAGGGGATGGGCGGCGAAGCCTTGCGCGATCAGCTCGTGATCGTGGGTGGTGAGGGCCGCAACCCGCTCCGCCCGCAAGTGGTCCTCACTGGCGGCGCCCTTCGGTTGCTCGGCTGGGCACAGCGGGGGGCGCCTGGCGCCGGCCCGGGGTTGGATGTCGACTGCGAGGACCGCCTGCGGTTCTCGTTCGCGATGGACGCGGCAGAGCCCATGGGCCAAGCCAAAACAGGGGCCCAACGGTCTGGGATCGCCACGCCGGCGAAGGCGGCCAAGATGCATGGCCTGCTCGGTCCAGGCAACATGCGCTCAGTGCAGCTTGCCCTGGACGTGCACCCCGGTCTCATCAAAATGCGCCACGGGCTCGGCGACCAGCACGCGCGCGTCCGCTCGGCGCACGGGACGAGGGCGCCCGCGAGGGTGGTATAAGGTCCGCTCGCTCGGCCGATGGCCGGTGAGGTCAAAGAGCAGTTCACGGATCCGCTCCGACGGGAGCAGTCGAGGTACGGGACAAAGGCCTGCATGTTCGGCCCGCACTGGGTCTGGGCCGCCATCGCGGGCGGGCACTCGTCCGGCGTGACCTTGCCGCGGCACGGGCAACGCACCGAGTGGACCTGGCGTTCAGGGACTTCCACCCGCGCCTGCAGGTGCGAGGATGCCGAAGACGGTGACGCGCTCCGGCAGGCCGGGGGAGGACCAGCGCTTCTCCATCGACTCGCCGCCGTCGCTGAGCGGAACGACGGAGCGAGCCGGTCAAAGAACTGCTCCGCGGTCGCGACGTCGGCGGTGAAGCGCAGCGGCCCGGCGCATCGGCGTACCCGGCCGGTGTCCGGGTGCACCTCGGGTCCCAGCGGCCGCCACCGGGATATCGCGGCACTCCCCGCCGGCATCCACGCGACCCCGTCGACTTCCGGCAGCAGGATGTGACTGCCGGGGTTCCCCGGCCAGGCGGCAGGTGCCGGCAGCGGCGCACTGCTCGGTCTGGCCCATCGCGATCCGCCCCATGGCCCCGGGAGGCTGGTCGACCTCGACCTGCAAGTGGCGCCGCACGCTCTGGCGGGCTTCTTCGAACGAGTCGCCGACGCCGTCGCCGGCGACCACCCCGGTCAGGTTCGGGTCGAGCAGGCCGGCCCCGAGACCCCATCCGCGGGAGCGCACCCGGTGTATGATGATGGGTCCCGTGCTCGGGCGTGGCGGGCCCACCGCCTTCGGCGTGCCATATGGTTCTGTGCGCAGGTGTCGCGCGGGCATCGGGCCAGGGGGTGGGGTTGGTGTCGCCTGCCGTGGAGACCCGCACTTACCGCAGCGTCGACCTTCCCGAGATGCTGCGGTGCCAGATTCTCTGCTTCCTGCGGATCAACTACCCTGAGGGCTTCGTCGGACCGAATCGCCTGCGTAAGTGGATTTCCAGCGAAGAAGAGCACCCGGTGCACCTGGTCCTCGTGGAAGAAGGGGTCCTGATCAGTCACGCAGAGGTCAAGTGGAAGTGGTTGGAGCACTGTGGCCAGATATACAAAGTGTACGGCCTCTCCGGAGTCTTCACGTATCCGTCCTTCCGAGAGCAGGGCTTCGGCCGTCGCATCGTGGAGGAAGGTACCCGCGTGATCAAGAAGTCGGATGCAGACCTCGGGATGTTCCACTGCTCGCCCCAGCTCGGTAACTTCTACGCTCGGTTCGGATGGACGCCTTTGCCGCAGGCCACCACTCTGGTGGGGGACCGGGAGTATCCCAGCGAGAGCCCCGAGTTGATGATGGTGTCGTTCCTCTCGGAGCGGGCCCAGCGGGCGTCCGCCACTTTCGGGAACACCCCGATCTACTTCGGAGAGGTGACGTGGTAGTCGCGCCCGCGGGAATCCTGGCGCCAGCCGTGTTCATAGGCGCGGCGCATGGCATCGACCCGGGATCCAGCAGCTCCGCGATCGGCTCCACGACGGTTGCGGCGAACTGGTGCGATGCGTCGAGCTCGACGGCGTCCAAGCGAGCGGTCGCGGCGGCGAGTCGCGGCGCACCAGCGTCTCTACCGCGGCGACCGTCAGGTGCGTGCCGGGGCGCTCCCTGCCGCCGCCCAGCATCCCCGCGGCATCCACGGTCACGTCAAACAGGGCGCCCGACCGCTCCAGGGCCTGCCGCGCCCGACGGTGTGGACGATCCATGGCGCCGCCGGCCCGCCACCAGCGCCAGGCCCGGCCGCCGCCTCCGGGTCGGGAGCCGCCTCGGGCTCGGCGTTGTCAGGTAGGTGTCATGTTTGCTGCCCATTCGTGGCCCCTACCTGCCAAGGACTGTAGCATCCCTGCCGGGCCCGGAGGACGGCGGCGCGGGATCGCTTCGTCGGCACACTTGGGCGGGAGGGGTCGGAGAACCATGCGAGCCGCGGGAGGTTCTGGCGGGGCGGCCGGGAGCGCGGGTCCGCGGCGGCGCCGCGCGGCGGCGATGTCCGCGGCGGCCGTCCTGCTCGGATTGGCCCTGCCGGGCCTGGCGCTGGCCGCGGCCCCGGGGTCCGCGGCGGCCGCGCTGCGGCCGGGGGACGAGGCATGGCTCCTGGCGTCCTGCGCCCTGGTCCTCGTCATGACGCCGGGGCTCGCCTTCTTCTACGGCGGGATGGTCCGCAAGAAGAACGTGATCACAACCATGCTGCAGGTGTTCGCCGTCATCGGCGTGGTCTCCATCCAGTGGGTGCTCTTCGGATACTCCCTCGCCTTCGGGCCGGACGTGGGCCACGTCATCGGGAGCCTGTCGTGGATCGGCTTCCGCCACGTGGGTGCCGCGCCGGACGCGGCCTACGCGCCGACGATCCCCGCCGAACTGTATGCGATCTTTCAGATGATGTTCGCCGTGATCACCCCCGCGCTGATCGTCGGCGGCTTGGCCGAGCGGATGCGGTTCAAGGCCTTCCTCCTGTTCACGGTCCTCTGGGCCACCATCGTCTACGACCCCCTGGCGCACTGGGTCTGGGGCACCGGCGGCTGGCTGCACGACCTCGGCGTGCTCGACTTCGCCGGCGGCACCGTCGTGCACATCAGCTCCGGGGTGGCCGGCCTGGTGACGGCGATCCTGCTCGGCAAGCGCCGGGGCCTCCCGGGGGACGAGCATGTGCGCGCCCACAACCTGCCGCTGGTGCTCATCGGCACCGCGCTGCTCTGGTTCGGGTGGTTCGGCTTCAACGCGGGCAGCGCGGGGAACGCGGGGCCCCTCGCCGCCTCTGCCTTCCTGGTCACGAACACGGCCGCGGCGGCCGCGAGCATGGCCTGGATGGCCGTGGAGTGGCTGCGCACCGGCAAGGCCACCCTGATGGGGGCGTGCGCCGGCGCGGTCTGCGGACTGGTGGCCATCACCCCGGCCTCCGGCTTCGTCGGGCCCATGGGGAGCATCGCGATCGGCGTCGGCGCCGGGGTGATCTGCTACTTCGCAGCGGCGACGTTGAAGATGCGCTTCGGGTACGACGACGCGCTCGACGCCTTCGGCGGACACGGCATCGGCGGCACGTGGGGCGCCATCGCGACCGGGCTGTTCGCCGAAGTCGCCGTCAACTCCGGCGGAGCCAACGGGCTGCTGTATGGGAACCCGCGGCAACTGCTCCTCCAGCTGGTGGGAGTCGCGACGGCGTGGGTCTTCTCCGCGGCCGGCACCTTCGTCGTCTACAAGCTGGTCGACCGCCTCGTGGGGTGCCGCGTGAGTCCGGCGGAGGAGGAGGCGGGACTGGACGCCGCCCTCCACGGCGAGGACGCCTATCCGGAACAGGTCACCTGGGGCGGCATCGCCCAGTGGGTCGGGACCAGCCTGGAACGGGGCGAGGCGCCGGGCGCGGCACGGCGCGGCCACGAGCGACAGTTCCGCGCGTGAGGGGGCCGACGCGGGCCGGCCGCCTCACGCCCGGCGCGTATCTGCAGCCTCGCCGCCGTACCGCCGCTCGGCCCGCGCCGCCTGCTCGTGGGCGTGGTAGCTGCTGCGGACCAGGGGCCCCGACTCGCAGTGGCGGAAGCCGCGGACGAGCGCCTCGGCCTTCAACGCCGCGAACTCCTGCGGGGTGTAGTAACGGCGGAGCGGCAGGTGGGCCGGGGTCGGGCGCAGGTACTGGCCGATGGTCAGGATGTCCACACCGGCGCCCCGCAGGTCGTCCATGATCTCGAGGCATTCGCCCCACGTCTCGCCGAGTCCGACCATGAAGCCCGACTTCGTGCGCAACTCCGGCCGGCCCCATGCCCGGGCGCGCCCCAGCAACTCGACGGTGCGCTCGTACCGCGCCCGGGCCCGCACGCGCGGCGTCAGCCGCCGGCAGGTCTCGACGTTGTGGTTGCAGATGTCCGGCCCGGCGGCGAGGACCTCCCGCAGAGCACCGCCGTCCCCGCGGAAGTCCGGGATCAGCACCTCCACCGCCGTGTCCGGGCACCGCTCCCGGATGGCCTCGATCGTCGAGGCGAAGGCCGCCGCCCCGCCGTCGGAGAGGTCGTCCCGCGCGACGGAGGTGACCACGACGTGGCGCAGCCCCAGGTGCGCGACGGCCTCCGCGACGCGGCGCGGTTCGTCCGCGTCGGGCGCGCCGCCGGGCCGCCCGGTCTCCACCGCGCAGAACCCGCAGGCGCGGGTGCACACCCGGCCCAGGATCATGAAGGTCGCGGTTCCGTGCGACCAGCACTCGCCGACGTTGGGGCAGCGCGCTTCGGCGCAGACCGTGTGCAAATCCAGCGCCGCCATCAGGCCCCGCACCCGCGCATACTCCGGACCGCCGGGCAGGCGTACCCGGAGCCAGGGCGGGCGCCCTCCCGCGGGCAGGGATGCCCCTCCCATCGCCCGCTCGCGCGCCGAGCGGGGGCCCGCGGAGGTGGCGGCAGCGCCCTCGGGCGGCTCCGCGGGATCGCCGATCGCGCCAAGGGGGATCACGACGTCCATCGACCCGTCTCCTCCCCGGGGGCTCCCGTGGTGGGCCGGTCGAGCCATCCCTCCGCATCAATAGACGGGTGACCCGGGGACGAAGCCCTGCATCACCTCGCGGACCGCCTGCATGAAGCGGCCCGCCGTCAGGCCGTCGGCCACGCGGTGGTCGAAGGAGAACGACAGGTTGACGATGTGGCGGATGGCGATGCCGTCCCCGACGACGGCCGGCCGCGCCTGGATCGTCTCCAACGTGATGATCCCCGACTGCGGCGGGCTGATGATGGGCATGGAGATGACCGAACCCAGGGCGCCGGTGTTGTTCACCGTGAACGTCGCGCCCTGCATGTCCGCGGGCCCCAGGTCGCCCCCCCGCGCCCGGGTCGCGAGGTCCCGGACGGCGCGCGCGATGCCGGCGACGCTCATCCCGTCCGCCGCCCGCATCACCGGTACGAGGAGCCCGTCCTCGGCCGCGACCGCCACCCCGAGGTCGATCCGCCCGTGGTAGACGACGCCCGTCTCCGTCCAGGAGGCGTTCAGCGCCGGGTGCTGCCGCAGGCCCTCGACCACCGCCTTGACGAAGAACGGGAAGTACGTGAGGTCGAAACCCTCGCGCCGGGCGAACTCGGCGCGCAGGGCCTGGCGGAGCCGCACCAGGCCGGTCACGTCCGCCTCCACCATCATCCAGGCGTGGGGGATGTTGCGGGTGCTCTCGACCATGCGCTGGGCGATGGCCCTGCGCAGCGCGCTGGGCTCGACCACGGCATCGGCCTGCGGCGCGGCCGGGACCGGCTGCGCCGCGCCCCGGGCGCCCCTCAGCCGGTCGGCATGCGCGATCACGTCCTCGCGCGTGACGCGTCCAGCCGCACCGGTCCCGCGGATGTCGCGGGGATCCAACCCGTATTCGCCGGCCAAGCGCCGCACGGCCGGCGAGAAGCCCGCGGAGGCGCCCGGCGCCCGCACCGGCGCGGCCGGAGGCGGCGGGGAGGAGGGGAACAGGCCCCCCCCGGGTGGCGGTGGCTCGCTGGCGACGGCCTCGGCCAGGCCCTCCTCGCGCGCGGCGGCCGCGACCCGCCCGCGCTCCGGGCCGCCGTTCGCCGAGGGCCGCTCCGCGGCCGGGCCCGTTCCCGCGGGCGGGGGTCCGGCTCCCGCCCCGGCCTCGCCCGGGCCTCCGGTGCCGGCGCCGTCCTCTTCGAACACGGCGAGCGGCTGGCCCACCTTGGCCGTGACGCCGGCCTCGACGAGGATCTCCTTGAGGCGCCCGTCGCACGGACAGGTGATTTCCGTCGTCACCTTGTCCGTCATGATTTCCACGAGGGCGTCGAACCGGCGGACGCGGTCGCCGGGCTGCTTCAGCCAGCGCTCCACGGTGCCCTCGGCGACGGCCTCGCCGAGTTGGGGCAGGGTCCAGGTCATGGTCGCCGCCACGAGCGTTCCGCCTTCCTGCGCCGTCGCCGGGCCCGCGGTGCGGCGCTCAGAACAGGGCCAGGTCCCGCAGGGCTCCGGCCAGGTCCGCCATGGACGGCACCATCCGCTCCTCGAGCGATGGCGCGTAGGGGACCCCCGGCACCTCGGGGCCCGTCACGCGCCGGACCGGCGCATCGAGGTCGAACAGGGCCTCTTCGGCCACGCGGGCGGCGATCTCCGCCCCGAAGCCGCAGAAGCCGTTGTCCTCGTGGACGATGCAGATCCGCCCCGTCCTGCGCACGGAAGCCAGGATCGTCGCCGCGTCGAGCGGGCGGAAGGAGCGCGGCTCCACCACCTCGACGGAGATGTCCTCGGCCTCCAGGGCCGAGGCCGCGGCGAGGACGTGGTGCAGCAGCGCGCCGTACGCCACGGCGGTGACGTCGGTGCCCGGGCGTCGCACCGCGCACCCGATCTCTCCCGGGGGCGCCAGCGCGCCCGCGTCGACCGGCTCGCGAATGGAGCTGTAGATGCGCTTGGGCTCCAGGAAGACCACGGGGTCCTCGCAGCGGATCGCCCAGCGCAGCATGGCATAGGCATCCGCGGGGGTCGAGGGGGAGAGGACGCGCAGCCCCGGCACGTGGGCGAACAGAGCCTCCACGGACTGCCCGTGGTACAGGCCCCCGCCGCGCACGCCGCCGTAAGGCATCCGGACGACCAGCGGGCAGCACCAGCCGCCGTTGGACCGGTAGCGCAGCTTCGCCGCCTCGTTGACGAGCTGGTTGAACGCGGGATGGACGAAGTCGGCGAACTGCACCTCCGCCACCGGCCGGAGCCCGGCCAGCGCCGCCCCGATGGCCACGCCCACGAGGCACGACTCGGCCAGGGGCGTGTCAAGGACCCGCTGCGGGCCGAACTCCCGCCACAACCCGGCGGTGGCCTGAAACACGCCGCCCCGCGGTCCGACGTCCTCCCCGAGGACGATCACCCGCCCGTCGTCCGCGAGCTCCTCGCGCAGCGCGAGCCGCACGGCTTCGACCACCGTCAGCTCCCGCACGCCTCCTCCGCCTCCCCGCTCCGCCCGGCGGGCGCACCGCGGCCCGCCACGACGCCCCGGTGCAGGTCCGCGGCCTCCGGCGCCGCGTGGGCCTCCGCGGCCGCGGTCGCCGCGTCGACCTCCGCGGCGACCGCGGCGTCGATCGCGCGGAGTTCGTCCTGGCTCGCCGCCCGGAGGGCGAGGAGCCTGCGGCGGAACCGCGGCAGGGGGTCCCGCCGGGCCATCTCGGCGCGGTCGCCCGCGGGGCGGTAGGTCGTGTCGTCGTCGGACGACGTGTGGGCGTCCATGCGCAGGACCACGACCTCCAGGAGGCTGGGGCCCTCCCCGGCCCGCGCCCGGGCGAGGGCGCGCGCCGCGGCCCGGTAGGTGGCGACGGGATCCGTGCCGTCCACCTTCTCGCCGGGCATGCCGTAGGCGGCGGCGCGGGCGGCCACTCCCGGCGGCGCCACCTGCAGCCGCTCCGGAACCGAGATGGCCCAACCGTTGTTCTCGCACACGAAGACGACGGGCAGGCGGTGGATGGCCGCGAAGTTGCAGCCCTCGTGGAAGTCGCCCTGGCTGCTCGCGCCCTCCCCGAAGGTCACGAGGACGGCGGCGTCCTCGCCCCGGAGGCGGCAGGCGAGCGCCGTGCCGGCGGCCTGGGGGATCTGGGTGGCCACCGGGCTGCTGCCGGAGACGATGCGCAAGCGCGGCTGGCTGAAGTGGTTGGGCATCTGGCGCCCGCCGCTGGCCGGATCGGCCGCGCGCCCGTAGGCGGCCAGCATCACGTCGCCCGGGGTCATGCCCAGCATGAGCACCAGGGCCACGTCGCGGTAGTAGGGGTAAGCGTAGTCGATGCCCGCGCGCAGGGCCGCGCCCAGGGCCGCCTGCGCGGCCTCCTGGCCCCGCCCGGTCACGGCGAAGGGCACGGCGCCCTGCCGTGAGAGCTTCCATATCCGGTCGTCCAACGCCCTCGCCAGCGCCATGGCCCGGTACATGCGCACGAGGGTCGCGGGATCCGGGGTGGCCGCCGCGGCCTCCGCGCCGCCCTGTGCGGACCGCGCCCGCACCGTGGTCGGCACGGCCGGCGCACCTTCCTTCCGTCTCCGGATCGCCGCGCCCGGGATTCCGCGGAGCGCCCGCCCCCCGGCGGAGGGTGGGCGCGAGCCCGCCCGGCGCGACGGCGGTGTTCCGGTCGCAGCCCCTCGACCGTACACTGGACCGGCCCCTCGCGCAATGGCCGGCGGGCCTTCGGCCCTGCGGCGCGCGTTCGCCCCAGGGCGCCCGGCACCTCCACCGGCCCGGCAACGACCGGCGTCCTCAGCGCGGCCGCCGGGGAGCGCGGCGCAGGGCCGCCCCGAAGCGCCGGCGCCAGCGCGCCCGCCGGAGGCGCGGCCACAGCAGCCGCCGCCGGGTCGCCTCGCCCGCGCGTTCCCCGACCCGGGAGCCCGCGGGCAGCCAGTCGGCCGTGAAGCGCAGCGGCTCCCGGTCCGTCGGTCCGACCGGGATGATCCCCGGGTTGCGCCAGCCCGCGCCGGGCCTGCGGGGACCCGGCGGCCGCGCTGGGCGCCGCGCCCGGTCCTCGCGGGGCGGGGGGGCCGGGCGATCGCCCGCCGGACGGGTCAGGACGGCCGCGAGCCGGGCGCGCACCGCCTCCACCTGGCCGTGGCGCGCGATGACGAACACCTCCTGGATGCTCGTGGTCGTCTTGGCCAGCAGCTTGAAGCCCGTCCGCGTGGCGCCCTTGAGCACGAGACCGGGATGGTGCGTGGGGTTGGCGGCGATGCGGCCCGGAATCACTCCCTCCACGCCCTCCAGGGCCGCCACCCGCTCGTACACGGGGCGGAACGCTTCAAGGACGCTGTGCTCGCGCTTCACGCCCCTGCGCCGGTGCCGCATCCCGCCCCGCCCCCTTGGGAGGACCGCCGCGCCCGGCGCCAGCATACCCCGTCGCGCCGGTGGCGGGGCGACGCAGGCTCGCGCCGCACGCAGGGACACGCCCCCGTGCCGCCGTATGGCTCGGGACGGCTCCCCGCGGCGGAAGGAGGCGCGGCGATCGCCCGTCCGGACTGGGACGAGTACTTTCTCGATATGGCACGCCTGGCCGCGACCCGCAGCACGTGCTGCCGGCGACGCGTGGGCGCCGTGCTCTCCCGCGATCAGCGTGTCGTGGCCACCGGATACAATGGTAGCCTCCGGGGCCAGCCCCACTGCACCGATGTCGGTTGCCTGATGGTGGACGGGCACTGCAAGCGGACCGTCCACGCGGAGCTCAACGCGCTCCTGCAGTGCGCGTTCCACGGGGCGTCCAGCCAGGGCACCGTCCTCTACACCACATCCTTCCCCTGCCTCGACTGCGCCAAGGCCCTGATCCAGGCCGGCGTCGTCCGGGTCGTGTACCGCGATGCCTACACGGACGAGCACAGCCGCCGGATGCTGCGCGAGGCGGGTATTGTCCTGGACCGCGTGCCCGCAGAGGCACCGCCCGCGGCCGACGCCGGCCACGCCGGGGGCCCGGGCCCCGCGCCCCGGGCGAGCGGTCGCGCCCTGGGCGGCCTCCAGCCGCGGTGCGGCGAGGCCGCGTTCGTCGCCGCGTCCGCCGAGGTCGACGGGGATGTCGAACTCGGGCGCGGGGCCAGCGTCTGGTATGGCGCCGTCCTGCGGGGCGACATCGCCCCCATCCGCATCGGGGACGGATCCAACATTCAGGATGGGTGCGTGGTCCACACCGACGCCGGGATGGCCTGCGTCGTCGGCCGGCGCGTGACGGTGGGCCACCGGGCGGTGCTGCACGGCTGCACGGTGGGCGACGGCGCCCTGATCGGCATGGGGGCGACGATCCTCAGCGGCGCCACGATCGGGCGCGGAGCGGTGATCGGCGCCGGCGCCCTGGTGACGGAGGGGCAAAACGTGCCGGAGGGCACCGTGGCCCTCGGCGTCCCCGCGCGCGCCGTGCGGCCCGTCCGGCCCGCGGAGGCCGAACGGGCCGCGGCGGGCGCCGAGCATTACATGGCCCTGGCGGCAATCCATCGCGAGGCGGCGGCGCCGTAGGGCGCGGCCCGGTCAGGGGCAGGGCCCGTGGCCGGCCCGGCGCCAGCGGGCGACAAACTCCCTCGGCTCCGCGCGCAGCGCGCGGAGCATGGCCGCCCGCCGGACCCCCAACGGATCGGCGGGAACGCCGCTCTGACGGCTGAGCCACCGGAAGAGGCGGTCGAGGTCCGCGGCCCGCAGCGGCCGCCCGTGCCGGCCGGAGAAGAGCCGGGGGCAGCGGCCGTCGCGTTCGATGCTCGCGTACGCCGTGAGGAGGTGCACGGTCTCCCTGCTGACGGCCACGCGCCGCCCGTCGCCCCGGGTCACGGCCCCTGCTGGGAAATCGATGTCGTCGGGCTCCAACAGCGTCACCTCGCGCGGACGGAGCCCCGCCTCCCAGATGAGCCTCAGAATGGCGCGGTCGCGGCACGGCAGGGCCGAATGGGCGGCCGCCTGCAGCAGGCGCTCGAACTCCCCCTGCTCCATCGCGCTCGGAGCCGGTGCGTTGTCCTCCATGCGCAGGGATCCCTCCTTCCCGATGTCCCCGGCCCGTCACGCCCCCCCCGGGCGCGCGTCGCGGCGATCCGTCCTTTCCCGCCGAGGCTGGAGACCGGTGACGTCGCCGTTGCCGTCCAGGGTCACGAGGAACACGTCCGCGACCGATCCGTGGCCCTGCCGCCGCAGTTCCCCGTCCAGCCACCGGCGGTCCCGCCCGGCCCGGGCGAGCGCATCTTCGTCCACCTGCCCGTCGAAGACGACCGTCGCCGGCAGGTCGGGCGCGGGCAGGGCGGAACCCGGCTTCGCTCCGGCGACCCCGAGGCTCTGCAGGTCGTCGGGCCGCAGCGGCCGCACCCCGGCCCGGGGGAACACCGAGAGCTGTCCGCTGGTCTCCAGCACGGCGAACTCGACGTCGGCCAGCGTCTCCACGTTCTTCTTCCGCATCTCCGCCATGAGGTCGCTGAGGTTGTATCGCATCTTGCGCATCTGGCTCTGGTTGACCTCTCCGTGCGAGACCAGGATCGTGGGCGCGCCCTCCAGCAGCTTCCGCACGCCCTGGCTCTTGAGGCTGATGTAGCTCGACACCCACTGCAGCAAGCCGAGCAACACGAGCGGCAGGACGCCCACGGCGAACGGGATCTTGTGGTCCGCGATGGCGATGAGGGCCGCCTCGGACATCATGATCAGGGCGGCGAGATCGATGGGACCGAACGTCCCGATCTGGCGCTTGCCGCCGATGCGCATCAGGGTCAGCAGCATGGCGTAGAGAATGGGCGTCTTCCACGCGACGTCCGCCAACTCGTGCCAAAGGGACAAGCAGCCTCCCCTCCCTTACGTCCATGGATTCCCGGGTCCCCCGCGGCGCGGAGGTGGTCGTTCGGCGCGCGATTGGCGGCGCCCGCCTGCGCACGGTAGTATGGCCGGGGTCCGGCGGCGCGGCCTGGGGTGTTGCCGCCAGCGCTGGGTGTCGTGGGCGTCCGGGCGGCAGCGCGCAGCGGGGGAGGTGCGCGGACGTGGAACTGCGGGTCGTGTTCCGGCGGTCCGGAAGCCGGGAGTTCGCGCGCGCCCTCGAATTCGCGGAGCGCCAGCCGGGCTTTCGCGAGGAGGCCGCCGCCGGCGAGTTCGGGGTGGCGTTCAATCAAGACCAGTTGGAGGCCTATGGCTCCCTGGTCGCACTGGTCGGCCGCTGGCAGCACACGCGCTTCTACCTGAACGGGCGGGAGGTCCAGCGGGGGAACCTCGATCATCTGCTCGCCTGCTACCGGGCGCGGCTGCAGGCTCCGGACCGGAGGGCCCACTGCGCCGGCGCCCAGGTGCACCAGACCCGCGTGGGCCCGGCCCGGCAGCTCTTCCCCTGCCGGCTCATCCCGATCAGCGAATCCAATGAGAACGGGTGGTTTCATCACGGCCACCTGACCCGCGACGGGGTCTTCGTCGTGGACAAGGGCCAGCTCCGGCGGGCCGTGGCGGAGGGACTGGAGGAGACGCTCGCCGCGTACTGTCCTGCCCTGTTCCCGGCCGAGATCGACGGCGTCGTCGA
Organism: Bacillota bacterium; assembly: GCA_021791815.1. Lineage (GTDB taxonomy): Bacteria > Bacillota > Sulfobacillia > RBS10-35 > JAJYVN01 > JAJYVV01. The sequence goes on along the minus strand of JAJYVV010000008.1, from coordinate 13,553 downwards.
CCGCCTGCCGGATCGGATCGATCCCGCGCGCGACGCCCGCTGGGTCCACCGCGAGGGTTGGCAGAACGGCCGCTTCGTGCCCGTCGGGGTCGAGAAGCGCGTGGTGGATGCCTCGGCCCCGCAGCCCGCCGCGGGACCGGGCGCGGCGGCCCCGCCCTTCCGTCCGGCGGCCCGGCCGGAGGAGTCCCAGGCCGAACCGGCCGCGGGGCCGGGCTCCTCGGCGGCCTTCGGCCCCGAGGACGGCGCAACGGCCGGCGGGCGCACCGTGCCGGGCCTATCCCGCCCCTTCTCCCGCCCGCCCGTCCCGGCCCCCGGCGGCGCTCGGGGTGGCGACGGGCGCGCGATGGAGGCGACCACCGCGGCGGACATCCCCGAGGTGCGCTACGCGGATATCGGCGGGCTCGGACCCCAGATCCGGGTCGTGCGGGAGAACCTCGAGCTGCCGATGCGCTTCCCGGCGCTCTTCGCGCGCCTGGGGGTGGATCCGCACCGCGGGATCCTGCTCTGCGGCCCCCCGGGCACGGGGAAGACCATGCTGGCCAAGGCCCTGGCCACGGAGTGCGCCGCGTCGCTCCTCGCGATCAACGGGCCGGAGATCCTCTCCAAGTGGCGGGGCGACTCGGAGGCGAACCTGCGGCGCATCTTCGAGGAGGCGCGGGCCTCCGCCCCGTCCGTCGTCCTGATCGACGAACTGGATTCGATCGCGCCCGACCGCGCCCGCGTGCAGCACAACCACGAGGCGGTCCTGGTCAGCCAATTGCTGACGCTGCTCGATGGGCTGGCGGATCGCGGCCAGGTGGTCGTCGTGGCCACGACCAATCGCCCGGAGCTGGTGGACCCGGCCGTCCGGCGGCCGGGACGGCTGGACCTCCTCCTGGAGATCGGGCTTCCCGATGAGGGCGCGCGTGGCGAGATCCTGCGCATCCACACCCGGCGGATGCCGCTGGAGGCCGGTGTCGACATCGGCTTCCTGGCGGCGCGCACCGCCGGCTTCACCGGCGCGCAGCTCGGGGCCCTATGCCGGGAGGCGGGGCTGGAATGCATGCGCGAGGTCGTGAGTATCGACGCCGCGGGCGCGTTCACCCTCGACCAGGGCGTGGTCGAGCGGCTGCTGGTCTCGCCCGATCATTTCCAGCGCGCCCTGGGGGTCATCGGTGGGGCCGGCGCCGCCCGCTGACCCGCGTCGGGGCCGGGGGACCCGGCGGCCGGGGTGGGCGCGGAGCCCCGGGTCATCCCGCGGCCGGGAGGCGCAACACCCGGATCCACGGCCGCCTGCCCGAGCGATACGCCAGGCCGCAGCCATAGGGAAGCCCGCTGAGATCGGCGGGGACCCACGTCCGCCGTCTGCGGGCCGGCAGCGCGGGGGCGAGCGCCCTGGCGTCCGCCGGCCCGCAGCGCACCACGACGGCGGTGCCCCACGCGCCCAGGACGTCCCCGGCGCCCCCGTGCCGGTCGAGTCCCTCCGCGCCGCACACGGCCCCGATGCCCACCGAACCGGCCGCGCGCACGAAGCCGTCCAGACGCCCGCCCGCGAGCCGCTCGGGGTCGTCCACGTAAAGGGCGTGAAACGGCGCTCCTGGCGCCCGGCCGTAGGCCGCCGCCTGGAACGCCGCGAGCAGCAGGCCTCCCAGCGCCTCGCCCACGCCGGACGGCCCACCCGGAGGCAGCGTGGCGAGCAGGACCCGGCCCTCGCGCAGGCAGGCCGGCAGGTCGATGACCGGCGCGCCGTCCCCGGGGCACAGCGCGCGCCGCAACAGCGGCTGGCCGAGGAGGACCGCCAGCGGCCCGAGGAACGCGCCCAGGCGCCCCTCCCGGCGGTCCGCGCTCCAGCGGCGGCAGACGTCGCGAAAGTAACGCGCGGCCGCCGCATCGCCCATGGCCAGCTCGGCCTGCCGCGACGGGGATGCCTCGAGGAAGCGTTGGAGGGCGAGGAGGTCCGGAACGCGACCGCAGGACGCGACCGCCGCCACGGCATGCCGCAGCAACGGGTCCGGACCGCGTGGGGCGGCGGCCTGGCCGGGTGCGGCGTGCCCGCCCAGGCGCCGGAGCGCCTGTTCCAGCCGTTCGGCGGCCGCCGGGGTCGGCCTGGCCAGGGGATTCCAGCACGCGCTGTCGGGGTTGCCCGGCTCCCACTCCAACACGGCGCGGCCGGCACGGTCGGCGGCCCCCCGGGCCGGACCCGCCAGTCCCCCGCCCCGCAGCTCGATCACGGTGGCGCCGGCTCCCGTGGAAACGTCGTGGCGCAGCAGCGGCGCGAGGACCCCGGAGACGCGCGCCCCCGCACCCTGCCCCACGCAGCGCACGCCCTGCAGGCGGTCGCGCCGCGGCAGCCGGTAGGGGAGTCCGGGGAACGACCGCTGCCAGCCGAGGATCGCCGCCCGGAGGCGGCGGGCGGGGGCCTCCGCCGCGGCCGGCCCGGCCACGGCCTCGTGCCCCGGCCGCCGGCCTGAGTCCCGGCGGGCGGCCGTGCCCGGTCCGGGCCTCGCGGCCAGGGGTCGCCCGCCGCCGCGCAGCATGAGCCCTTCGGTACCGACCATGTCCCGCACCCCCACGCCCGCCCGCGCGTCTTGGGGGACCTTCCACCTGGGGATTGCATCGGCGAACGGGTCCCCGCTCTTGAGAGGTACGCGCGGCCGGCGGGCGGCAAGTCGTCCGCACCGCGGGCATAGGCGTGAAGCGCCGCGGCATCGTGTCCCCGACTTCGCGCGGCCCCGGCGGCTGCGTTGCGGGGGCGGGAGGAGGGGGCGGTCCGGCGTGGCGGTCGGGCGCGGCCGGAGGCCGGGGGAGTGGGAGGCGGGCGGCGCGGCGTTCGCGGGGGCGGCCATCCTGGCGTTGGCCCTCGCGACCTGGGCCGCCGTCGGGGCGTTCGGCGCGCGGCAGGGGCGGGCGGCCGCCGGCGCGGAGCTCCAACGGGCGCGCGCTCGCGGGTATGTGGTGGTGGCCGTCCCGCTGTGGGCGCCCCCCTTCGGCGCGCCGTCCCGCGACGGGGGCTGGGCGGGGCTCGACGTCGCCCTCGCCCGCGGGATCGCCGGCGGCGCCCTCGGCAACCCCGAGCGGGTGCACCTCCTGCCGGTCACGCCCGGCCAGCGGATCTGGGCGGCGCGCTCGGGCGCCGCGGACGCCGTCGCGGCGGCGTACGCCGCGCCCGGCCGCACGCCGCCGCCCCTCCCGCCCGGGATCGACGCGGTCGGCCCGTACCACACGGAGCCGGTCGCCCTGCTCGTCCGCCGCGGCCGGCCGGTCGCCTCCTGGCGGCAGTTGGACGGGACCGTGGTTGGCCTGCTCCCCGGGGCGGCGGGCGGGGAGCGCCTCCGCGCCCTGGCGGCCGCGGGGCCGGGCGCGGCCGCCCGCCCCGTCGTGGAGGAGTCGCTGAACGCGGGACAGGCGGCGGCGGACCTCGCCACCGGCCGGTTGCGCGCGGTGCTCGGAGGCCTGAGCGAGTGCGGCGCCCTGGCGGTCCATGACCCGGAGCTCCGCGTCCAGGCGGCGGCGGGACTCGGCGAGCAGTCGTACTGGGTGCTGGTGCCCGCGGGCGACTCCGGGATGCGGGCCGCGGTCCGCCGCGCCATCGACGGGCTCCCGCGCGGGCCCGCCCTCCGCGGCGCCCTCCGCCTCTGGGCGGCGGCCGCCGCGCCGCCGCCGCTTCCCGCGCCGGAGCCGGCGCCCGGCCCCGCCCCGCTTTTGACGGCCCCGTCGGCAGCGGCGTAGAATGCCAGCGGTCTGCACGGAGACGGGATGGGTACGGCCGGAGGGGCGGCGCGCCCGTGCGGCCCGGCTCCCCGCGCGGGCGGTGGCGGGCGCCGGGGCCGTCCGGCGCACGTCGGGAGGGGGCCGGCGGATGTCGCGGCGGCACCGGATCACGATCGTCGGGGCGGGCATGACGGGTGCGAGCGCCGCCCAGTGGTGCGCGGCGCGGGAGCTGGGCGACGTCGTCCTCTTCGACGTCGTCGAGGGACTTCCCCAGGGCAAGGCGCTGGACCTCGCCGAGGCCGCCCCGCTTCTCGCCGCGGACGCCCGCGTGACCGGCACCGGGTCCTGGGCCGACACGGCCGGCTCGGACGTGGTGGTCGTCACGGCCGGCGTGCCCCGCAAGCCCGGGATGAGCCGCCGGGAACTGCTCGGGACCAACCACCGCATCGTGGCCGACGTGACGAAGGCCGCGGCCGCGGCCTCGCCGGACGCGGTGTTCATCATCCTGACCAACCCGGTCGACGTCATGTGCTCGGTCGCGCTGCGCGCCACCGGCCTGCCGCCGGCGCGCGTCTTCGGCCAGGCGGGCGTCCTCGACACGACGCGTTTCCGGGCGTTCGTGGCATCCGAGCTCGACGTCTCCGTCGAGGACGTCCACGCGCTGGTCCTGGGCGGCCACGGGGACACGATGGTGCCCCTGGTGCGCCTGGCCGCGGTCGGCGGCGTGCCGCTCTCCGCCCTGCTGCCCCCCGAGGCCATCGCGCGGGCGGTGGAGCGGACGCGCGGGGCTGGCGCGGAGATCGTGGGTCTTCTCAAGAACGCCAGCGCCTATTGCGCGCCGGGGGCCGCCCTCTGCGAGATGGTCGCGGCCGTGCTGCACGACAAGGGCCGCCTGCTGCCCGCCCCCGCGTACCTCCAGGGGGAGTACGGACTGTCGGGCCTGTACACGGGGGTGCCGATCGTCCTCGACGGCGGCGGCGTCCGCCGCGTCGTGGAGGTGCCGCTCCAGCCCGAGGAACGGGCCGCCTTCCTGCGTTCCGCGGAAGAGGTCCGGTCGGCACTCGCGGAACTTCCCCAGGGCTAGCGCGGGCGGGCGGCCGCGAAGGGCCCGCGGAGGAGGGACGCCGCGCCCGTGAAGCTGTTTGAATACATGGCCAAGGACATCCTGAGGGCCGCGGGTGTGCCGGTGCCCGACGGGCGGCTGTGCGCCGGACCCGAGGAGGCCGCGGCGGCGTGCCGGGCGCTCGGTCCCGTGGCCGTCAAGGCCCAGGTCCTGGTGGGCGGCCGGGGGAAGGCCGGCGGCATCCGGCTCGCCGCCACGCCGGAGGAGGCGGCCGCCGCCGCCGCCGCGATCCTCGCCCTGGACATCCACGGCGAGCGTGCCCGCCACGTGTACTGCGAGCAGCGCCTGGACATCGAGCGCGAACTGTACCTGGCGATCACGATCGACCCGTCGTCGCGCCGCCCGTTGCTCATCGCCTCCGCCGAGGGCGGCATCGCCATCGAGGAGGTCGCGGAGAAGGCCATCGTGCGGAGGGCCATCGACCTGCCCTGGGGCCTGCTCCCGTACCAGGCCAGGCAGGTGGCCGGCCGCCTCGGGCTGCCGGGCGACCTCGCGACCTCCTTCGCGGATATCGCCTGCCGCCTCTATCGGGTCTTCCGCGGCCGCGACGCCGAGCTGGTCGAGTGCAACCCCCTCGCCGTGGCGGCCGGCCGCCTCGTGGCCGCCGACGCCCGGTGCAACGTGGACGACGACGCCCTGTACCGCCAGGAGGACCTGCCGCGCACCGACGAAGCCACGGTCCTGGAGCGGCGCGTCCGGGCGCTGGGGCTGGCCTTCGTGCAACTCGGTGGCGACATCGCCGTCATGGCCAACGGCGCCGGCATCACGATGGCCACCATCGACGTCCTGCAGCGCTGCGGCGGGCGGGCCATGAACTTCCTCGACGCCGGCGGGGGCGCCGCCGCCGGCCCGACCGCCGCGGCGCTCGAGGCGCTGCTGTCCACGAATCCCCGCGCGGTGCTGGTCAACATCTTCGGCGGGATCACGCGCTGCGACGAGGTCGCCGCCGCGATCCTCGACGTCCGGGCGCGCGGGGCGTTGACCGTGCCCTTGGTCGTCCGCTTGGTCGGGACGAACGAGGCGCGCGGGACGGAGATGCTGCGCGCCGCCGGCATCGCGGCCTTCACCTCGATGCGGGAGGCCGCCGAACGGGTGGTGGCCCTGGCGCGGGAGCCGCTGGGCTGAGGGCGGGGAGCGGTGAGCAGGGGTGGGCATTCTGGTCGACGAGCGGACCAAGGTGCTGGTCCAGGGGATCACGGGGCGCCAGGGAGCCTTCCACACGCAGCAGATGCTCGAGTTCGGCACCCGCGTCGTCGCCGGGGTGACGCCCGGGCGCGGCGGCCGCGAGGTGGCCGGCGTCCCGGTGTATGACACGGTCGAGGCCGCGGTCGACAAGCACGGCGCCACGGCCGCCGTCCTCTTCGTGCCCGGGGCGCTCGCGCGCGACGCGGCCTTCGAAGCGCTCGACGCCGGCCTGTCGCCGGTGGTGGTGATCGCCGAGCACGTGCCCCTGCAGGACGGGCTCGACATCGCCGCCTTCGCGGCGGCGCGCGGCGCCGCGCTGATCGGGCCGAATACCTATGGCCTCTGCACGCCGGCGGGCCGCGCGAAGCTCGGCATCCCGCCGGGCCGCATCTTTCGGCCGGGACGCGTGGGCGTGGTGGCCCGCTCGGGCACCCTTTCGTACGAGATCGTCGCGGCGCTCACCGAGGCCGACCTGGGCCAGAGCACGGTGGTCGGCGTCGGCGGAGACCGCGTGGTCGGCATGAGCTTCGTCGAGGTGCTCAAGCGCTTCGCCAAGGACGACGAGACGCAGGCCGTGGTCCTGGTGGGCGAGATCGGGGGCACCGCCGAGGAGGAGGCCGCCGAGTTCGCCAAGGGCCTCGACAAGCCCATCGTGGCGTACCTGGCCGGCGCGGCGGCGCCGCAGGGCAAGCGCATGGGGCACGCCGGGGCCATCATCGAGCGCGGCCGGGGCAGCTTTGAGTCGAAGCGCCAGGCGCTGGAGGCGGCGGGCGTGCGCGTCGCCTCCCTGCCGTGGGAGGTGGCGCCCCTCGTCGCGGCGGCGCTGGGTCGCGCCGGTTGACGCCGCGGGCGGATGCTCGGGATTCCCCCGATTTGAGGGGCCGGCGCCGCCTCCCGTATACTGATGCGGATGGGAGTGCGCCCCGCGCGGCCGCGGGCGGCTGGACTGCTGGCGGAACGGCCCTCCCCAGCACGGCAGGTGGTCGTGACTCGGGCTCTTCGGGGGGAGGGTCGGGATGTCCCGGCGCCTTCGACTCGGTCTGGCCGGCGCGGGCATCTCGGTCGCGCTCGTCCTCCTGATGGTCACCGCCATCCGGGCGGCATCGACCTATTACTACACCCTCCCCCAGTTTCGGGCCCTGGGTCCGTCCGAGGTCGGCCGGCCCGTCAAGGTCAACGGCACGGTGGGGCCCGGCGTCCAGTGGGATTATCAGGCGGAGCAGCTGCGGTTCGACGTCGTCGCGGCGGCCCCGGCCTCGGGGTCCGGCTCCGGGGCGACCCCGGCAAGCGCTTCCTCGGCGGCGAATGCGGGAGCCGCGCCACTCCCCGTCGTCTACCACGGCGCGGAGCCGGACACGTTCGCGCCCGGAATCAGCGTGGTGGTATCCGGCCGGTTGCAGCCGTCCGGCACGTTCGTGGCGGAGCAGGTGCTGGTCAAGTGCCCCTCGACCTACGTAGCGGCTACCTCGAACGGCTGAGCGCCGCCCCGCCCGGGCCGCACGCCGCGGGCGAGCCCGGGGCGGTCCCGCGCGGCGCCGCGCCGGCCGTGGAGGCCTGCGGTCTCCGGTTCGCGTACGGCGGACGGACGGTCCTGGACCGGCTCGACCTGTCCGTGCGCCCGGGCGAGGTCGTCGCCCTCCTCGGCCCGAACGGATCCGGGAAGTCCACACTGCTGCGCCTCCTTGCCGGTTTGGCCGTGCCGCAGGCCGGCCGGGTGCGGTGGTGGGGGGTGGCCGCGTCCGCGGCGCCGCCGGCGCTGCGCCGTCGCCTGGGCGTCCTCTCCCACGAGTCCTTTCTGTTCGATGAACTCACGGCCGCGGAGAACCTCGCCTACTACGCCGCCCTGCTCGGCCTGGACGCCCCGGCCGAACGCGCCCGCGAGGCGCTGCGCCTGGAGGGCCTCCTGCTGCACGCCGACCGCCCGGTGGCCTCCCTCTCGCGAGGTCTCGCGCAGCGGGTGGCCATCTGCCGCGCCTGGCTGGGGGACCCGGCACTGATCCTGGCGGATGAGGCGGAGACCGGCCTCGACCCGCCGGCGACGGCCCGCTTCCGAGCGCGGATCGCCGCCCAGCGCGCCCGGGGCGGCGCCGCGGTCTTCACGGGCCACGATCTGGCGGCGGCCCTGGCGCTCGCGGACCGCTACGTGCTGCTCGGCGGGGCGAACGTGGCGGACGAAGGGGCCGCCTCGCCGTGGCGGGGCCGCGGCGACGCCTTCGCCGCGCGCTACGTGGCGGCGACGTCCGCCGCGCGGCGGCTGGGGGTGCGGCGCGGGTCGTCCGCCGGCGGGCCGGCGGAGGCGCCCGCGGTTGCCGCCCAGGCCGCGCCGGGCGCCGGCTCCGGCGCCTCCGCGGCCCGAGGCCGCGGGGGCGCGTGGACGGCCTTCCGCGCGGTGCTGGGGCGCGAGGCGCGGCTCTGGTCGCGAGGCCGCGGACGGTTCGGCGCGATGCTCGCCTTCGGCCTTCTCGTCGCGGTCGTGTTCGGCTTCGCCCTGGATCCGACGTCCGTCGATCTGCGGCCGGTGTTCGCGGGCGTCGTGTGGACGGGGACGATGTTCGCCGCGCTGCCGGCGCTGGAGCGGTCGTTCGCCGCCGAGTGGCGCCACGGCGCGGCGGATGGCTACCGCGCGGCCGGCGCGGATGCGGCCGTGCTGTTCTATGCTAAGTGCGTGGGCGCCCTCCTGGCGTTGGGCGCGGGGCTCGCCCTGTTCTGCCCGGCCTTCGGGGCGATGCTGCAGGTGCGGCCCGGCGGGGCCGCGGGCGGACTGGCGGCCGCCTTCGGGCTCGGCGCGCTGGGCCTCGCGCCCGCCGGCAGCTTGAGCGCGGCGGTGGTGGCGCGGGCCTTCGGCGGCGGCGCGGGACCGGCCGTCCTCCCCCTGGTGACGCTGCCGGTGCTCGCGCCCGGGGTCCTCGGTGCCGTCCGGGGGGCGCAGGCGTTCCTCACCGGAGCCGGATGGCCGGCGGCGGCGCCCTGGCTGTGGCTGCTTGGCGCGTACGCGCTGCTGTTCTGGAGCCTCCCGTACGCGCTGTTCCCGGTGGTGGCGGAAGCCGGTGCCTGAGGACGGGGGGACGGTCATGGTGGCCGGAGCGGGCGGGATGCAGGTCCACGGGCGGGCGCGCGCCGCGGGTGCGCCCCTGGGCGGCCGGAGCCTGGGGGAGCGCCTGCCCGCGTGGTTGGTGTGGCTGGCGGTGGCCGCCTCGCTGTACCTCGGGCTGGTGTATGCGCCGCCGGAGCGCACCATGGGCGACGCCCAGCGCATCATGTACTTTCACGTTGCCGCCGCCTGGAACGGGTTCCTCGCGTTCGGGGTCGTCTTCGCGGCGGTGATCCTGTTCCTGCGCACCGGGCGCCGGGGCTGGTCCCGGCTTGCGTATGCCTCGGCCGAGCTGGGCGTGTTCTTCACGACCGTGTGCATCGTCGGCGGGTCGGTGTGGGCGCGGGCCGACTGGAACACCTGGTGGACATGGGATCCCAAGCTCACCACCACGCTGCTGCTCTGGTTCATCTTCCTCGGCTTCCTGGTGGTCCGCGGCTCGGCGGAGAACGACCCCGCCCGCGAGCGGCTGGCGGCCGTGATCGGCATCGTCGGCTTCTTCGCCGTGCCGCTCGTGTACTTCTCGAACGTGCTCTGGGTGGGTCTGCATCCGCGGGTCGTGACGCTTTCCGGGTTCGCGATGCCGCCGCGGATGGTGGTCGCCCTGATGTTCTCCTTCTTCGCGTTCACGCTGTTCTACCTGTGGCTGCTCGGCAAGCGCCTGCGGCTGGTCGTCCTGACGGAGGAGATCGCCGCGTTGCGCGACCGCCTCGGGTGATCGGCCGCCCCGGCCGGCGGGGCGCGGCGCCCGGGCCGCCGCCGCCGCACGTCCCGGCTAGGTCGCGGAGGTGATCGGATGACGCCCCTGGACTGGATGTTCGTCGGGTACAGCGCGATGTTCGCGGCGATGATCCTCTATGTGGCGAACCTCGGGCGCCGGCAGGCCGCGGCCGAGCGCGAACTCCTCGCGCTGCGCACGGCCGTGGACGCGGAGGCCATGGGCGCGCCGCTGTCCGCGGCTCCCGAGGAAGCCCCGCCCCAGGCCGGGCCGCCGGCGGGCGACCCCGCGGCCCGTCTTTCCCACGAGCCCCCCGCCCGGCGGTAGGGCGGGGTGCACGGAGCAGGGCCGCGCCGTCCGGCGGTCCTGCTCGATGGGGTGCCCCGCGCCCATGCCCCGGACCCCGCTGTGCTATACTCCGTTGGGGGATCGCCCTGACCCGGCCGGGTTGCGCCGTTTCGACGCGCGCGGCCCCTGTGCCTTCGAGGCCGCCCTGGACGACCACATCACGGCCGTTGCGCCGCGCCGGGCGGGGGTGCCCGCGCCTTTCGGCGGACCACGGGCTCGGGCAGGCATGGCGCCCGCCGCGCCGCGGGTCCCGGGGGAGTCCACGCCCCGAGCGCGCCGGACCGCTTTGCCAAGTCGCCCCGGCAGGGGGGTGCGCGCAGGACCTTGGCGTCGTTGTCGCGTCCACAGTGGTGGACCGCCGCGGGGTGCCTCGCCGGGGCGGCAGCCCTGGCGGCGCCTTGGCGCATCCTGGCCGGTGGGCCGGTGCCCGCTCCCGAAGCCGCGGCACCGGTGCTGCGGATCGTCGGGACCGTGGCGCTGTTGATCGCGGCGGCCCTGGCGGCGGCGCGGGCCTCGGGCGGGGGCGCGCTCCCGGCCGCCGAGCGCGCCCTCCGCGCCGTGCTGGAAATGACCGAGGATGCGGCCCTCGTGCCCTCCGCCCGGCGCGATCCCGCGGTGGCCCTGGACGGCATCCGCCGGTACCTCGGCGCCGACGGCGCCATGTGGCTGCGCGGGGGACGGGCGGAGGGCGGCGGTCCCCTGCGCCTGCAGGCGTTTGCCGGGGCCGGTCCGGGGGGCTGGCGGCCCGCGGCGACCGCCCCGCTGGACGACGACTTGGCCGGCCGCGCGCAGTCGAGCGGCGCGATCGAGGTCGTGCCCGACCTGGGGCGCGCCTCACCCGGCGTCCGTGCCGAGCGGCACCCGGTCCTGGCCGCCGCGGGATGGATGGCGGGGGCGGCCATCGCCATCCAGGCCGAGCGGAGGCCCCTGGGCGTCCTGCTCGTCGGATGGCGGTCTCCGCGGCGCCTCGCGGGCCCGGAGCGCGTGTTCCTGGCCGCCGCGAGCAACCTCATCGCCGTCGCCGCGGAGAACGCGGTGCTGTACCGGCGCACGCAGCGCCTGGCCGCCCTGGAGGAGGGCGAGCGGCTGGCGCGGGAGATGCACGACGGCCTCGCCCAGTCGCTCACCTACCTGAAGCTGAAGGCGGAGGTGGGTCTGGCCCAGGCGGAGACGGAGACGGGCCGCGCGCTGCTGCCGGGCACGCTGGAGGCCATCCGGCGGGGAGCGCTGGAGGGCCTGGAGGACGTGCGCCGCGCCATCATGGACCTGCGCGCCCCCCTGACGGCTCCCGCCGAGGAGTTCAGCGTGCATCTGGCCGGGTACGTCCGCGCCTGGTCCAGGAACAGCGGGGTGGAAACCGAACTGGAACTGCCGGCCGAGCCGGTCGCGCTTCCCGCCGATGCGCAGTTCCAGGTGTTGCGCATCGTGTCGGAGGCTTTGGCCAACACGCGGAAGCACGCCGCGGCCCAGCACGTGTCGGTGCGCCTCGAGCGGGACAGGGACGGCCTCCGGTTGGCCATCCGGGACGACGGAAGGGGCTTCGACCCCGAGCACGTCGACGGGGAGGGCCACTTCGGCCTACCGATCCTGCGGGAGCGCGGCGCCCTCCTCGGGGGGAGCGTCGACGTCGTATCCGTGCCCGGGGCGGGGACGGAGGTCCGCCTGCGCATACCCCTGGCCGCGCCGGAGGGCGACCCGGCGCCCGCGCTGCCTCGGCCCTAGGGGAGGAAGGCCGCCGCGTGCCCCGCAGCCCTGTCGTTCCGGTATCTCCCCGGGGGGAGGGGTCGCGACATGCCGATCCGGCTGGTGCTCGCGGACGACCACACGATGGTGCGGCAGGCCATCCGGGACCTGCTCCGGACGGATCCCGAGTTCGACGTCGTCGGGGAGGCCGGCTCGGGCGAGGAAGCGCTGGAGCGGACCCGCGAGAGCCGCCCCGACGTCCTGTTGCTCGACATCCACATGCCCGGCGGCGACGGCCTGTGGACCACGTCCGAGGTCCGCCGCGAGGTCCCGTCCACCCGGGTACTGGTGCTCACCGTGTCCACGGAGGACGACCACCTGACGGAAAGCCTGCGGCGCGGCGCAGCCGGATACATGCTCAAGAGCAGCTCGGCGCAGGCCCTCTTCCAGGCCATCCGCGACGTGGCCCAGGGCGAGACCACCGTCCCCGGCAGCATGGCCGCCCGCATCCTCGCGGCCCTGGGGGCGCAGCGCGAACGCGGCGGGACGGGCTTCGGGAGCCCGCTCTCCACGCGGGAGCAGGGCGTGCTCAAACTGCTCTCGCGCGGGGCGACCAACCGGGACATCGCCGAAGCCCTGGAGATCAGCGAGAACACGGTCAAGGCCCACCTCAAGAGCGTCCTGCGCAAGCTGGGCGTGAACAACCGCGTCGAGGCGGCCGGCTGGGCCCTGCGCCACCTCGACGACGACGCCGTCCCCGGCGGCTGACGGCGTCGGGGCGCGGCGGTCCCGCCCGGGCACGCGGGCGCTTTGACAGCGGGGCCCGCTGTCCGTAGACTCGCAGCGACGGGGAGGAGTAGCGGCGCCTCCGGCCGATGCAGCAAGGGGGCCCAAGGGCTGCAAGGTCCCCGCGGCCGACGCCCGCGAAGGTCGCCCCGCGTCTTCCGGTCGGGCGGTGCGCCCGGCCGGCGAGGACCGCGCGTTAGAGCGGTGGAGCGCCTGCCCGCGGCCTGCCCGGCCGCGACAGGACCCAAAGGTGGTACCGCGGGGGGCTTGCCCTCCGTCCTTGACGGACGGAGGGCTTTGTCGTGTACAGGGAGGGATGCCGCCATGGCGCAGGACTCGCGGCCGGAGCCGGCGCTGCCCGGCGGGAGCGACGGAGGACCGGAGCCTCGGGGGATGGCGCCGGCGTACGATCCCGGTGCCGTCGAGGCGCGCATCTCCGCGCGTTGGGTGGAGAGCGGCTGCTTCCGCGCGCCGGACTCCCCCGCGGGGGAGCGGCGCTTCTCCCTCGTGATGCCGCCCCCCAATGTCACGGGCCGCCTGCACATGGGTCACGCGCTCGACAACACGCTTCAGGACGTCTTCGTCCGCTGGCACCGGATGCGCGGGGACGCCACCCTGTGGCTGCCCGGCACGGACCACGCGGGCATCGCGACGCAGGCCGTGGTCGAGCGGCGCCTCCAGGAGGAGGGACTCAGCCGTTCCGCCCTGGGACGGGAAGCCTTCCTGCGCCGCGTCTGGGCGTGGAAGGACGAATACGAGGCCGGCATCACCCTGCAGCTGCGGCGCCTGGGCTGTTCCTGCGACTGGTCGCGGCAGCGCTTCACCCTGGAACCGGACCTGGCCCGGGCGGTGGAGGAAGTGTTCCTGCGCTACCACCGCGAGGGGCTCATCTACCGCGGCGACTACATCGTCAACTGGTGCACGTCGTG